>DATBTE010000399.1:0-22159 GCA_036559425.1 Pseudobdellovibrionaceae bacterium | reverse complement strand
ACGGATCATGATAATACGTTGGGTTCATGGCGCCCAACTTGCTCAAAATAAAGCGCGCATTCTGTTGGCTCCTTTTTGCAAAATCCACGATCAAAGCTCCAAGATAGCGATAGGCCTCAGAGCCCTCCTTTAGATCGCCCATGCGCTTTATTACAGGTGCGATTAATTCCGGACTACTGATAATTTCTGTTTTAAACTTGTCCAGCTGACCCATGAATTGGGTGCTATCTGTCAATGTTCTAAGCTGTTCTTGAACTTTTCCAACATAAAAAGGAACCATGGGTTCAGGAATAGATGCAGAATCTGCAGTGAGGGAACTAGAATATACTGGGATATCAACACGCATTTTCTCTTTCGCAAGCCCCTTAAGTTCTTGCCAAACTGGGTGGTCTTTCAATATTTTTCTTCCCGCTTTCGAATCATTTAGCAAAATATAAGCCTTCCATAAGATAGATGCGCCCCGATCAAAACCAGCGGATTCAAACTCTTCAAACTGCTTCTTCGTTTGAATATTCGTATCATTTGCTCTCCATAGAAACTTCTCGTTACGTATAAAGGGTCTCAACGTATCAATGGTTTGTTGCATCAACTCTCGGTTCGCACCTTCGTTCTCGACAAGCTTTTGCACAAAGTGATAAAGACGTTCCACAGGAACTGTTTTGGCCGTCAGGAGGCTGGGGAGCGCTTTGACGACTGTTGGACCAAATTTGTCCATTGATTTTCCATCAAGAATTTCGATCCACTGCCAAACAAGTAATTTTGTATCATCCATTCCCTTAGCATTTTTAATAATACGATCAAAGGTGCTGTGAATAAGTCGATCAGCCGTTGTGTTTTCTGCCGATAGTTTTGGATTCGCAATAAAAATCCATTCTGACGACTCTGATTTATTGGCTTTTAGCAACTTTTCAAACTCGGGCGTTGGACGATCCAGTTGTGCAGATGCCCATAACATCGCTTGAGCCATCCCTGGATATTGTGCCGCACCAGTTGAAGTTTTAATTTCATCAACCCATGCCTTTACTAATGGCTCCTCGGTATTGTCCTTTAAAATAGAATAAAAAACGAATTCGCTTTCCACCTCTTTGCTCTTTACGGCCTGCTTTAGTTCAGCCAACAATTGTTCTTTATGTTTCTGGTCCACCTTTTCACTTTTTAACAGTCTTGAGACCATTGATGAAAATTCACTGGTACCTCGGAGACCCTGGCGCATCTTAGTGAAGTTGCCTGGCCCAGACAAATAGGCCGCGAATTCATTGGCCGAATCTGAATTTGCAATTCGTTTGAGCGATTCACGAAGCGTGTCGCCTTCTTTAATAAAAACTTTAAAGTCTTGAGATTTGACGATTGCTTGTTCGATTTGCGCCCTAAGATCCTTGGGCTGATAGCCCTCTTTTGCAAGTATTGAAGAATAGCGCAAGAGAGTAGCGGCCTCTGACTCGTCCGCTTTCACCGAAGTCTTCAATCCATAGTTTTGTAGAGTCTCTTGCTGGAGCAAATCTTCTTTCAATCGGTTCGCTTTCGCTGTATCGGTTTTAGAGGAATCACCAAGCTCTGTCATTGTTCGCCAGTAAGTGATGAATGCATCCTTTTGTCCTGAGCTTAGATCATCACCAAAGTCACCTTTTTTTGCGCGGGCAAGGATCGTCTGACTTAACCTTTCCTTTTGCTCTCTTGTAACAAAAGAGCTACTGAAGAATGATGCCAGATCATTTTGTTTGCATAAGGATCCTTGCAAACAGATCTTAACTGCTTTCTGATAAAGCCCCTGCACTTTCTCATCATAAGCCTTGTCGTAACCAAAGTTGAGGCCATTCAAAATCGAGGAATTTGTGGATGGCGGATCTCTTTGCAAAAGACGGTCAATAAGCGTTTCCTTGAACTGGCGTGGGGCATTGCCTACATAGTCACGACAGGGTCCCTGACTTTTTTCAGACCTCAAATCGGCTTCACAGTATTTCAAAAAATCGCCAAAATTTTCTTTAATGGGCAGCAGTAGCTCTAAAGGATGTTTATTTTTAGGCGCTTCTTTGCCGTCCGTGTAATTTTCGAAGTCATCTCTTCCATACTTAGATGGATCGTAACCAGCAAGGACCTTTTCAAGATCGAGCTTGCCGGTCAAGAAATCCATGGCCCGCGTTTGTTCCTCTTTATAAAGTTCGGGAATTGTATGGTCTTTCAGTAAGGAACTCTGAACCTCATGACTGTCGCGATTCAAGAATAGAAATTTCTCAGCGATGGGCTTATCTTCACCAGCGAAGAGCTCAGCAATTGCTTTTACAACTCCCCTATTTCCCTGAGTCAAAAAATATACTTTTCGCAAGGCCGTGTAATAGAGCTGCCAATCGTTGCACGCTGTCCCTTTTGGAACTTGCGGTAATACGGCGGCCTGCTGCACAGCTTGTTGGCTTTCCGTCAAACACTGACCTGCTGACTTAGAAGTCTTAAGGCAGTCTCGAGCATTTGCTAATGTCTGAAATGCCAAGTACGCATTGAGGAATAAAAATGGTTTTTGTCCAGTTCCACGATTAATAGCAGTGGATTTAATAAGTTGCCCTATAGCTGCCGCATCAAGCTCAGGAGCAAGATTTGAAAGAGTCGTCAGAACCGCGGCGAAGTGGGGAGCCGCCATGCTCGTTCCATCCATCATTACCGATGATTTTGTCGAAAAATAATTCGGATTATAGGCTCCATTTAAGGATTTGATCCTGGAGCCCGGCGCATAAACCCTCACATCGGGACCAAAATTTGAGAAAGAGGAGGGGGCGCCAAAGTAGACTTATCGTCCACAGCTTTTTCAAGTGAATTAAGTAAATCTTCACTCTTAGTGGTCTTGCCCCCCATGTTCGTACCTACAGGAAAGACTTTGGTTGCAAGATACGGATTCACTCCATGCGCATCAGATACCGCAATTCCAGTTACATGGCTTCCGTGAAAAATTCCGGCGTCTTCTTCCGGGGAGGTGCTTGTTAACTTTTGACCGGCCTCCGGATTACCTCGGAGTTTAAGTCCAGTATCTACAATTCCCAACGCATGGTCGTACTTGAGGTTTTTCATCAGAGGTTCATCGCGAAGTAAATCTGCGCCCGTCGCTTTTAAGCCCCAATCTTTGGGCAACAGTTTGAGATCGTCACGTGCCCCCTTAAGATCGCATTTAGCAGGAGGACGAGAAGTGCCGACAGTTATCCCTAAGCACTCCAAGCAGCCGACAGCTCCTTCCGTCGACTCGGCCGGTGTTTTAGGGAACGGAGCCCTAGGCTGAATAACTTCTTTGACCTCTTGAATCTGCTCATCAACAGGCTTTGTATGCGCATATGCAAACTCAAAACTAAAAAATGGCGCCGTCAACCCCAGGAATAAAATCAATCGCATATCATTTAGTATGCGATAGGATTGAATAAAATGTCATTAGCGACACTCAAAGACCAGGTCTTATGTCTATAACTCGCTACACTCCGCAATTGTCAGACTAATTTCCTTAGAACCTCAGCGACGACTTCACATTCGTCGTCGCGCCCTGCCCTGGAGTCTCTTCCACATACACGCTGATAAAGCTCACGCTGTGGCTGCTGAATTCTTTTAAGAAGTCTTCCGCTAAGAGCCTGGAGAGCTGTTCAACGCTGGTGTTAGTGATTGGCAACAACACCACTTCATTTTTTGGAAAAGCGTAAAAACGATCCCGAAAATTCACTTCAAGAACGGCCCCTTTGACCTGGATCTTCATCTCTGGATGATCTTTCGGAAGGAGGACCCTTTCATCCCAGCGATCCAAGGCGGACTTAATGTATTTCTTGAAGATATTGAAATCGACAAAAAAGCCTGTGCCCTTGATGGCCGCTGGATCAGGAATACCGATTTCAACCCGCACTTGATAATTATGGCCGTGCAAACGCTCGGCAGAGTTCTCATCAAAGATCAAAAAGTGCGCGGAGGAAAATTTAAAATTTTGTTTTGCCAATTGTAAGCTGGTTGTAGACATAGTATTATCATCTATAGCATGAAATTCGAACTCAAACAGCATTTTCAAATTGAATCCGCTCGCTTTTTACCAAAGCTTGAGAAAAACCATCCCTGCTCACGAATGCATGGACACAGTTTTAAAATCGTCCTGACTTTGATCGACGACCTCGACCCCCATTTGGGCTGGGTCATCGATTACAATGAGATCCAAGCGAAAATGAAACCTATTTTGAGCTTGCTTGATCATCACGTCTTAAATGAAGTCCCCGGGCTTGAAAATCCCACCTCAGAGCTTTTGGCGAAATGGGTTTACGACAAAGCCCGCCAGGTACTACCCATGTTGGTGCGGGTGAGCCTCTCTGAAACACCCACCAACGAATGCTCTTATCCGGTGGCCTAAGAGATTTAGCTGAAAGTTTATTTTGTCAGAGCTTGATTTACTTTCACGTAAAGGTCGAGATTCATTTTTCCTGCGAAGCGGTTCGCAAACTCTTCGGCATAAACCATGATCACGGTGCTCCCCATACGGAACATCCCTAATTCTTGGCCTTTTTCAATGGGAATCGGAGTCTTGTACTCCACCACCCTGTTTTTCGATAAAGTGAGTTGATTACCGCGAAAGCCGCTATCGAAACTCAATTCAATTTGCCCCACATTGGTCGCCCCCACCAACACGACGCTCGTCGGGCCAAAGTCAGTGGCCATTTCCACAATAATGCGCTCGTTGACGGACATGAGATCATGGACATTTTCCACACTCCATTTATTCACCGGCCACAACTCCCCTGGCACATGGGTGACTTTTCGAATCCAACCACTGACAGGGGCATGCACGCGGTGATAGTCGGTGGGGCATAAATAGTAGGTGATAAAAAATCCATTTTGATAGGTTTTTGTGGCCTCGGAATGAGCCAACAAATCTTGTAGGAAGTACTCCTTCCCCTTGGCTTGAATCAGCCGACCGTTGTGGATACGGCCCGATTGGCTGATATGGCCATCGACCGGGTGAACGGCTGCGGCCTCAGCCAACGGGCGAGCCCCGGGCTTTAAGCGACGAATAAAAAACTCCCCCAGGCTGGGATACCCGCTGACGGGCTTTTCAGCTTCCTTCAAGTTAATGCCATAAACTTTAGCAAAAAGCCGAATGGTGAATTCGGCCCAAATCCGCGGCCCCTTCCAGTGAACGAGCTTGCCGATAAAATAACTGAGATGATTGCGAGGGAGAAATTTTGTAATGGCTGACATGGGGCTTATTGTGATGCTATACCTAACCTATGTCACGGATTTTCCAGAATCTCGAAGTGCCGATCGATGCGGATCTCGAGGAAAAATTACAGTACCTGATGCCAGATCATGGGCCTTACCGCATCCTGCGCCAAAGCGTGGATGCGCGCCGATCCCGTAACGTTCACTTCGTTTATACTGTGGAAGTGGCGGAAACAAATGAGACCCTGAAAATTGACAATTTCCCCGTGGAAAAGATCCATAAAAGGGTCACGGAAAAACCCTTGATTGTGGGCTCGGGTCCAGCCGGTCTTTTCGCGGCTTTGCGACTTGTGGAGCGTGGCATCCCCTGCATTCTTTTTGAACGGGGTTCCGAGAGTTCGGAGCGCATCAAGGGCATCAACCGCTACTGGCGCTATGGGGAACTCGATCGTCGCAACAATGTCTGCTACGGCGAAGGGGGCGCAGGGCTTTATTCTGACGGAAAATTAATCACACGAATTAAATCTCCGCATATTCCCTATGTCTTAAATCGTCTGGTGCAATTCGGAGCACCGGTTGAAATTCAATGGCTCGCGAATCCGCACGTAGGGTCCGATAAAATTCGTCGGGTGATTCCTAAGATGCGCGAATTTTTACGTGCCAACGGCTGTGAGATCCATTTCAATACTCAGGTTACGGAAATCCTCTTTGAAAACAAACAAACTGTGGGCGTCAAAACTGAACATGGGACGGAGATTCGCTCTCTCTTTGTGGTTTTAGCAACGGGACATTCAGCCGAAGATATGCTCCTGCATTTAGCGGAAAAAGAAGTCTTTATCGAAGGCAAATCCTTTGCCATGGGACTGCGTATTGAGCATCCGCAGAAGGCCATAAATAAAATTCAATATCGTGATTTTTCCGAACATCCAAAGTTGGGTTCTGCAAATTACAAACTCGCCCATCATGATCATAAAACCAATATTGGAGTTTATAGTTTCTGTATGTGCCCTGGGGGTTATGTGCTCTCCAGTGGCACCGAGGCTGAGGGCATCGTTTGCAATGGTATGAGTAACTACAATCGCAATTCACCTTTTGCCAACGCCGCCATTGTGGTCAGCGTGGATCATGAAAAGAATTTTGGAAAAGATATCTTTGGCGGTCTCAAACTGCGACGACAATTGGAAACCCAAGCTTACCAATCGGTTTTAGCGGTCGGCGGCAGCAAAGAACTCCCGGCGCAAAACATGATGGATTTTATTTGCGGTCGTATCGGCCAAGTTCATCCTGGCTCTTGTCCTTCAGGGACCAAGGCGGTGCGCTTGGATGAATTACTCCCTAGCTTTATTCATAAACGGATCTTAGAAGGCTTCAATAAGTTCGAGCGCTCTATGAAAGGCTTTATCACTGAGGAGTCTCAACTCTATGGTGTGGAATCAAGGACCAGTTGTCCTCTTCGTGTGACCCGGAATGAGGAAAGCCTTCAGAGCTTGAGTCACCAAGGACTCTTTCCCGCCGGAGAAGGCGCCGGTTATGCTGGCGGCATCACATCGGCGGCCTGTGATGGAGTGCGCATCGCTGAGAAAATCTTTGATCTCTGCCGCTAATTAAGTCAGCATAAGGTCAAATTATAAGGCCACATTCATTTTTTAATTGAATACAAGGAGGTTTCAATGAAAAAACTATTGGGGATTGCTTTACTATCAAGCGCGTGTTTTTTAAGCCCATCCGCTTTTGCGGGAGATGCGGGTTGCGGTCTAGGTGGAATTATTTTCACCAAAAATGCAAAGCTTTTACAGCTTTTTGCAATGACCACGAATTCGTTCTTATTTACTCAACCCTTGGGCATCACCTTCGGGACTTCAGGTTGCTCTTCGAGTGGTATTGTTATGAATGACAAACAAATCCAGTACTTCGTGGAAATCAATCAAGAAGAGCTTTCACGGGAAATGGCCCAAGGTCACGGTGAAAAACTTTCGACCTTGGCTCTCCTAAAAGGTTGCACTTCTCAGGATTCTCAAAAGACCTTTGCTCAGTTCACGCAGTCTTCTTATTCCCATATTCTTCCCAGTGCCAATACAAGCCCTGTGGATATGGTTCAGAATTTAAATACTGAGATGGCGGGACACTCCGAAGTTTCACAAGCTTGCCGTGGTACATAACTGGATCTTAATATTTTTATTCGCCCCATGCTGGGTATGGGGCTTTTCTTCAGAGCGCACGCAGGAATATAAAAAAATCATTCTGGCGCAAAAACTCTTCGAAAATCCTCAATGGTTAAAACTTGGCCACTATCACAAATCCTGGTATGGCACTTATCACTCGCAACTCAAAGGAAATTTTTTTATTGCCCAGGACGGCGCGGACAATCCCCAAGCGGAACTCTTGGCAACTATTGATACTTTGTTTTCAGCTCCTTCATCACCTTCACCTCAATGCCGCTATCTTGCACGCACTCGTTGGCTCAAATCTGTCCTTCCCCTTGCCGCGGAAGATGTGAGGGGCTGCCCCGATCGGGACCAATGGAAAAAGCAACTCGGCGCCGAGGAAGCTTATATTGTTTTTGCCTCCAGTGATCTAAATAGCCCCGGTTCAAGCTTTGGTCATACTTTCCTCAGGCTCCATAACCCCGATCATTTGCATGAACTGGAATTGCTGGATTATGGTATCAACTATGCGGCCCTGACGGGTCATGACTCCGGAGCCCTCTTTGCGCTTAAGGGGTTGTTGGGGTTTTATCCTGGGAACTACTCGATGTTGCCTTATCATCAGAAAATCCGCGAATACATCAATCTCGAGGGAAGAGATCTTTGGGAATACAAATTAAGCTTGTCCACTGACGACATTGAGTTTTTGATCGATCACCTCTTGGAACTCGATGGCAGCTTTTCTTACTACTATTTCGCTGACGAAAATTGCTCTTACCAAATTTTAGAACTTCTCAATGTTTTGCGGCCTCAACTGGATCTAGCCCAAAGCTTTCATGACTTTGTCATTCCCCTCGACACTCTGAAGGTTCTTGCGCGGCAGGATCTTCTAGCGGATGAAAAAAGCCGTTCTTCTTTGCAAGCGGAGTGGCGCAGTCGTTATGCCGGACTGAATCTCCAGCAGAAAGAGGAACTCACGAACATCACAAAATCACCTCAGTTATTTCACTTCACTGCGGAGCTCACCAATAAAGAGAAAGCCGAGACTCTGGAAGCCAGCTTGAGCTACTTATCCATCAAAGAGTTTCGAGAGCAAAAAGAACTTAAGGACGATAAGTATGCCTTGGCGGTTCAACGGTCAAAATTAGGCCTTATCACCGAGCCAGTGAGTATTCCAAAACCGAGCTCCCCCCTGCTCAGTCAGAACCCCAAGGCCCTGTATTTCGGTTACGGACAGGAAAACCATCACAATTATCTGGATTTTAAATTCCGCCGCGCTTTTCACGATCTGCTTTCACATGACACAGGCCTGGCGCCATTTTTTCATTTGGAAACCTTGAGCTTTGAATTTCGTTATTTTTCACAACAAAAGAATCTCGACCTTGCTCATTGGACTTTTTTAAATGTCTTGGCCACTTCGCCCACAAATATATTAGATCACCCGCTCAGTTGGACTCTCGACCTAGGAACGAGACCAAAGCTAGTGCCTTATTTGGATTTTGGAGGCGGCACCAGTTTTGATCTTTCTTTAAAAATCCCCGCCCGCTGGGTGCTTCTGGGGCGCAGTGAAAATAGGACTGAAAACGAAAACTACGCCGGGTATTTGGGAGTGGAAAACATCCTTATCACCCAGTGGACTCAGAACTTTCGCTCCCTCTTGGACGTCCGCTATCTTTATGCTTATCAATCCGGAGGCTTTCTATGGCATCAGCAGTGGGGAGTTTCTTACTCCTCCAAAGCCCAGGAATTTCGGCTTGAATACAGAAACCGCCAGAATACCCCTGATTGGCTTTTTTCTTATATCTTTTTCTTCTGAGCCTATCCCTTAATTATATCCTACGCCCACTTTACAAACTCTTTTTTAAACAATCTTTTTGAATTATTGACCATATATTTGAACTCCATGATGAAATGCTTCGAAGCAAACCCCACCAAAATCTTTTCTCTCTTCAAAACTTTTTGCGTCCTTAAATATCCAATCGACAGCAATCGGAGAAAAAAGATTCTGCCCAACAACTTTGTAAGCGGCCTTCATATCTTCAATATTCTTAAGAACTACCAAAATATCTAAATCAGAATCAGGCGTAAGCTCACCTCTGGCCCCTGAACCAAACAAAAAAGCCTTCTCAACCTTGATCTTGTCGTTCAGCTTCAGAACTAAGGCTTTAGCAGTTTCTATGGGATTAACAGTGCTTAACGGTTTTTTATTTAACTTCCAAAGTCCTAAGTTTTTTCTCCCATCCCAGAATCAGCACTTTACATCTATTTTTCTAGAAAAAACTGTATCCCGCTCCGATAGCGTGATTCCAAACTTCAAAGCTGGTCTTCTGATCGTTTTCAGTTTTATTCACATTGTACCATTGAGTTTTATACAACACAGACCACTTATTATTCAGCTCGTAGCGCAGCAATCCGGAGAATACAAAACTCCCGTAATCCACCATATACTCCGGACTTGTCTGATAAAGACTCACTTGCGTAAAGCCAAGACCGACATAAGCATTCCATGCCTCATGGTTAAAAACCCGGACATGGGGAATAAAAGAGAAGGTGGAAACGGTCACACTTTTATTATTATTGAGAGGGAACTCCCCCGTATCGTGATCGGCATGAAATCCCTGCCAGTCAAAAGACATTAAACCGCCAGGCATCACAAAGTTCACTCCAAAGATATAGGTGCCTAGGGAAGCTTTTGTTGTCAGATAACCGGTTTGCAGCGCCAAGCCTCCCGCAAGGGTCAATTCGATTCGCGGATAAAAAGCTTCATGAATTTCGATATATTCAGATTCGGTGGCGAAGGCTGAGTCAAATTCGCTCAAAAACAAAATAAAAGTGAAGAGACAAAAAATGAACTTCATAACATTTCCTTTTCGAAGAAGATTTAATAGAAGCCTACTTCGAATCAGTCAAAATCTCAAGATGTTATCACGCCATCACCCACGCTGACAGGAGGATCTCTAAAGAGATGATGGTCAAAGAGGGCTGACTGAGTCTTGTACCATTTTCCACTTTTACATCCGATGTAATATCATATTAGCCTTTCTCAATTTTACATCGGATGTAAAATTGACAATACCGATAAAAATCTTTATACTAGATCTATTACACCCGGAGATGGTATGGCTCATTTAAGAGTGCGATATATTCAAAATATGATAGAAAAGGCGGTTCATCTTAGTCCACTCGTTGGAATTTTAGGGCATCGACAAGTTGGAAAAACAACAGTCCTTGAGAAAATGTGCGATACCTACAGAACCTTGGATAAAAAAACTGAACTCAACAAGGCTCAATTTGAGACAGAAAATTTTCTTAAGTATTACCCAAAAAGCCTCCAAGGTATTGACGAGTGTCAATTGGCTCCCGCCTTATTTCCCGCTCTCAAAGAATTTGTGCGCATCCACAAATCCCCTGGACAGTTTCTTCTCTCAGGGAGCGTTCGTTTCACCAGTCGTCAGGCTATTCGCGAATCTTTAACAGGACGAATAGTGAATTTTGAACTTCTTCCTTTTTCAATTAGTGAGTTGGCTCATCGGGAGCTTCCACAAACTATTACGACAATTTTAAATCTATCTACGATGGACCGAGTAGCACAATCTCTGTCGAACAGTAAAATTAGCGGCCTCGAAAAACAATACAATTACTACTTCGAGCACGGTGGATTGCCAGGAGTTTGCTTTATCCAAAATAAGAACCTCCGACATCTTCGAATTAAGGAGCAATTACAAACTTTATTAGATCGCGATGTTAGGTTGGTCTATCCGACAAATTTATCGTTTTCGCAAATTCAAGATTTTTTTCGTTACATAGCACAGAATCAAGGACAGGATTTTAACTATTCAGCGGCACAAAAAGCAATTGGCTTGTCCCCAGTCACACAAAAGAAATTATTGCAGGCCTTTGAAGGCATTTTTCTTATACGCCGACTCAGAATTGAAGGTACCAAAAAAGGAGATATTTTTTACTTGGAAGATCAGGCAGAGTCTTTTTTTATGCTTGATGGTCAGCAAACTGAGAAGGATCAGCTCGAGCAGCTCGCTTATAGAAACTTAAGAACGCAGTGGTATTATCAATTAGGGTCTACGACTCGAGAATTTCATTTTCTAACCCGTGGCGGAGCGCGCCTCCCTTTTTGCATAGAACAAGGTGGAAAACGACTGGGTATGCTTCCTATAGAAGAGGAGCTCCCTAATAGATCTGAAAAGTCTTCTGCAGCTTCTTTTTTAAAGAAATACGAAAATGCGCGGGTCTTATTTCTACATAATAAAAAACGGCTTCATGTTATTGATGAACGCTCGCTGAGTGCTCCTGTTCTCTTTTTTGCGTAGCTCAGTGCAATTTGACATCACGCGCTTATAAATTCCTCCGATATTGCCCACCCACTTCGTACAAAGCCTCTGTCATTTGATACAAACTGCAGTGGCGGGCCGCCTTCATCAAAGCCACGAAGATATTCTCTCCTTTGAGTACGGCCGCTTTGAGATTTTTCAACTCCTGCGCGGCTTGAGTCCGCTCTTCTTTTTGGAAATTACGCACATTCTCCAATTGCTGATTTTTTTCTTCGTAGGAAGCTCGAGCCAACTCGATTTTGGGACGAACATAATCGGACTGAAGAGTCCTTGGATCTATGAAAGTGTTCACACCTATAATCGGAAAAGTCCCATCATGTTTTAATCTTTCGTAGTACAAAGATTCCTCTTGGATACGAGAGCGTTGGTATTGAGTCTCCATGGCTCCAAGAACTCCTCCGCGCTCATTGATGCGTTTGAATTCACTGAGGACCGCTTCCTCCAGCAAATCCGTCAATTCCTCTAAGAAGAAACTGCCTTGATTGGGATTTTCGTTTTTACTGACACCAAACTCACGGTTGATAATAAGCTGAATCGCCATGGCCCGACGAACGGACTCCTCTGTCGGCGTCGTGATGGCCTCATCGTAGGCGTTGGTGTGAAGGCTGTTGCAGTTATCATAAAGAGCCAGCAAAGCCTGTAAGGTGGTACGGATGTCGTTAAAATCGATTTCTTGAGCGTGCAACGAACGGCCAGAGGTTTGAATATGGTATTTGAGCTTTTGCGAGCGATCGTTGCCTTTGTACAGATCTCGCATCGCAATCGCCCAGATACGGCGAGCCACCCGTCCTAAAACCGCATACTCAGGATCAAGACCATTACTAAAAAAGAAAGACAGATTCGGGGCGAAATCGTCGATATTCAAACCGCGCGACAAGTAATACTCCACGAAAGTGAAGCCATTGCTCAGGGTGAAGGCCAGCTGACTGATCGGATTCGCTCCAGCTTCCGCGATATGGTAACCCGAAATACTGACGGAATAGAAGTTCTTCACATTCTTACGCACGAAGAACTCTTGAATATCCCCCATCATTTTCAGGGCAAAGTTGATGGAGAAAATACACGTGTTTTGTCCTTGATCTTCTTTCAAGATATCGGCCTGCACGGTCCCACGCACTTGTTGCACGGTCCAGTCAGCAACTTCTTGCCATTCGCTTGGTGAAAGCTGACGGCCCAGTGTTTTTTCCTTCTTCTCCACCTGCTGATCAATGGCCGTATTAAAATAAAAAGCCAAGATCATGGGGGCTGGACCATTGATGGTCATACTCACACTCGTATTCGCTGAACACAAATCATAGCCCGCATAAAGTTTCTTCATATCGTCGAGGGTGCAAATATTCACTCCCGACTCCCCGACTTTACCAAAGATGTCTGGCCGCGGATCAGGATCCTGACCGTACAAGGTCACGGAATCAAAGGCCGTAGACAGACGCGGAGCGCTTTCACCCTTGGTCAAATAATGAAAGCGACGATTGGTCCGCTCTGGCGTTCCTTCTCCGGCAAACATGCGCTTCGGATCTTCATCGGCGCGCTTTAAAGGGAAAACCCCAGCGGTAAAGGGAAACTCCCCGGGAACATTTTCCAGCTTTAAATAACTAAAGCGATCGCCCCAGTCTTTAAATTTTGGCAATACCACCCGTCTGATTTTTGTGCCGCTCAAACTTTCAGTGGTTAAAGGTTGGCGAATTTCTTTGCCCCGCACTTTGAACACCAACTCTTCGCAGGCGTATCTTTGCTGAAATTCATTCCACTCCCTGAGACTATGTAGTTCTTCGTTGGTGAAATCTTCTTCGAGGCTTTTCTCGGCTTTTTTTACATTCTCCGCTGGGGAATTCAGCAGTGCAGAAGCATTATGTAACACACCTAAAAGGGACGCTTTTTCCGCGAGTTTTGCAGTGCGCTCTTTGTATTTATGAATCGTGGAAACGATCTCGGCCAAATAATTCTGGCGCTCGGGCGGGATAATACCGTGCTCTTCCGCGGAAAGAATGTTGGCTTTATAGCTCTCCTCCATCTTCCAGTTATTTTGCGTGTACTTCTCATCGAGCAACTCAGAGAGTTTAAAGAAAAGTTTATTGACGCCGCCATCATTAAATTGTGAAGCCTGGGTCAAAAAGACCGGCACCTTTGCTTTTTCATCGAAGATTTTACGGGAACGTTTATATTGTTTAGTCACATCACGAAGCGCATCCGAAGCTCCGCGTCGATCGGCTTTATTGACCGCAATCAAATCCGCGAAATCGATCATATCGATTTTTTCAAGCTGAGACTGCGCACCGAAATCCGAAGTCATCACATACATGGAAAGATCACTGACCTCAGTGATGGCCGTGTTCCCCTGACCGATCCCCGAGGTCTCAGCGATGATCAGATCAAAATCAAACTTTTTCAGATATTGCAAAATTCCAGGCAAACTGGACGCGATCTCTCGACCGGATCCACGGGAAGCCACTGAACGCATAAAAATATGATGACGGCTCAGCGAGTTCATACGGATACGATCCCCTAACAACGATCCCCCGGTTTTTCTCTTGGAGGGATCCACACAGACAATCGCGATTTTTTTCTCTGGATAGGCATTCAGAAATCTCTGCGCCATTTCATCGATCAAACTGGATTTTCCAGCGCCTCCGGTCCCGGTGATTCCCAAAACCGGTGGAGTTTCTTTTTTGCTCGGGAATTTGCTTTTGAACTTAGTCTGAAATCTATCCAAGGCACTTCCCTGAAGAAGTTTATTCACTTCTTCTTCAACAACGCCGTTTTCAATGAAGGTCAGAGCCCGTCCCAAATCGAAAGAAGGAATGCTATCCGCTTTGAAGGGATTTTCCACTTTATGTTCAATCACCTTGACCTTCGCTGCGGTGACATCAAAATCGCAAGCCCTCACGATCACTTGAATCATGCCCTCAAGGCCCAACCGACGACTATCATCAGGGTGGAATATCTGATCGATACCGTAGGCTTCGAGCTCGTGTTTTTCATCATGCACGATCACACCGCCGCCACCGCCGTATATTTTCACGTAGCTGGCGCCATTCATGTCGAGAAGATCCTTCATGTATTTGAAATACTCCATATGTCCGCCCTGGTAAGAGCTGATACACACCCCTTGCGCTCCCTCCTGCAGAACCGCTTTCACCACATCGTTCACCGAACGATTGTGGCCTAAATGAATGACCTCTGCCCCCTGCTCCTGCAAAATTCTACGCATGACATTGATTGCAGCATCATGACCATCAAAAAGAGCGGCGGCTGTAACGATACGAATAGGATTTTTTGGAGTATAGTTCGGAGCAGTAGCCATAGGTTCTAACATCCCTTGAAAGCAGGTTTTCTTTTTTCAATAAAAGCACGAGTTCCTTCACGAACATCTTCGCTCGTAAACAAATACGCGAAGTGTTGAGCCTCGGTTTTTTGCGCTTCGTCAATATCGAGTTCATAGGCTTGATTGATGGATTTCTTCGCTGCCGCAACTGCAATAGGGCCACGGCTTAAAATAGTATTTACTGCCTTCATCACTGTACTCATAAGCTCCGCCTGCGGCACGACCTTGGTGACCAAGCCCAAGCTCAAAGCTTCTGCCGCGGAAATCATGTCACCCGTATAAGTCATCTCTCGGGCCTTGCGAATCCCCACGGCCCGAGCCAAACGCACAGTCCCGCCAAAGCCAGGAATCAAGCCGAGGCTCACCTCTGGCAAACCGAATTTGGCCCCTTCCGCCGCATAGATAAAATCGCAGCCCAGAGCTAATTCCAAACCGCCGCCTAAAGCAAAACCATTGACCGCCGCAATGACCGGAATTTTTAACAGATTCAATTCATGAAAAATAGATTGGCCCCGTTGCGCGAAGGCCATGGCTTGTTCTTCATCCAACTCCGCGATTTCTTTAATATCGGCTCCAGCAACAAAGGCCTTTTCGCCGCTGCCCGTGATAATTAAAGCGCGCGTGTTTTCAAAATTCATTTCTCCGATTTGGCGAAGAGCATCGGCCATATCATTCAACACTTGCGCATTGAGCGCATTCAAAGCTTCAGGGCGCTGAATGGTTAACACCCAGACCCCATTGTCCTTAAGCTCTAAGTTAATTGCTTTATAAGAAAACTGTGACATATTTTTTTAATCCTTATTTCTGAGAGTAATCGTAGAAGCCGTGACCTGTTTTTCGACCCAACCAACCCGCTTCCACATACTTCACCAAAAGCGGACAAGGGCGATATTTAGAATCTCCTAAACCTTCATGGAGAACGTTCATGATGGCCAAGCACGTGTCCAAACCGATGAAATCGGCCAAGGTCAAAGGTCCCATCGGTTGATTCGTTCCCAACTTCATCGCATTATCAATACTCTCGACATTGGCGATGCCTTCATGAAGCGTATAAATAGCTTCGTTGATCATCGGCATCAAAATTCGGTTGACGATAAATCCTGGCATGTCTTTGACGGATTCAACAAAAACCTTTTCCATTTTTTCTGAAAGTGCCTTCACTGTCTTGAAAGTCTCATCCGAAGTTTGCAAGCCTCTGATGCCCTCTACGAGCTTCATCAAGGGAACTGGATTCATAAAGTGCATGCCCACCACTTGCGCGGGACGTTTGGTGACCGCTGCGATTTTGGTAATGGAGATGGAAGACGTATTGGAAGCCAAAATAGCCTTTGCCTTTGCCACTTCATCAAGTTGTTTAAAAATTTTAAGCTTGAGATCCACATTTTCAGTGGCTGCCTCAACAATCACATCACATTCTTTGAGAGCGGCCATATCCTGAGATGTTTTAATTCTCTCGAGAAGTTCGTGCTTCTGCGCCTCTGTCATGCTGGCCTTCTTAATCAAACGGTCACAAGATCCTGAAATAGTTGCCAGACCTTTTTCAAGAGCGGCCATTGCCACGTCGACCATCACCACGTGATAACCAAACTGAGCCGCCACTTGCGCAATTCCATTGCCCATTTGCCCAGCTCCCACAACGCCAATAGCGCGAACATCCTGAATGTGTTTATTGCCCTCAATACCCATAAACTCTCCTTGTGAAATGAAACTGCGAAATGAAACTTTACGCAAAGCATAAAGAACCCGATACGAATCCCCCTATGTATATACGGCCCCCGGAGCCTGGTCAAAAGCTCCCGAGGGCGTCAAAACAAAAATCCTGGTCTTGGAGTCGTCCGCAACTCCTGAGAGAATAAAGTCTCATGCGAATCTCCTTTCTTGTTTTTCTTAGCCTTAACACCTCTGTTTGGAGCTTCGCCGCAGAAATCCCGGCTCTTTCTTTCTATCGTAATCAGCAAAGTCTTTTTCCCTCAGGTCAAGCCAGCCGAGAGGACCTGGAAGAGAAGGTCCTGCGCCGGGATTATGAACTTTGGTTGCGCGTGAGCTGGAATAAGAAAACTTATGAAATTCCCGGCGAAACAGTGATCCGCGACGTGCAAGTGACGAAAAATTTAATTTCCAAAGAAAGCTTAGACCTTTTAAAGGATCCGCAAGAGACCTCATCGCGCATCACCACCGTCAGTGCAAATACCACTCTGCAAGTTCTGCACACCAACAGCTATTGGGCTGAGCTTTTAGAGACCAAAACAAAACTCAGAGGTTGGGCTCCGCTCCATTTGCTCGAAGCTCCGGCGGAAGACCAAGGCGTATTTATCACTTTGATTGATACGTTTTTAAGAAAAACCCCCCAGGACTCTTCCGGAATCATCACCACGGTGCCGCGCTTACAACGACTGACTCCTTTGGGAATCGAGAAAAGTTATCTCAAAGTTTCTTACCAAGGACATATAGGATATCTCGATCTGGCGAATCTTACAGGCCGCGCAGACTTTGCCATGTGGGCCTATCACCAAAACAAAGGTTGGCTGGGGATTTCTCATCGAGAAAATGAATATCTTTTCACCGTGGACAATCAAAAAATTCCACTGCAAGGCTTTCTCGCCTTTAACCCTTATGTCTCCCGCGGCGTGGTCTGCCAAAAACTGAAAGAGGAAGCTCCCTCCATTCGCTCTCGCGTTGAAATTGCCAACAACAAAGCCCACCGCTGGACTCTCAGCCTCTTGGAAGGCCATGGTTCTGTGTGGTGGCGTATGGATGAACCAACGATTTCCTACAAACCTCTGGCTGAAAATCAAATCACCAGTGAGCAACTTTTAAAACGCGAAGTCAGTGCCGTCGCCTTTGCCGCAAAGTCCATCAAAGGCTTGGTTTCAGCCAACGGTATTTTTCGCACTGAAGACGGGAAAATCTGGAAAGAGATCGCTCTCTTTGAAGGTAAAAACTTTCCTGTCGCCATCCATCCTGACGGGATTTGGTACGTGGGAAATTACCGCAGCTTTGATGAGGGAAAAAGTTTCGAGACCTATATCAAATGGGACAAGCTTGCCGAGCAAATTCAGTTCAGCCTCCACAAAACTCCCCGCCATCTTCGCATCACGCAGATTGACCCTATATCTCACTCACGGCTTCAGATCCTGATCGATACCGGCACACAAAAAATAAAAATGCGGGCCCATATCCTCAGTCACGAATGGACGTTGGTAAAGTAAGCTTCCATTTGTTTGTGGATTTTCTCCTGAAGGACAGGGCGATCCTTAATATCATATCCTTCTGTGGATACGGGCTTTAGGACATCGATAGTGACTTCCCGAGTCCAGGCATCAAGATTTGGAATCCAGCACCCTTTTGGCAAAATCTGAGCAGCGCCACGAATGACCACCGGCACTAAGGGCGCTTTTGCGTTGATGGCAAAAACAAAGGGTCCCGCCTTAAAGGGCCCGAGCTTCTCCTCTTCTTGACGCGTCCCTTCTGGAGCAAGCGCAAAGCGCTCCCCCCGATGAATTCTCTCTTGGGCCGCTTCATAGACCTTGAAGACCTCGTCTCGGTTATGACGTGCGATGGGCAGCGCTCCGAGACGCCTCATTGCCAAACCAAAAACAGGAATTTTAAAAAGCTCGATCTTTGCGCCGAAACGAAAGCCATTCAAGGCTCCTTGCATGGTAAAAATATCAAAAAAACTGGTGTGATTAAAAAGAAAAACACAGCCGCCCGCAGGGATATGTTCAGCGCCCCTGACTTTAACTTTCACCCCAAACATCCAACAGCTGAACCGGGCCCATAATTGCACTATGTAATCGTCCCACTTTTTATTATTAAAAAAAAGATTTACCGCCATCACGAGAATCGAGGAAAAAACCAATACCAAAGGGTAAATCAAGGTCATAAGGATACTACGCAAAGAGGCCACTAATCTCATATTTGACTTTCTCACTCTGAAAATAATCGTTTGCGAGCCGCCAGTCGCTGGCGTTCTTTATAAGCCATATGCTCAGAGGGTCCCGAAAGAATTGACTGATGCGCTGATTGATCCATAATTTGAATCTCAAAAGGATAGAAAAAACTAAAAGGTTCTTTGCCAGCCTGGGGTTGTATATGAATCAACTTACGGGTGATAAATTTAATGAAACGATAGTCTTCTCCGGAAAAGAAATTCTCTTTACGAAAAAATTGAGCTCCCTCTCCCAGAGAACGCAATTTTTCATCAAAAATGCCCTTCAACTCCGTCTCACTGTATTTCTTTCCGGACTCCAACAGCTCTTTGCAAACACTGACAAAGAGTTCAACAGGATAAAGATTGTTCGAAGACTGATCCGGCATAATGTGAGGAAAACTCATGATATTTTCCTCGACTAAAAAACGAATCACTTGGAAGGAATCAAATAGGGAACGAGTTATAAAACGCACTCCTAATTTATCAAAGATTTTCAACGCCAAAGCATCGGGCTTGGCCAAAAGTTTGATCACCGTGCTCGCCGATGTTTTAAAGGGCTTTACCTCAAATCCCAGAAGCTCCACAGGTTCCCGCCCCTCCCTTGAAAGGCTTTTAAGATAAGCTTTGTGAGTTGTCCCGTCGTGATAAATGGCTTTCTGGAAGGGAGTCAAAATCTGACTTTGAATTTCTTCACTAAAACTTGAGAACAAATCATTTTCCGCATGAACATAAACATGCATGCAGCGAAGAATCGCACAGGACCAGCGCTGCAAACTGCGTTCGGAGGCTTCTCCGGAGCTGGCCAAAAGCAAGAGCCGACGGATATCTACCAGGGCCTTGCGCTCCCGCAAAAGCTCCGGAATCTCCTGAAGATCAAAACCTAATTTTTCAACGATCAGCACGAGAGCTCTACGATGATAGTACCAAATTTTTTCCTGATCTTGAACATTGCTATAATCAAAACCATAGCTTTGAATAAAGGAGGTCGCTTGCTCGAGAGACTTGATATTGAGTCGTGGGGTATCAATGGCGGAACGTCCTCCCGCGACTGAATTCAACATATCTAAATCAAATGAAAACTTTTGAGGCATCCCTCTGATTAATCCCCCACTAGGATCTGCATGCAAGTGAAAACGCAGAGCTTCAGGCTAGTTAATCCATCCACAGGTCGCGATGGAGAACTCTCCCAAAAAGCCAGCGGAGAGGGACCCGCCTGTGACATTTTTATCGTTCTGATAACTGATGGTCCCTGACACATTTGCAGCATTGACTGTTCCGTTCAAAGTGATTTCACCAAATTCGTCTTTAAATTTCAGCATAAAAACTTTGGTTTGTAAATTCATGGTGCCCGCAGCGGCCGCATTGAAATTAATCGGATAGGCTTGAATCACTTGTTGTTGAGAATCCAATTGCCCCACAAAGGAATCATATATCATGATTTTCACATTCGACTGATCCAATAAAACGGTGCCATTGGCATCGTAACGAAGACGCCCTTCGATCGTCACTCCGTTCTGAGCATCATTTCCGCTACCGCTAATGGTGCCAAAAAACTGAGGGTCCACGGTCGCAGAAAGCAAGCCCTTCACCCGCTGTTCAAAGGTCAGAGAAGAATTAGAAGCTGTGTTACCACTCTCATAGATGCGTCCCACAGCCTGTTGACCAGCAGTACAGGTCGGCGTATTCCCAGGGACGCCAAGTCCCACCTCTGGAGCCCTCGCCTCGCGATTGTCACTTTTCTTCGAGCATGCCACTAGACTCGCCACTACTAAAAGGCACACTATAAGATATTTAACAGGAGTTTCCACAAAGCACCTCTTTACCTCTTTAAGTTACACATCCACACTCTAATGAGAAGGCAAGGTCCATACCGGCCAATCGCAATAGAATGCTTAATAAGCGTTTCAAGCTGAGACCCCGCCCAAGAGTGACAATCCGGGGTTGCGATTGTCGAAGTTCTCGTCGGGGCCGAGCCTCTTTCTGGAATTTGTGGGGATAGGGGAATCAGACCCCTTGCAAGATAATCATCACTACGAGCCTCTTCTCTTCCGAAGATTTCCTCTCTTCTGATAAATATTTCCCAACGATTTTTTCAGGTAACTCTTAAAACACGGCAATTCCATGAAGCCCTGCGTATATATTTAGTTTTTATAAAATATCTCTTGCAACGGTTTTTCGTCTCTCTCAGAAGGCGATGGCTTGGTTTTTTTATTCTCCACCCGAGGCCTCTCGGATCGTAAAGCAACTCTTCACCAAGAAAGCCTTGGACGCTCTCAAACCCTTCCGCAGAGCTATTCATGAAGTTTTCACCTCTGAAAAAAATCATAAAAATCCGCACTCAAAACTCGTGGTATACCTTTTTTTGACAGGAGCCCCTCTATGCCGATACCTTCCCCTGAATACGCCTTGGATCTCTCAAAGGTTTCAAATCAAGAAATCCTTTTTCGTCTTGAAAGGCTTTCGCGCACGGAGCGAAAAATCACTCACCTGGTGCTTTCGCATATTAACGAAGTGGAAGTTCGAAAACTTTATTTAGATCTGGGTTTTACCTCTCTTTATAGGTATCTCACCCAACACCTCTACTATGGGGAAAAGGCGGCCTATGATCGGATGCAAGCGGCTCTGGTGCTCAAACACACTCCTGAAATCGCCCGCAAAATTGAAGAAGGAGCGCTGAATCTCTCGCAATTGGTGCAGATCGATCAGAGCCTTAAACAAGAACGCAAAGCCGGGAAAGAGCTTTCTGTGAAAGCCACCCAAGAGCTTTTGGGAAAGCTTGAAAATAAAAGTGTCTTTGAAACCGGGAAAATCCTGGCCTCTGAGCTCAATCAAACTCCGAAAACTCAGCAGAAGGTGAAACCCCAAAAAGATGACAGTGGCCGCCGTGATGACTTATTTAGCTCAAGCTTATATTAAAAAAATCGAGGGGGCTAAAAAATCCAAAGACTCTGAAGTTAAAGTCCAAGCTTCTGAGCAGGCCTTTGAAAAATTCAGCAAACAAAATGGGGAAAGCTTAACACCCAGCTTCAGCGAAACGCCGTCTAGGCCCTATAAAACAGTCCGGCAAAAAAGAAAGGCTCTTTCGCTTACAATCAGAAGAGCTGTTTTTGAAAAAGCCCAGCACTGCTGTGAATATACCCACCCCCTCACAGGGAAAAGATGTGGCTCTGAGTTTCAACTGCAAATTGATCATGTCAGGCCTCTGGCCTGTGGAGGGAGCGATGAGATCAAGAACCTGCGCGCCCTC
>DATBTE010000398.1:0-19968 GCA_036559425.1 Pseudobdellovibrionaceae bacterium | reverse complement strand
CAACAGCGGATAATCCGGATGAGGCCAGGGGAAAATACCCGTACTATAGGCGGTATAAAGTGTGCCCACGTCCAATATCCCGCCGATAGCGATAACCCCTTCGGCCATAGCTTCGCGAGGATCTGGAAAATCTATGGAAGAATGAAAATTCTTTTTGTTTGCATCCATCACTCCCCTTCAGAAAAATCCAAAGTCAGGGGTTGGTCAAGAAGGGAAATCATCTCATAACCGTCAATCTCAAGACTTTCTTGATCACTATAAAGTTTGACCTGTACCACATTCCAATTTGTCGGCCATTCATTGTAGAGATATTGAGCAGAAAGTAAAAGAGAATCTCCTCGATTTCCGAGAGGCACCCGCCACATAGGATTTTCTCTTAAGTTTTTATAGAGATCCTTGAGAGGAAGGGCAAAAGCTTGAATTTTGTGTCCATCTTCCGAAACCAAACAAGGACCGCGAACAATAAGGGTGGGAATATTTCCAGAATGAGCGACCCCTTCCGCTTTGAGTGTGACTTCGATATTGGGATATTTTTCACAGGCATAAACTTTGGATCCATTTCCACTTTGTACTAAAAAAAGACCTAAAGACAAGCCTACGCCTTGTAAACTCTTTTGGACTTGCAGACCTTGAGCTAAAGCCACTTTAAAGGCTCTTTGAAAATCTTTACCGGAGAGTTCGCTGAGATCAAAATAATTCACATCATTCGAAGACATGATGCCTCCACTCAATGATGCAATGCCACGTTTTTGCAAAAAGAGGCGATCCCCAAGATACAATCCCCCAATCAACAAAAGTACAAGGCCCACTAAAGAACGACTTTTTGAAGTTTTCACATATCTCCTAATTATATTCACACTTAAGATTCGCCTGATCCTCTGCTGTCGGCGTATCGCGCTTCAACAAATAATCAAGAACCTGTAACATCACGGAAGGTATGCTGTTACTTACATGTTTTAATCCCAAAATGTGGCCCAGCTCATGAACTAAAAGGCTCTCCAAATGAACCTCTGTATTTGAAACTGGAGTACTTACATAATAAGAATAATACTGAGCATCGATTTTTATATCTGTTTCCACCAACTGATTATTTGTCCATGAAAGAGAACTCACTGCCTCGAGAGTTTTATCGCTCTCGGCCCAAGACGTGAGCCAGTAAAGAACATTTTGATTATCCTTTCCCGGCGTCGAGGTTTGCTTCAATCTTTCAAAAACAAATAAAGTTTTACCTAGAACACTTTCCCATTTCTGAGCGGCAGCTGTCAAAACTGGGTTGTACTCAACGGGAAAGCTGGGATCGATATAAATTTTCACGGGAAAGCTTTGTTTCCAGGAAACTCGCTGCCCGTATATGTTCTGCACAAATCCACAATCCTCTTCAGAGGCTGTAGCAAGCTTGGTATCAGTTTCAGGTCCGAGCTTAGGGACTCGTCCACAGGCTAAAAATACATTTGTTAAAACCAAACCAGTAAATAGATATTTTTTCATCTCCTTATATGCTAAATAACTTTCTCACTAAATATAAGCTGTCCTAGACGTTGGCCGTATAGACTCTTGCAACACATAGCATTAAATGTAAACTTTTCCCTCTTGATTCCGCTCTTTGGCCTTTGTAGGTTGAAAAACTGCGGGAGACTCTATGAAATCAATATTTATGGGAATAATTTTGCTATTCAGCAGTTTGTTCAACTCTTTGGCATTAGCGCAGGATCTTAATTTCCAAGAGTATCGAAAATTCCTTATGAGCGGCACTCAAAGTGTTGGAACAAAAATGGCTATCCAAACCACTTGCACAACCTCCACTGGCCAAACCTATCGCGTTGGCGAAAAAGGTTATGATACTTGCCTGAACACTGTAAAAGATCAATTTAACAAAAAACACCTCGCTAGCGAAAAAAGCAGTACAGCTCCCGAAGCAACCGCTGGGGCAAGTACTACGATTCATTTTGGTAACTAGCTGTTTTACGCATCTGAATTTCCGACCTTTTAAATTGAAAAACGAACGTAGAAACTACTTTACTTTATTATGAGCTTGTCTGTTATCCTTACAAGCAGTTATCAAATCGGCGCCAATCATCACTCCAGCTACACTTTGGCCTGCCATAATTGGCTCCAAACAATCTTTATAGAGACCTTTTTTTTCTTTATGTCCGCCCTTTATAAATCCCGCAGCTTCACATGCTGATTTAATTTGCTGGCAAGGTCTCGACTCTTTCCCTTGAGCAAATGCACCGCTTGAACCTAGTAAAACGAAAATTGCGACGAGGCTTTTCATGTAATCTCCTATATTAAATAAATTAAGAATCACTTAAAATATCTTAAGCCTAGAATATTAAAACCCGATGACATCGGAATTAAATTTTATTAATCCTTCCATAACTTGTCTCTTTTTAAATCATTCTGGGACAAATAAAGGATCTACACCTTGTCTAAAATTAATTTGAAGCAAAAGTTTAATCCAGAAAATCCTTTCTCTCTTTTAATGGGAAGTTCGATTTCCTATCACGAGGCTCAAGAACACTCGATTTTAGTAGACATATGGCTGGGTTTTAACACCGAGGAAATTGAAAAAACGCTTTTTAAAAACCACACTCTGCAAAAGGAACACCCTCCGGTTCAAGCTTGGATAGGCCTGCCAGTTCAAGCCATGCAAACTCCATACACTGAAATTCACACCATCTTAAATATTCTCAATCCACAACCCCATGAATCCGTCATTGATCTTGGCTGCGGCTATGGTCGTATGGCGCACGTCCTCGGCCGACACTTTCCGCAAGTTCATTTTACCGGATATGAACTTATTTTCGAACGAGTTCAAGAAGGAAATCGCATCCTTCAGAAGTTCAACTATCCTTTTGTCAATCTAGAGACTCAAGATCTCTCCTCTCCGGATTTTACTCCAAGGCTTGCGGATTACTATTTTATTTTTGATTTCGGCAGCCGGTCTGCCATTGCAAAAACTCTTGAAGATCTCAAAATTATTGCCCTGGAAAGGTCCATTACCGTCGTCGCTCGAGGCCGCGGCATTCGGCATTGGATTTACCAAGATCACCCATGGCTCTACGCTATCAATGAACCCAAAGCCTTTGAACACTTCACAATTTTTCGATCTTAGAATAAGGCCTCTTCATGACAGAAACAAAGCCACCGCCCTTGTATGAAATCGCCACTACTTTTTTAAAACTCGGGAGCACTGCCTTCGGAGGACCCGCCGCACATATCGCTATGATGGAAGAAAATCTTGTGCGGAGAAAGAAGTGGCTTTCCCATGAAGAATTCTTAGATCTCATTGGCGCTACAAATTTAATCCCGGGCCCCAATTCCACAGAAATGGCCATTCATATCGGCTACAAAATGGGAGGCTGGCGAGGACTCTTTCTTGGTGGAATCTGTTTTATTTTTCCAGCGTTCCTCATCGTTTGGCTTCTAGCTTGGAGTTATGTTAAATTTAGCTCACTGCCTCAGTTTCAATTCCTTTTTCTATCTATCAAACCTGTGATCCTGGCTGTTATTGCACAGGCCATTTGGAGCCTTTCCAAGAATGCCATTAAAGATAAAATTTTATTCGGTCTTTGTGCCATTTCTATTTTTCTTTATGGGAGGGGAATAAATGAATTGATCATCCTTGCAGCCATCGCCATCACCAATCTTTTTCTGCGACAAAAGCCCCCAGGAGCAGGGAAGATATCTTTGTGGTTTTTAGCAATGCCGATGTTTCTAATTGGCCTTCCTTCTTGGGCTTCGTTGAATGAAAACCATCGCATTCCCGTCGAAAATGTCTTTGTCTATTTCACAAAAGTGGGGAGCGTTCTTTTTGGCAGTGGATATGTTCTTATTGCCTTTTTAAAGAACGATCTCGTAGACCAATATCAATGGCTCAATCAACAACAGTTACTCGATGCCATTGCCGTCGGGCAATTTACTCCCGGACCTGTTTTTACCACCGCCACTTTTATTGGCTACTTGATTTCGGGCCATGGAGGAGCCATTGCCGCGACTTGTGGAATATTTGCTCCGGCCTTCTTTTTTGTGGCAATAACAGCACCTTTAATTTCGAGACTTCGTAAATCAAAATGGACTTCCCCACTTCTCGATGGGTTGAATGTCGCTTCTTTGAGTTTAATGATGGGAGCTGGGATCTTGCTGGCTCCTGAGTCTTTACAGTCAATATACGAAATTATCATCTTTCTACTAAGTCTCTGGTTGCTTATTGGCTATAAAGTAAACTCCGCGTGGCTAATCCTAGCGGCAGGAATCCTAGGTTTTTTAAAAATGAACTTAGGTTGGGTTTAAAATAAAAAAGGGCTGATTTACTCAGCCCTTTTTTTAATAGAAATCTATATTCTATAATTTAAATACTAGTAGCGTCCGCCGCCACCACCGCCGCGTCCACCGCCGCCGAAGCCGCCACGTCCGCCGCCACCGCTGCGCCCGCCGCCACCGAAGCCGCCGCGTCCGCCGCCGCCTTCACGAGGCGCCATTGGTTTAGCTTCGCTCACATTCAATGCACGACCTTCAAGTTCAACGCCGTTCAATTTTGCAATTGCAGTTTGAGCTTCGTCATCGCTAGACATCTCTACGAATGCGAAACCTTTACTGCGACCAGATTCACGATCAGTTACGATACGTGCTGATTCAACGTTTCCGAATTCAGAAAAAACATCAACCAATGATTGATCGTTAAGAGAGTAAGAAAGATTTCCTACATATATTTTTTTACCCATTTGAGCCTCCTAAAATTTGGCAATTGGGAGCCACTTAAGAGGAACATGGGCCCTATGCCCGATACGCTCTACAAGGACTGAAAGTTGAGCTCCTACGATTAGTCGATTCTTCTCAGAATGGGAAGCAATAAAAACGAAAAAGTGTACTTTAGAAAAAAAGAGGGCTAAAAACC
This sequence comes from Pseudobdellovibrionaceae bacterium, assembly GCA_036559425.1. Lineage (GTDB taxonomy): Bacteria > Bdellovibrionota > Bdellovibrionia > Bdellovibrionales > Bdellovibrionaceae > JACMRP01. The sequence goes on along the minus strand of DATBTE010000398.1, from coordinate 15,071 downwards.
GATGAAATCGTCACAATAATCATGATTTAGCCTGTATTTCGACACCGCAGATATCGCAGTGTCCACATTTTTGGCCTCCCTCATAACCAAAATACTCGTAAACCTGCAGCAAACGGCACTCCTCTTGGCTGGTAGCATAACGAACCATATCATAAAGCTTTTGGTTTTGGTTTTTTAAAAGGTAAGGAGAATTCTCGGTCTCAAACATTTCCTTTGTGGGCTCCTGAACGGTCACGAAGGGAAAGGGAGTTTCAGCACTGGCCAAGCAGCCCCAACGCTCAAGAATGTTCACCGCGCTCTCCACGCGAAAATCACGACGATTTTTAAAACTCATTTGCTCACGCAAATAGTCGAAACGGTCTTGATCTAAAGGACCACGATTTTTATCAATCAACTTATAAACTTGCGCGATAAATTCAGGCTCTGGATGCGACCACTTTAAAAACTCCATTTGAATGGAAACGTCTTCTTGATCATAGAGCAAATGGCACTGTGAGGGCTTCCCATCTCGGCCCGCACGCCCGACCTCTTGGTAATAAGCCTCTATGGAGCCAGGAATCTCCGCATGAATCAGTAAGCGCACATTTTCCTTATCGATCCCCAAACCAAAGGCCGGCGTTGCCACCATCAAAGGATTTTCCTGAGAAGTAAAACTTCTCAAGTTACGTTTTCGATCTGGAGGAGGAAGGTCTCCGTGATAAACTAAATGTTCCACTCCCAAACGACGCAAATCGCCAGAAATTTTCTTGAGCGTCTGAATCAAAGAGCAATAAATAATTCCCGCCCCCAGAGCTTGATGACGAAGACCAATAATGGCGCGAATTTTCTCGTCGATCCCATAGACGTCGTGGACATTCAACTCAAGATTGGGGCGCTCCAATCCGCCAAAGATGATCTCTCCATTTTCCTCCATATTTAGATTCTTCAGGATGTCTTTTTGCACCGCTGGCGTTGCCGTGGCGGTGAGAGCTAAAATCGGTGGCTTGCCTAAAAGCTTGCGAATTTCGCCAAGTCGAGAATAATCGGGGCGAAAATCATGACCCCATTGGCTAATGCAATGAGCCTCATCGATGGCTAGGCAAAAAATTTGGCGTGTTTTGACAGCGCTAAGAAACTCTTCTTTCCGAAAACGTTCAGGGGTTACATAGAAGAGTTGGTAATCGCCGCTCGCTAAACGTTCCTGGCGACTTTCGCGGTCTGCACGACTGACTGTGGAGCTGAGATAAGTGGCTGAAATGCCAAGTTTTTGAGCCTTTTGTACTTGATCTTCCATCAATGCTATCAACGGAGAAATCACCAGGACCAAGTCCTTTTGCACCTTTGCTGGAAACTGAAAGCAAAGACTTTTTCCCATTCCCGTGGGCATGAGAGCCAAAGTATCCTGCCTGGCCATCACCCGTTTGAGAATATTTTCCTGTTCGCCACGAAAATGTTTATAGGGAAAGTTTTCAGTTAAAATCTGGAGGAAATTCACTCGATAAATCCTTACATAATTAAACACTGCACAAAAGAACTTTCGTCAAAAAATCGTCACATTCTTCTTTTGCCATGATGCCCAAATAATGTTAACTCGATAGACTCTTTAAGCAATCATTAACATACAAAGGGTACAGTTATGTCCAAAAAATGGAATATAGATATGGTCAGAAATATTGGTATCTCGGCTCATATTGACTCGGGAAAAACCACTACATCTGAACGTATTTTGTTTTATGGCGGTAGAATCCATGCCATCCATGAAGTTAAAGGTAAAGACGGTGTGGGTGCGACCATGGACTCCATGGATCTTGAGCGTGAAAAAGGCATTACCATCCAGTCCGCAGCGACTCAGGTTCATTGGAAAGATTATACCATTAATCTAATCGACACACCGGGACACGTGGATTTCACGGTGGAAGTAGAGCGTTCTCTTCGCGTTCTTGATGGTGCGATTTTATTGTTATGTGGTGTTGCGGGAGTCCAGTCCCAATCAATCACGGTGGACCGTCAAATGAAACGCTACAGCGTTCCACGCTTGGCTTTCGTAAATAAATTAGATCGTCAGGGCGCGAACCCATTCCGCGTGACCGATGCTTTGATCGACAAGTTAAAATTGAACGCTGTTATGATCCAAATTCCAATTGGCTTGGAAGATCAACATCGTGGCCACGTCGACTTGACTGATATGAAAGCTTACATCAATGAAGGTGACAACGGTGAAACCGTGAATGTAACTGACATTCCGGCGGACATGGTTGAGCAAGCAAAAGAATACCGTCAAATCATGATTGGAAAACTTGCTGACATCGATCCAAAAATTGAAGAAAAATTCTTGATGGAAGAAGAGCCCACAACTGAAGAAATCCGTGCCGCTATCCGCGCCGGAACTATCAGCTTGAAATTGGTTCCTGTTCTCTGCGGTTCGGCCTTCAAAAACAAAGGCGTTCAGCGTTTGATGGATGCAGTGACTTACTACTTACCATCTCCAGCTGAGAAAAAAGAACACGCTCTTGATTTAACTAAAAATGAAGAAAAATTCGAATTGTTCTCTGATAACAGCAAACCACTTGTGGCTTTGGCATTTAAACTTCAAGAGACTCAATTTGGTCAGTTGACTTACATGCGCGTTTACCAAGGTAAAATGAGCAAAGGTGACTTCATCGTCAACCAAACCAATAAGAAATCTGTAAAGATTCCTCGTTTGGTTCGTATGCACTCTGATAAAATGGAAGACATTGACACTTCTTACGCTGGTGACATCGTCGCCTTGTTCGGTATCGACTGTGCCTCTGGTGATACTTTCTGTGACGATAAAATTGAAGCTTCTATGCAGTCCATGCACGTTCCAGACGCGGTTATCAGCTTGGCCGTTGCTCCTAAGCATAAAGAAGGTGCGAACAACTTTACTAAGGCACTTCAAAAGTTCCGTAAAGAAGATCCTACCTTCCGTGTTCACCGTGATGATGAGTCCAATGAGACGATCATTTCCGGGATGGGCGAACTCCATTTGGAAATCTACGTTGAGCGTATGAAGCGTGAATTCAACTGTGAAGTGATCGTGGGCCAACCTCAGGTTGCTTACCGTGAAACTATCGCTGTTGAAGCCGCTTATGATTACACTCATAAAAAGCAAACCGGCGGTTCGGGTCAATACGCGAAAATCGTGGGTTCAATCCGTCCATTGCCTCCGCAAGAAGATGGTTCTGTCTTTAAATTTACAAACAGTGTTGTCGGCGGTCGTATTCCTCGTGAATTCATCCCTGCGGTTGAAGAGGGCTTCAAAGAGCAAACGGTTAAAGGACCTCTCATTGGTTTCCCAATCGTTGGCGTTGAAGTTGAACTCACTGATGGCGCATACCATGACGTGGATTCTTCTTACATGGCCTTCAAAATTGCGGCAATGGCGGCTCTTCGTGAGTCTTATCCATCTGCAAAACCAACTGTGCTTGAGCCGATCATGAAGCTTGAGACAACAGTTCCAGATGAGTATCAAGGATCTGCAGTGGGTCAAATCAACCAACGCCGTGGCGTTATCGTTGGTACGACTTCGTTCGAAGGAAACTGCGTGATCGAAGCCGAAGTTCCACTGACAGAAATGTTTGGTTACTCAACAGATCTTCGTTCGGGCACTAAAGGTAAAGGCGAGTTCTCTATGGAATTTGCGAAATACCAAGCGGCTCCGCGAAATATCCAAGAAGAATTGGTTAAAAAATACCAAGCTAAACGTGCTGCGGAACAAAAATAGTTTTGCACACAAGAAAATAAAAAAAGCCGATGGAAACATCGGCTTTTTTTTGATATCTAGGAGAGCCTATGACACCCCCCGCTTGGAATCTCGAGTCCCAACACCCCTCCGTCGACAGTCCTGCTTTTCAAGAGGACTTTGCCTTTGTCTCCAATGCTATCATCACCATTGAAAAGAAGAACTCAAGCAAAGATATTCCGACGCTTCAAGATCTTTTTATCCTTTGTGAAAAAGCCGAAACTACCCTCGGCAATCTTTTCACTTACGTGCACTGTATACTCTCGGTGGATGCCACTGATCCAATCGCAAAAGCGAAAGAGTCCGAAGTGGAAGGTAGGATGGCGCCATGAAGTAAATAAAAAACGTTCGCACAAAAAACCTCTACATTATTTAGATACCCCTCTTCATGTAAACCGTATCGAACAAGCGACGCTGGAAGCTTTAATGGAAGCCTGCTGTAAAAATCTCGAAGAGACTCGCAAAGCTCCAGCGATGATGGCAAAACTTCTTAAGAAGTCTCAATTGGACTCTTGGGATCTTCTAGCGCCCAGTCCTTTAGGCGACACCGGAAAGCAAACCTCCTTTAACGAAGCTATTTGTCTTATTCGCGAGGCCTTTGCCGATGTAGATCCACAAATGGCTGATTTCGTAGATCTCATGGTGAAAAACCAGTGGATTGAGGGCCGCGTTCTTCCGAACAAAACAACGGGAGCTTACTGCACGAATTTTCCGAAAACCAAAGAACCCCGCGTCTACGTGACTTACCTGGGATCCGATCAAGATGTTTCAACGCTTGCCCACGAGTTAGGACATGGCTTTCACGCTTGGGTGATGAGAGATCTGCCTAGAGCACAAATAAATTATCCAATGACCCTAGCGGAAACAGCGAGTGTATTCGCGGAAACTGCATTACGAGAGATTCTTTTAAAAAAGGCCTCCACCCACGAAGAAAAATTAGACTGTGCTTGGAGTAACCTCGAGTCCTCATCAGCCTTTTTGATAAATATTCCTGCCCGCTTTGATTTTGAAAAAAGCTTCTATGATAAACGCGCAGAACGAGCGCTTAATCCACAAGAGTTAAGTGAGCTGATGAACAAGGCCTGGACAAAATGGTATGGGCCGGTTCTCAGTAAAAATGATGATCTCTTTTGGGCTCACAAATTGCACTTCTCCATCGCTGGAGATCAAAGTTTTTATAATTTTCCATACACTTTTGGTTATCTCTTTAGTCTTAGCCTTTACGCCCGCAGAAAAGAACTAGGCTCAGATTTTATGAAAGCCTATTTAGGTATTCTTCGCGATACCGGTCGAATGACCGCGGAGGATCTCATCCAAAAACATCTCGATGAAGATATTAGAAAGCCGCAGTTCTGGCAGAAATCGATTGATTTAGTTTTGCAGAAGTTAAATAGAATCGCAGCTCTTACCTAAATTAGGGGTTCCATAATTCATCTTAATTCTTTTCCAGTGAGCTGGAGTCTCCGCTCCTCCAGAAGGTCAGACATGAACTTTGAGAGCCTCAAACAGGCCCTATAGGGCCTGTTGTAAATAGAACCTACTTCTTCTTAGTAAGGCTTAGGTTTTTAAACTGATCAGCCAAGGTTCCAAGCCCTTTGCCACTGACAGTGCCACTACCCGTGAAGCCTTGCCAAGAAGTGTCTTCCTGGTCTTTCGGGAATGATAAGGCTATCTTTTTCTCAACAGTATTTACATTTTGAATTTGTACCTTCAAAGTTTGACCTGAATTTTTCTTCTCCATTTCGCGTTCATCAGCCACTTCCCGAAAAGCACTCTTTGGCAAAAGACCTACGATGCCAGGCTTGATTTCCATCAAAAAGCCGAAACGTTCCTTGCTAAGAATCTTGGCTGTATGGACACTGCCCACCGGAAAATCTTTGTATGCCGTCATCCAAGGATCCTCTTCAGCTTGTTTGCATGATAATGAAATCTTTAAACGACCGAGTGCATCCTCTTCGATTTTAAGGATCTTTACTGAAACCTCTTGTCCCACAGCCAAGGCTTCCGATGGATGCGCCAAACGTGACCAACTCACTTCAGAAATATGGACAAGGCCATCGATACCAGAAACAAGCTCCACGAAAGCCCCGTAGTTTTCAATGCGCGAAACCCGGCCCTGCAAAAGATCACCCGCTTTGTGGGTGTCCATAAAGCTGCCTTGGTTCTCCAGCTTTTCCATATCTAAGATGCGACGACGAGACACTACGATATTACGGCCTTTTTGTTCAAATTTCGTGATTTGAAATTCGAATTTGCGATCAATATAACTCTCTGGTTCTGTGATAGGCTTGGAGTCCATCTGGCTCAGAGGACAGAATGCGGATTTCCCCATAACGTTTACGCGGAAGCCACCATTAACCACTTCGGTGACTCGTCCTTCAACCGGAGTTTCGAAATCAAAGGCATCTTCTAGAGAATCAGACATGGCTTTGCTCGAAGCCTTTGCGGAGAGAACCAATAGTCCCTCTTGAGATTTAATCACGTACAAGGTAACCTGATCTCCGATCTGAACTTTCAGGCCTCCTTCAGCATCCACAAACTCTGAACGCGGAACTAGGCCATCGCGCCCCCCCACATTTACAAAAATTTCATCACGCCCTAAAGTTACGACTTCCGCTGTGACTTTGTCGCCTTTGCCATAGGACTTGGTATAGCCCTGGATGGATTGTTCAAACATGGCACCAAAGTCATCTTTTTTATTTTGTGAATCATCATCACCAAACATGTCTCTCATAATTTCACCTTCATCTTGAAAAAAAGCTATTTGATATACTTTTACTACCTTTGTCCATGCCCGAGCATCGCAGAAGGGTCTAAAGTCTGAATCCCACCTTAAGACGCGGCGAATCCTGACTAGATCTTTTAAGAAGAAATCTTCAATAATAAATCCACTACAATTCTAAATACTTAAGGAGCCTAAACCATGAAAAAACAAATCATTATTTTTGGGACCGCAGCAGCTATGCTTTCTGCCTGCGCAAGTGGCGATAACAAGAATGCGGCTAAAGACGCAGGAATCGGAACCGCCATTGGAGCTGTTGCCGGTGCTGTGATTGGTCATCAAACCGGCAAACGCAACGAAGGCGCTATGATCGGAGCGGCCCTGGGAGCGGGTCTTGGTGGTGCCATCGGCCATCGTTTGGATAAACAACAAAAGGAACTCGAGAAAATTGCAGAAACAAAGCGCACAGAACAGGGTCTTGTTACAAAGCTTAAGAGCGACATCCTTTTTGACTCTGGAAAAGCAGACTTAAAAGCTGCCGCAAAAACCAACATTACAGAACTCGCTGGCATTATGAAAAAATACCCTGAGAACGTGTTAACGATCAAAGGCTATACTGACAGCACAGGCACAGATAAGGTGAACAAACCTCTATCTGAAAAAAGGGCAAAATCCGTTCGCGATGCCTTGGTGGCAGGTGGCATTCCGGATAGCACTATCAGCTTCGTGGGTATGGGCTCTGAAAACCCTGTAGACCAAGGGAAAAGCAAAGACGCACTTTCAAGAAACCGTCGTGTTGAAATTGAAATCACCGTCGATGAAAGCAAGGTCCCCAAGCAAGCTCAGAACTAAGTTTGAGTTTTTTAACTAAATAAAAAGGCTAGCTTATGATGACTAGCCTTTTATTTTGCTCGCTTAAGCCATTCCATTTCTATACGACACGAAACCGGCCGAGCCTCACCTTGTCCGTCTTTAACCGAAAGGCCAATGTTAGTTTTGGTCTTTTGAGTCTCTCCCATATCCACTTCTTGCACGACCTTGTAAGTTCCTGAGCGATCGCGAGATAATACATTCAAAGATTTCGTAAAGGTTCCATTGGTTACTTGCGGCAAGATCATATATTCGCTTTTACCACCAAACATCAAAGCTTGGTTTTTACCCGCATTTGCCACGAATTGAACCTCGTCAACACCTCGCCCGTTGCTGACGAGCTTTTGCTTATTACGGACCACAATGCCGTTAGCCTGGCAAAGATATTTGGTTTGTAATATATAGTCCTGGGGGCTGCCGATCGGGGCCGCTTGCGTCGACGAAAAAGTGCCGAAAATGAGCCCTAAAGCCAAAAATGAGTTCAGTTTACGTTCCATAAACGATTCTCCTTGAGCTAATACTCACCTCTTCCCAATGTAGCATAGGAAATGCCAAGTTTCTCATTCTGGGACTTTGGTCAGGAAATTTCTGAGCCTAGGACCTGCAAATAAACATGAGTGCTCAGTTTCAATGAGTAGCAGCTTTACCAATAGGAGCTACTTCATTTAGAAAACCCATAAAAGCCTGCATTGAGCGTCTATCCGATAAGGCATTATATGCCGCGCCTGTTTTGATATCATTGCCAGCCTGAGGATTGGTAAAGGCATGAACCGTGCCCCCATAGCTAATCAACTGATAATCAACTCTTGCTTCATCCATTTCCTTCTGAAATCCTGGAACTTCATCTTTGGTGTAAGGATCAATTGCCCCATGTAAAACAAGAAGCTTCGCTTTAAAATTCTTCGCATCCTGCGGAGTTGGGGTGGCCAAACCTCCATGGAAACTGACCACTCCCGCTAAGGGCAATCCGGAACGTCCCATCTCTAAAGCCACAGTGCCGCCAAAGCAATAGCCCATGGCGATGATCTTGCTGGAGTCAACAAAGGGCTGCGCTTTGATAAAATCATAACCTGCCTTCGCTCTTTCTCGCATGAGCTTGCGATTTTCCTTATACTTGCCCGCTTCTTTCGCTGCCTCTTTGGGGAGTGCCGGACGAACGCCTTTACCATAGATGTCCAATGCAAAAGCCACATAGCCTTTTGCCGCTAGTTCCTTTGCGCGGCCTTTCACATAATCACCGAGGCCGGTCCATTCATGAACAATCAAAATCGCCGAGTGAGGACCCTTAAAACTAGGGTCATAGGCCAAGAATCCCTCAAGAGTGGTTCCATCCTGCTTATATTCCACCACTTCGGTTTTAACTTCGGCCTTGACCACTAAGCCCCCTAAGAAAATAAAAAAACTAATGAACATATTTTTCATAGTCCCCTCCTTTGAATGCCTTTAAAGGAAGCATTTATAATTATTTTTGTAAATAGAGTCTCTAATTTTGCAACACTTCTTGGCGTTCAAGCTGCTCTTGAACATATTATTGGCTATTTAGTTAACCTCAGGACCTAAGTACCGCGTCAAGGGCCAAGGATAAGTAGACAAGCTTTCACTAGCCTGTGCTATTATACGGCATACATCTATGGCCTCGATAATCTTTTTATTTTGTCTCACTATTTCAATTTCGTTTATTTGTTCTTTGTTAGAGGCGGTGATTCTTTCCGTCTCGCCAGCCTACGTGGCAGTCGCGGTCCAGAATAGAAAGCGCAGCGGCTTACTGCTCCAGCATCTGAAGGAAAATTTAGATCGCCCGCTCTCTGCGATTCTGACTCTTAATACTATTTCGCACACTCTAGGATCTTCTGCAATCGCCTACAAAGTCCAGCAGCTCTATGGAGAAGACTTAGTTACCTTGTCTTCTTTTATTTTGACCTTCGGCATTTTGATTATTTCTGAAGTTTTACCAAAAAGTATCGGTGCAGCTCATTGGAAGGTGATTGCTCCGGTTGCCGCCTACGTCATTCAAACAATGATCTTTGTGCTTTACCCTTTGGTGAGCTTTTCTCAATTCGTGGGAAAACTGGTGGAAAAGCCCGATACTCAACAAGTCACTCGTGAAGAAATGATTATGACTGCTGAACTTGGAGCCAACGAAGGAACCTTGAAAACCAAGGAATCCAACATGATTAAAAATCTCCTGATGTTGGATAAAATCTATGTGTCGGATATTATGACTCCTCGCTCGGTGTTTTTTGCCCTGGAAGCCGACATCACGGTGGATGAAGTGGTTAATAAATATGTACCTCTCCGCTTCTCGCGCATTCCCGTTTATCGCGACAGCTTGGATAATATTATCGGCATCACTCACCGTTATAAAATCCTGGAGGCCTCTTCGGATGACCAACATACGAGAAAAATCTCGGACTTGGTGACCCCCATCGCGTCCGTTTCAGAACGCCTTACGGTGGCACAAGTGTTAGATTTTTTTATCAAAGAGAAAGAACACTTAGCCTTGGCCTTAGATGAATATGGTGTGATTGCCGGCCTGGTGACTTTAGAAGATGCGGTGGAAACTCTCCTCGGCGTTGAGATCGTGGATGAATTCGATAATATCGAAGACATGAGAAAATATGCTCTTGACCAGTGGCAGATCCGCAAAAAACAATTGCGCCGAAGTTAGTTTCAATAGATAGAAGTTCAAAGGAAATCTTTTTCAAAATGAACAAAACAGAACTTGCAAAAAAAATTTACGAAGTGGCCCATCTTACGGGTGAATTTAAATTGCGCTCAGGACAAATTTCCCATGAGTATTTTGATAAATACCGGTTTGAAGCCCGTCCGGATTTACTAAATGAAATTGCCCTTCAGATGCGCGCCCTGATTCCTCCGGGAACTCAAGCTTTTGCGGCCCTGGAAATGGGGGGTATCCCCATCGCTACTGCTTTATCCTTGATCACGGGCATTCCCTGCGTCTTTGTTCGCAAAGAAGCCAAAGAGTACGGCACTTGCAAATTTGCTGAAGGCCTCGAAATAAAAGGCCTGAAACTTTGTGTGATTGAAGACGTCGTCACAACTGGCGGCCAAGTGATTCTTAGCACCGCGGACCTGCGTTCGATGGGAGCGCAAGTGGCCGACGTACTTTGCGTGATCCATCGAGGCGGCGGAGAAGAAAAGCTTAAAGAAGTAGGACTCAAACTGCAAGCCCTGTTCAATATGGACGAGCTCAAAGCGCATTTGAAGTAAACGTTTAAGCGTCTTCCTAGACTTTCTCCCAGGGCCTTTATCAACCCGGCCTTGTGGGATTTGCCTTAAATAAAGCATAATATTCTTAGAATAATTTTTCTTTATTTAAGGAGAGGTCATGCTTCGTTTTATCAAACTGATGGCTCTGACAGGGCTTCTGGTAACTCCACTTTTCTCTCGGGCAAAAGATGAACTTTTTTTAAGAAGTGCAGAATTAAAATGTGTAGCTGATGGAGTTGAAATTGCAACCGGACCAGGAGGTTCATTAGGGCTGCGGCCTTCTGAGAAATATCTCGCGCTCTTGGGCTTTGCCGTGCAACGAAATTATAAATCCGTCAATTCCTCCACGGGAGGATTTAACAGAGAGCTTTATTTACAGCGCGTAATTCAAATACTTCAAGCAGACGGATTCTGTGTTGCGAATAAATTGGATGGTGGCGGAGCTCCCACCAGTCAAGTTGGTTATGGTGATGTGGTTCGTGATAAAAGCAACGCTGTCGGCCGCTATCTTATTTATGCAGTGACCGGACTAAAAAGCAAAGAGGACAAAAATGGAGATACTCAAAGTGTTCTGACTGCTGATCAGGTAAATGAAGTAATAAAGTATTTCGGATTTCAAAATGAAACTTATATTCAAAATCTCTTCAGACATGATAACTGGTCTAGCCTTGAACCGGATGCAAGACAGAAACTCTTCTCGGACAATGTGGAAAGCACTTCCGCAACGGCCCCTGAAGACCGCACCAGCGTAAGTGGCATGTATAGCTCCAATGAATACGGTGAGGGTCTCAAGGATTGCTTCGCTCAAATGAAGCAGATGCAAAGCAAATCCACTATTTTCAATTTTAAAAATCTTCTAAAGGGCCGAAGCTCTGGGGGCCGCAAATTTTGTGAAACTGTTGCAAAGGAATGTCAATTGGAGAGTACTACTTTCTGCTCCATCAGTGCACCTACCTTTAAAACAGAAGGCAATGGATCAACTCCTGGCTCAACTGGCGAGGGCAGTATTTTTGATAAGCTTAAAGGAACTCAATAAAAAACTCCCACATTCAGAAATAAAAAAGGAGTTCTTTCGAACTCCTTTTTTATTTTTCCGCAACGATGTAAGCAATCCAACTATCGCAGGCTTCTCCCTGCTCCGTGCGGCTGAAAACTCCGTTTCCGGAACCGTCTTTGGCTGTGCCTTCCCAATAAACGTGGGTCTTTTTAAATCCGACTTCCGCCATAATCTCGCGTAATTCAGGGATTGACCACATTCGCCAATCATAGGTGAAAACTTTTTCGATTTTCTTTCCACCGATGCGGAAGTGAATATAGAAAACAGCTTCATTCGTCACCGGATCAAAGCTGCTTTGATCCCAATGGTATTTAAAACCATCATGATTTATCGTGTCTTCGATAGGCGCGTGACATTGCGAACCCCCAAAGCAATCTACTAAAAAGATACTGTCTTTTCCGAGGCTTTTATAAACGCTGGTAAAATAAAGCTTCATCACTTCGCGAGATTTAAAACAGAAGTATGAAAAGTTCATAGCGGCAACGATATCCGCTTCCGGTAAATCCGGATGCAGAACATTGCCCTCTAAAAGCTGCATGCGCTTTTGCTGCTCAGGACGAAGCTTTGAAAGATATTGAGTTTTCCCGTAAGCCATGGGCTCTGGATCCAAATCGATGCCGATGGATTGATTTTTTGGATTAAGCTTAATCCATTCCGTCGACAGTGCGAAAGTTCCACAAAAGTCTTCGCGGAAAGTGCGGGCATTTTTTCCTTTAAGCTCTTTGTAGGTGTCGCGAAGGAACTCCACATCCGATTCTGCGGATTGAACCGCACGACGATACAGATCATATTTATCGAAGACCGTAAGAGTACTTTTTTTATTTACACGACGACGAACTTTTTTTCTGTGAGTCACTGCCTTCTTTGTCATTATGGGATCTCCGCTACAACTTCACGAATTGCCAGTTCAACATCGGCTACTTGGGGCACGGAATTCTTCTCAAGATTCGGAGCAAGTCCAATACCCGGCAGATTTTTTCCAGCCAAAACTCGCGGGCGCGCCAATAAGTGATAAAAGCATTCTTGAACTGTTCTATAAGACAAATGCTCTCCGAAATTTGTAACCTCGGTATCTTCATTCACAAAAAGAACACGTCCGGTTTTCTCAACCGAGGCTTTAATTATTTGCCAGTCATAAGGATAAATAGAGCGCAGATCAATGACCTCCACCGAAATGCCTTCCTGGGATAACTTATATGCCACTTCGTTGCAGACATGGACCATACGGCTGTAAGTGACAACCGTGATATGTTCACCCGGGTGGGTGATTTTACCTACGCCAATCGGAACCAGATATTCTTCAAGGTCCGGCCAGCGAGGCTTCCAACCCACCGAGTTCTGCACTGGTTTATCGATCATTGCCTTAAGCTCTTTCTCGTCTGAAGGCTCGCCGGGAATCAATTCCTCGCCTTTGTGGCGCATCAAAGCTTTGGATTTTAAATACAAGACAGGATTTGGATCTTGGATCGCTGACAACATCAAGCCATAAGCATCCAGAGGATTGGAAGGCATCACAATCTTCCAACCCGGCAAACGAGAAGCCCAAGCATCAAAAGAATGCGAATGATAAACCGAGCCAAAGATTCCAGCACCCACAGGAGTCATCACCACCATTGGCAATTTCACTTGACCGTTCGTGCACCACAAAGTATTGCCCGCAATTTTAAGCAAATCCATGGTATTAAAAATATAGTCAGCGAATTGAATTTCAGCTATGCAACGATCACCTGTCATGGCGATTCCCATAGCCATGCCAATGATTCCGCGCTCATCCAGCGGAGTATTCCAAGCCGTTTTCAATCCTTGAGTGGCGGTAAATACTCCTCCCAGAGGAGCACCCACGTCTTGTCCAAAAACATCTTTTACATTTAAGTGCTTTTCACCATAGTGAAGGGCCATTCTGATGGCCTGAGCAATACTTGCCATTAGAATTTTCTCCAATCCGCATTTTCGCTGTTAACATAAACATTTTCCCAAACGGACTCTGGGGTGGGACTGGGCTCGCCACGAGCTTGAATCTGAGCGGCGACGCCTTCAGCTTCGTAGTCTGCCCAAATTTTTTCTGCTTCCACTTTGCTCAAAATTCCTGCCTCTATCAATTTCTTTTCAAACGAGAAAACTGGATCTTCCAATTCGACTTTACGGTTTGCGCCATCCGCTGAAGAGTGACCGTATAAACGAGACACTTTCACTTCGACAAAAGAGGGTTTTCCAGTCTTACGGATGTACTCCATTTCCTCTTTCAATGCCAAATAAGTTTCGACCGGATCATTGCCATTGATCACTCGTGCGCGAATATTAAAGGCCTTGGCTCGATCCGCGATTTGAGTTTCCCCATGCTGTCCTTCATAGGGAGTGGAAATTCCGAAACCATTGTTTTGAACTGTAATTAAAACAGGCAACTCTTGACCTTTGCGTGAGGCCCAGATCAGGCAAGTCGCAAAATCACCTTCCGCCGTCCCAGCATCACCACCGGTGACAATACTGATGGAGTTGTGACCTGCACGTTTTTGTGCATGGGCTGTCCCACATGCCAACGGATACTGGACTTCGATAGGAGAAGTGACAGGAGCTACATTCCATTTAGGAAAGCAATAGTGTCCCGCAAAGTTGCGTCCACCGGTGGATGCATCCGTAGAGCGATTCATCATCAGACGAGCCGCATCGATCATCGGCATCCCGAGGGCGACCATGGTGGGAGTGCAACGATAGTGCAAGTGAAACCAGTCATGCTTCAAACCCTCGCCTTTTCGCGCCAGAAGTCCCAAGCTAACTCCGAAGGCTTCTTCTCCGGGCCCCCCGATCCAGAAATAGCCTTCTCCGGCTTTGTAAATTTTAATGAGACGCTCCTCAAGAACTCGCGATTTCACCATGAGGTTATGAAACTGAAGTAATAAATCTTTAGATAAGCCGCCAAAATCATTTTTAGATTTTTTAGGCGCGGCCTTTATTGTCGCCTTTGGTATTGGCTTCCCCAACGGGACCGCTTTAGCTTTGGCACTTGAATTTACGATCTTTTTCGACATTTAGATAAGCCTCCAAAAAGTAGGATTATCTAAGCGGTAACATCTCTTTTTGTCGCGTACAAATCTATATTGACGCAATGGGTAATTTAAACACAAAAAAGCCCCAGTTTCCTGGAGCTTTCTCATTTTCTTGGTCTCTTTATTTCTCTAATTCTCTCTCGGTTATTTAGAACTCGCCTGTTTACCGGTCGGCTGTGATTCTTCAACATTCATCAAATCCAAAAGGATATTGGTGGCTTCATTGACGTCAGCACGTTTTAAATACTCTTTATTTTTGACATCTTTGTTTCCGTAACGAACCGCCTTCTCTTTTTCCTTTTTTGTTTTGATTTCGGTCTTATCTTTCAGGACTTCGCTGACTTTAATAAGTTTGCCACGGGCTTTTGCCTTTTTTAATTCATCTTCTATTTTCTTAAAGTCTTC
>DATBTE010000397.1:0-7870 GCA_036559425.1 Pseudobdellovibrionaceae bacterium | reverse complement strand
TTCCTGAAATGATGGATTTGCATCACGAGGCCGCTCGAGTGATTGCTCAGATTATTTCGGGCGTTGGCTTTCTCGGGGCGGGTGCCATTCTCCATAATAAATCCACTCATGTGATTGGACTGACTACGGCCGCTTGGATTTGGTTTACAGCGGCCATTGGAGTTATGATTGGAATTGGACACGGGCCTGCGGCACTTTTTACCACCACAACATTAGTCATTGTTATTTCCGCAGCCCGCCACTTAGAACATAAATATTTTGGTAAACAACATCTTGAACCAAAAGCCAAAGAAGAGAGGATTGAATTTCCCTTCAAAAAAGCGAGCTAATGAATATTATAAGTTAAAGGGCTGAACATCCCCTGGTTTTCGCAGCATTTTATTCACTTCATCGAGATGCAATTCTTCGCTGACAATCATACCTCTTGCGTATTCCTCTAACAAAACTGAAATTCCTTCTGAGACTTTCAGCAGTTCAAAGTACGCAGCGATCGATGCCTTTTCATGTTCTAAACTTTCTTTTAAAATATCACCAATGTCATGTTTCGCGGTTTCTAATAAGGGACCGATCTTAAGCGAAGGGTGTCCACCCAGTAAAGTCACGAGTTCACCTGCTTTATGTGCATGAGCGAGGCTTTCATTC
Source organism: Pseudobdellovibrionaceae bacterium (assembly GCA_036559425.1). Classification (GTDB taxonomy): domain Bacteria; phylum Bdellovibrionota; class Bdellovibrionia; order Bdellovibrionales; family Bdellovibrionaceae; genus JACMRP01. The sequence continues at coordinate 7,228 of DATBTE010000397.1, read as the reverse complement.
GCATTGCTCTTGAGCCAAGAAACAATGGGGATGCGATTATATCCATAAATCATCAAGGAATAATGCGTGTAGCGGACCACTCCCGCTAACTCAAGCTCCATAATTTTATTAAGAACACCTACAGCTCGCTGCTTTTCTTGATCAGTCATGGGGATATCTCCTTTGTTGAAGAAAATATGCTACCCACGGTCAAAAAAAATACAAGCTTATTGAAGAGGATAGTGCTCTAAAATCTTTTTTTTAGGAGATGAAATGACGGATTGCATCTGTTGCTCCAATTTGTTTTAGATGTTATTTCCCCTTAGAGAGGTTTTATGAAAAAAATTATTATCATTGTTTGTATGTTCATGATGACGGTTTCTGCTTTTGCACATCCAGAAGGGCCTGGTGTCAGCAATGCGAAGGCGATGGAATTGGCTGCTCATAGAGTGGATCGCTTGGTCACTCTGGGAAAGATTGAGGGGTCATTTTTAAAACAACTGGAAAAAATTGAAATAGCGATCGTGCAGGATCAAGCGCCTATCTATTACAAAGTGAGAATCTCTCAAATTCCCCCGGGGCAGGGTGCGCCTATGCAGTTAGATATTTCTTTCAATGAGGAGGGAAAAGCCCTTGATTTCCAAGTGCTTTCTGGAGGAGTTGGGGGACCTGACGCGGGTTGGACCGGAATAGATGCCGTTTCATTAGTGGAAAATGCGCTTCATTATATTCTTGAGAACAGCGGTGATGCTAAAATGATTCCTTTTGATAAAGGCATTTCAAGTATTACTCTTTCCAAAGAAATGTTGAATGGAGAGAGTGTGGCTCATACTCAAGCCACCTCAAATCTGACCTCAGATAAATTGAATATTTATTTAAAACTCAATGGGTCCTTCATCTCTGCTGAAATGACTCCATAGCTTACAGAGCAGGAAAACTATGAAATACGCTTGGAAGTTTCTTATTCTCGTGGTCTTAGGCATAGGAGGTTGCAATTATACCAACCTCAAAAGAGCCCCAGGATCTGAGAATCTGCAGCTTAATTCTGAACCGCTTGTTCCAAGCTACGAGTCCATCAATAAGCGCATTTTCATAGCTGCATGTAAAGATTGTCACAACTCCGGTGGTTCCGGAAAAAGGGTTCTTCTCGATAAGGTTTCGCTGCTGAATTCTCCTCTAGAGCTTGTCATTCCTGGTAATCCTGATGAGTCGGGCTTAGTGCTGTCTCTTGAAAGAAATGACGACAAAAGAATGCCGCCGTCAAAAGAAGGGTATGCCCCCTTAAAGGAAGAAGAAAAAGCGGTAATTCGAAAATGGATTGAAAACGGCGCCATGGATTAATTATTTTACTATAATTCTTCCGCCTTCCATCATGTTCATGCCACAGCCGAAACGAATCTCACCTTTTTCAAGTTTTCCCAAATCGATGCTCACGTCTTTATTCAAAGGCAGGTCTTTTTTAATTTTCTTTGCGGGAATTTGAATCTCTGTGGCGCAAGTGGAATCGGTTTTTCTAGTAATTTTTAAGATCACTGTTTTTCCCGGACCTACATCTATTGAGTTTGGCTCAAATCCCTTTTCGGTGACAGACAATTCTACAACTTGGGATTTGCTTTTATCTTCAGCTTTGGCGACGACAACGGAAGTTGCCGCAATCATGGCCATTAATATTTTTTTCATAAACTCCTTTGAGTGCCGGACAACCGTCACGTGCTTTAAGAATGGAATTGTATAATTAATCGTCTGGATATCTCAAAAGCTCAAGTAAAATCTCATCCGACCTGGATACTGAAAAATATGCTGGCACCTTGGCGCTTCACCAACAGCAAAACGGTATTATTTTTGAGTTGAGAAAGTATTTTATTAAGGTCATCGAGGTTTTTCACTGGCTTGCGGTTGGCTTGAATAATGATATCTCCCTCGCGAAGTCCGGTGAAGGCTGCGGCACTTCCTTCATCAACGTTTAAAATGGCGACTCCTGATGTTTCTTTCGTCTGCAGACGAAGTGCTAAATCTTTAGTGAGAGTTTCGACCGTTAAACCAAGCTGATTAAGAATAGACTGAGATTCTCTCCCTTCCGAACGGGGCTGAGCTGAAGCCCTGCTTTGTCCGCCAATGGCAACTTGAATTGTCTTATGTCTTTGATTTCTCACTAAATCAATTTTTACTTTGCTGCCTGGTAATGATCCAGCCACAAGGTTGCGTAAGACCCGCGCGTCTTCCACAGGTTTTCCGTCATAGTTGGTGATGATGTCTCCCACTTTGATTCCAGACTTCTCAGCACTGGAGTTGGGAGTCACCTGAGAGACTAAAACACCTTTCAGGTCTTTTATGCCAAAATGGCGAGCTAAATCTTCGGTTAAATTTTGAATGCCAATACCCAATTCTCCGCGAAGGATGGGTTCTCCTTTAAGTATTTTCGGAAGCATGGCTTTGATCATATTGCTGGGAATGGCGAATCCGACGCCTCCAGACTGGCCAATGCTTGTGGCAATCGCGCTGTTCATTCCTATGATTTCACCTCGGGCATTGACCAGAGGGCCTCCCGAATTTCCAGGATTAATGGGGGCATCAGTTTGTAAAAAGTCTTCAAAGTCCGAAATCCCCACATCAGAGCGGCCCTTCGCGCTGATGATGCCATGGGTGACCGTTTGGGTCAGTCCGAAGGGAGCGCCGATCGCTAGGACGATATCTCCGACTTGCATTGCTTCCGAGTCGCCCCAATTTATGATAGGGTAGTTTTCCATAGTGGGGTCTTTGACTTGAATGATGGCGACATCTGTATTGAGATCTTTTCCAATAACTTTGGCTTTAAGGGTTTTATGGTTTGGAATAAGACTTTGATGTCGTCAACGTTTTGCACGACATGATAATTGGTGAGAATGTGCCCATGATGATCAAGAACCATTCCGGAGCCCATGCCCAGTTGAGGAATTTTGTATTCTCGCGGATGACCCGGACTTTGTGGACCCGGAGCTTGTCGGCCGAAAAATTCCCGTAGCAAGTCGTCCCCGAAAGGAAAAGGCATTTCATCTGGACGGAAGCGAATCATCTTTTCTGAAAAGACACTGACGACAGCGGGTTTTACCCGGGCGGCGATGGCGGCAAAGGCTTTGCTGAGTTGCTCAATCGGTGCGATGACGGAAGGGTCCAGGGGCGGGCTGGAAAGAGTCTGAGGTATGACTACTGGGCCGATAACAAGAAGAAAGCAAAGAACCGAAATTTTTAATTTCCTCAAGAAGGTGTTTTCTTCGATCCCTTTCATTGCTTTCCTTTTTTATTTTGATGAGACTCTATCGATAAGAAGCGAGTCTTCTGCGGACAGACCAAATAAGCATGCGGTTAAGAAAATCATAAATAGACCGAACAAATGCAGACCCAGGAAGATAAAGATGCCAAGATGCATTCCGATGATTCCCGCCACCCAAATTTTACGGGTGAGTTTTGGCCAAATTAAAACACAATAGCCAAGTTCCAGAAAAAGACTGCCCCAACCTGCAATCATGGATAAACGAGGCCAATAAGCCAGCCAACTCATATCAAATTGTCTATATACCGGCAGCGTCAGGGCTCGCCACAAGAGTTCTCCGTTCCACCATTGAATGCCTTGAGCTTTTTCAATTCCACTCATCAAATAAGAGATACAGAGATGCAATTGCAAAACCCGCAAACCAATCCGGGCAGTAGAACTGGGAGGATTCAAGTCTCCTTTTTTCCAAGCGTCTATAGACCAAGCGGATCCGCAGGGAACCCAGATAAAATAAAATAGAAAAATATGAGCATAGTGATCCACTCCATAGTTTGTTGATTGCGCGCTGTTCATAAGAATCCAATGCAATAGCCATACAAGAAAAGACATAAGTCGTGTTTGCCAACCCGCTATCAACAAGAAAAGACCAATGACATAGGAGAAACAGACCAACAAGATACAAAATGTTTCATTGGCTCCAAAAGGACTTAATAGATACTGCAAGTGAGCGATTTGCGGCAGATAGGGATTGTTGAGAGCTTGGGCAAGCTCACCCTGGATATAGCCGGAGCTGGAAAAAATTTTAAAAATGATCGAGGATACCATAAACGCTTGTAAGAGCAGCGTGAATCCCACGGTGATGCGCAGAATAGCAAGGGGAGTCGCTGAGGCTGGTTTAAGCATAAATTCGGTGAAACGAAGTCGGATCTGTTCAATCGCAGAAGTCATCATTTTGAAGAACCTTTACGGTTTATAAATTTAGCGGAATAAAGAGAAACCCAAGAAGGCCTAAGACCTTTACGAAATTCCTCCATGGAAATTGGGTCGAATTTTTCCAAGCGAATCGTTACAGATTTGGCGCTGGGATGCTCAATGAAGACGGCTCCCGAGAGAGAGGCTGAAAGGGCACGCTGGAATTCCAAAGGGTCCTTGCGTTCTTCACCAATGAACTGTTCGATAATATCCCCAATTCGCAGATCGATCTCGCGATTGCCATCATCTTTTAAAAGTCGAGTGGTTTGTCGTGAGTCACTTTCGACGACGTCAAAGACGGCGCGTATTTGGGAGCTGACTCCTGGAGCAAAAAATCCATATCCGAAAGTGGATCCAGAAATTTCACCGTAATAATTAATCACACGCCCCCACCAATGTTGATTAGAAAATCCAATATCAGCCGCACCCAGGGTCACAAGCGTTAAATGGCAAAGTCCTGCAACGATGCCTATTCTTAGCCAAGGTTTTTCATTTTTTTTTCGAAGTTTCATAAGAGTCCTAAGAAAAAAAGCTCCCTCGTTAACTAAAAAGAGAGCTTCAAAGTTGACCTAATTTTTTTAGTTAGTCATGATTGTCAAAACTGTCTTGGTGTCCGAAACGACCGTGATGGCCAAAGAATCCATGATGACGGCCGTAATGGCCGTAGCGACCATGGTGACCGTAGCGGCCATATCGTCCATAGTAACCATGGTGACCGTAGCGGCCATAACGTCCATAACGTCCATAGTAACCACGATGATAATCAGGCTCTAGGGTCTCGGAGGTGATTGGACCCCCTTTTTCTTGAACAAGAGACAGTGAAGGAGCGACTTGTGAAGTTCCTTCCACAGATTCGCCAAGACTGACAGCAGTAAAGGCTGTGACAGAAATAAATGCTGTAACCAAAATTGTTTTTAACATGACACCTCTCCTATGATCTGAACCACTCGACGACTTCACCGACATGGTGTAAGACTGGCGATTCATTTTTTTAACTCACAAACACGATTTCTGTAATATTCGCCCGACTCCGTTAAAAAACCGACGATCCTGTTACTTTTTATTCATCTTTCAAAAAAAAGAAATCAAAGATAGAACTGTGCCATTTATCATTCATCAAAATGTTGCTATCCTTTTAAGTTCATTGCCGATTGTTCTGAACTAGTATTATAAACAAGAATGGCTCATTTGAGGGGCCTTATTCGTCACGAAGAGATGGAGAGAGGGGTCTTTTGGTAAAGAAAAAACCTATAATTTTTTTTGATGGAATCTGTCATCTTTGCAATGCCTTCGTCGATAAAGTCACGCAACTTGATCATAAATCTCAATTTCAATTCGCCCCTCTGCAGGGCGAGACCGCTAAAAAAAGTCTGACGCTTGAAGAGCGCACGCAGCTTGAAACGATTATTTTATTTGAGAATGAACATAAATATCTGCGCTCGGATGCCGTTCTCAGGATCCTGACAAGATTGGGTGGCTTTTATAGGATCTTCACTTTGGGTTATTTATTGCCTCGTTTTTTGCGGGATTCCTTCTACGCTTGGATGGCTCGCCATCGCTATGCTTGGTTTGGCCAAAGAGAGTTCTGTCGTCTCCCTCAGCCCCATGAAAAAGAGCGTTTTCTTCCTTAGAGGCACTGGGTCCTTCGTTTTGGCTGAATTCTCTCTATGAGATTCTCAAAAAATTACACGCATGTTTTGGTCTGTGTTTAGAAATGCTTAAGCATGCTTTGGCGGTGATTCTCTGAAGATCTTTTAGACAACAAATTTTTATTTGTACTAGTTCTTTATTTTTCCTCTCCATTTGGTGAGAATAAAGAAGTCCAAGGGGGAATGTGTATGAAACCGTCTTATAAATGGGGTTTTCCTATTATTATCATTTTCGTCTTGATTTTGGCGGGATTTCAAAATTGCGCACCCACTTCATTTAAGGCTGCAGAGTCAGTGACGGCAGAGGGGCTGGGGAGTCCAAGCGACATCTTGCCAGCAGACGTCTTGCCAAAAGACTGTGATTTGGAAAAGAGAAAAGATGGTGAAACCTGGCTGTCGGCAAATGGCCAAGAACGTGAATTGATGGCTTGCATTCTCGGGGTCGGTAATCAATTCAAGGTATACGACTTACAAAAAGAATATATTTGTAAGGATGGGACTGCCAGCCTCACGGGGAAAGACGTGAAGTCATATGTTGGGGTTGAGGGGCTTTGCAATCTTGATTGTGGCGAGCACAAAAATGGTGAGCTTTGGTTTATGGACATGGGAACTTCAAATGAAATTCTCCAGTGCGCCACCTCAACAACTGCCACTTCCACTGTGCAATATCGAAACTTTGCGGAATACAAATGCGTAAACGCCATGGCATCAGCGACAGGTGTTACCAAGAAAGATAAAATCTCTGAAACTGCTTGCCCAGCTCTAACTTTCAACGATCAAGACAATCAAGCGACTTTGGCTTTTGAGGATATATATCCGACGCCTTTAGACTCTGACTATAATGATTTCGTGACCAATATCAAGGTCGTGGAAACCTACTCAAGCCTTGGGGAGTTGAATAAAATCGCGGTTGAATATGCAGCCAAACACATCGGGGGAGGCCTTCCTCATCGACTGATTACTATATTCGATGGAACCGTTCGTGGGCGAGACGGCTGGGTGAGCAACCAGAACTCATTCAAGTCTGAGTCAATGTTTAATGGAACCGCGACAATCAAATATGAACTTTACAATGGCAATGGCCAGTTATTGAATTCCATTGCAAACCTGGCGAAAGACCAGGACTTTACTGTCTTCGAAAGCACAAAAACAGCGGCAACAAATCTTCAGGTGGCGAAAATAACGATCACGGACATTGAGGGAAAACTCAATATGCTCGCCGATCGTAAAGGCCTTTCTATCAAGCGTTACCGAACGCTGCTCTATATTCCAGATGCTGGCAACTATAGTAAGGTCAAGCGTTATGACATTGATATCAGTGACATAAATCCTTCCGCTTACGATGATTCCGGAAGGCCCTTGGCATTCTTCGTACCGG
>DATBTE010000396.1:0-4253 GCA_036559425.1 Pseudobdellovibrionaceae bacterium | reverse complement strand
CTTCGAGGAAAACGCATCCACTGGAATCCATTCCTCTCCGAAAAAATAACGGTATTCCAAAGTCCCCACCGTATCAATGACAAGTGAAGCTTCCTTCCAACGCAAAGTGGGGATGCCTTTAGACAAAGGCAAACGTTTGATTTTCACTTTTGGATTTTTTGCATCTACCACTTCATCAAAAATAATCACAGGTTTGGCTAACTGAACTGTTTCAATCACCACTTTGCCTGGTAAAGGCACTGGATCTGATTCAATCCCATCCGCTCCGATGGAGATCAGAATAGTGGTGTACTCCCCCGCGCCCAATTGAGTTTTATAGGAATGGCTGTTCACGATTTCATCACGAACCACTTCTGAATTTGCGTTGAACACTTTCACGCGAAAATGAAGAGCCCCCGCAGCTTCGCCCCACTGGATCGCCACTTCTGTGGTTAATGTCTTAGGGTCAATAACACCTTTCGTGTTGATGCTTTTTTCAGTCACGTGAACCGGCTTGGGTTGTACCGTAAATTCCGTTAATACTGACCAATCACCGTAAACTTTACGAGCATCCGCTACGCGACTGCGGACTTTGTATTTTCCGACCTTAAATCTGAATTTAAAAATGTGATTGGGGGATTTGAAAACATTCAAGGTTTTGCCGTTGAAATTTTGAAACTCCAGTTCATAGAGTTTCGCCTCCAGAACTTTTTCCCATTCAAGCTCTACGGGAACTTTTTCTGACTCCTTTGCCGCCAACTCTTCCGCGAAGCCCACATGGCCTATAAGAAACAGACCAATGAACGTACAAAAAAAACTACTTCTTCGTAGGAGCTTCATTGATTTCCTCTTTGGTCGGCGTTGGCAAAGACTGCTTCGCCAAACGCAACGCCAAATTCAGCGCATTGGGATGATCAATGGTGATCTTTTTAGAGCTGAGGGCGTACTCTATGCCTTCTTTAAAATTTTCCGGCGCCTTGGGTCCATAAGCAAAAACCCGTGGTACCAAATTCAAGGAGTCCAGCACGGAAAAACCCATGCGTTTATCCGTGCGCAAAAATGTATAAAACTTTTCAAACGAGCTGTACAATCCCCCTGGGAACTTCGGAGTATGCTCGACGATCTTTAAGGCCAACTCCGCGCATTGCCTTAAGGGCAATGCGGCTTGATCACTCTGAATACAGAATTTCACCAGCTTGGTAAAGTCTTCGCGCACATCCTGAGCTTTGCCTTCGTAGTCCCGAGAAAGTTGGAAGCTCACTCGATAGGCGGTTGCAAAATCAAAATCAAAGGAGTTCTCCAGATACATTTTCGAAAACACTTCTTGGAAATTCTTAAGGTGTTCATCATCCAGCCCAGAAAAATCCAGTCCGACTTCCACCGCTTTGGTCAGAGCCACTCCGGTTTTTTTCATCATCTCGTAAGCTTTGCTAAACCTTTGTGCGGACCCATTACAACCTTGGCTAACTTGCAAAGCCAAACGCGCCGCTTTTTCTTCGCCCAATGCCAAGTCATTGTCGCTGACCAGGGACTCGTAAGCTCTTTGGAATTCCTTAAAACTTTCGCACGGTTTTGGTGGAAGCGGCAAATAGGTATTTTCGCGTTCCTGAGGAGACTTCAGCACCGTTTCAGCCTGCGCCGAGGGCATAAACAAAACACAAACACCAAGGGCGACTAAGCCTTTCATTAAAAACTCCAATTCGCACTCAGATGCGGTGCGAACTCTTTGGCTTTAGGCTTATATTGCCAATCAAAACCAATGAACGGAGTATAGATTTTACGTTTGTATTCCAATTGTTTATTCCAATTATCAACATAGCGATTGCTGAACATCCACGGCAGAAAAGCTGTCGCCAGACCAATCACTGCGTAGCCTCGCACATCGTTGTTGCCTTGACTGGTCACCGCCACGTTGGCCAGGACATTCAAAGTCACCGAAACCGTGGTCAGCATATTTATTAAATGTGCTGGCTTTTCCAAAGCCTCTTCCGCCAGACGTTCACGCAACAATTCACTGCGCTTATCAGTGACCTTTGTCGCCTTAATGCGACGAAAAGAGTCGCCATAAAGATCACTCTTAATCAAGAAAACGGAAAGACCCAAGCCACCAATGCCCACTGCCATTGCCGACAAAGCCAACGTGTCATTGTCCTTTTTTTCCTGATCACTCATGTCTATTTTGTAATTTCCCCGGAGTCGGTTCCCCGCCAGCAAAGTCGCAATTGAGGAAACTTGATAGGGCCAGAACGCCACCCATCCGTATTCCCGCTCATTTTGCGTTTCCATCAACAACCGATCACTCGCCCGAGGGACCACTTGCAACTCCGGATAGTCGAGGCCTTTTAAAATATCCTCATCTTTGGATTCCCGTGAAGGAATCACGACTGTTTCTTTTTTGCCTGGCTCTTTCACTGCTTCTTTCTTTTCTTGAGCCCACGAAAGATTGGCGGAGAAAGACAAGGATAAAAATAAAGACAATATTCTTTTCATGTTCTTCCCTATATATAGTCGGTGTTTTATGGGATTTAGAATAAACGAAAATGGCTCTGGAGTGTACTGGACCGCCCTAAGACTACACCTAAAGTAGAGCCTTTTATTTTTTGGCGAGAATGGTCTTGAAGGCAGTCTCTAAAAACTCCTGAGACTCTAATGAAGCACTCTTTAACATCTGTTGATAAGCCCGTGTGACGTCCACAAGGCTGGCTCCTGCGGGAAGCCCCAGGACCTCATAGGCATCCCAGGTATGGCCATTATAATTAAACAATATATTGAGATCTTTGCCGACGCTGTCAGCAGGCGCATTTTCCAAGGCTGCATTCTGCTCAAGGTATTTTTGAAAACGTGGATGACTATAGCGACTTTGAACACCCGTTGTCTGTTGTAGAACTCCGCCTTGTGAGCCATTCCCTCGCTTCATCTGCAGCTGAGTGGTCTTTTTCGCTGCCCCCCGCCGCCCGGCAAGAAACCAGATGATGAAGAAAAGCAAAATAACGATATTAAGAAGTAAAAACTGTTGGCTATTCACTTAATTTTCATTATTGGTGGAGAGCGCAAAATTATCAAGTAGGAGTTCTTATGACTGCCCCCAACCCGTCAGCCAACCCTTTTAATCAACAACAGGCTATTCCCGGAGTGAAACACATTATTGCCGTTAGTTCAGGTAAAGGTGGTGTCGGAAAAAGCACGATTGCCGTTAATCTAGCCGCATCTCTCGGCCAAAAAAATAAAGTGGGCTTACTGGACGCTGATATTTATGGACCAAGTATACCTCGGATGTTGGGAAGCCTGAATCAAAAACCGAGCATCTCTGCAGATCAAAGACTCGAGCCCATCGTCCGCTATGGAATTAAATTGATGAGTATCGGCTTTTTGATAGAGGAAAGTTCCGCAGTGGTTTGGCGTGGCCCCATGCTCTTTAAGGCCATGGATCAATTTCTTCGCGATGTAAACTGGGGTGAATTGGATTACCTTATTGTCGACCTTCCTCCAGGCACCGGCGATGTCCAACTATCCCTGGCGCAAAAAGTTCCCGTGGCAGGAGCCGTCATGGTCTGCACCCCGCAAAATGTGGCCCTCACGGATGTTAAACGAGGCGTTGATATGTTCCAGCGCGTAGGCATTCCCATGTTAGGACTCATTGAGAACATGTCTTACATGATCAACCCCGTTAATGGAGAAAAAATCCAGATGTTTCCTAAGGGCGAACTCGAGTCTTTTATGGCCTCTAAGTCGATCCCTAAGCTTGGTGAAATTCCTTTCAATCCTTCAATAGGTCTCTCTTGCGAAGCCGGAATTCCGATTATTGAGAGCAATAAATCAGGCGCTGAAGCCCAGGAATTTTTCAAAGTAGCTGATCGAATTCGAGAAATCTTGCCAGTTTAAAACACTCCTTCCGCGTTCCGCTTGGAAGTTCAAAGAGAGTATCTGAAATTCTCATAATGAAACGTAAGTACACGAATTCATTTGAGAATTGTGATTTACTTTGTTGAAAATAAGGCCTCGTTTCAGGTATCCTAGTTTTGTAAGCGTGAAGGCCCGGTTAACTTCAGCTCTGAGGGCCAGCAAAACGGGAGGGGTCATATGAAGAGTCGCAAACGCGATCACAATGATAAGTCACCCAAGTGACGATGCGGGTGATGAGGCGGTCACGGTTCACTGATGAGACGGAGATACTGCAAAAAAAGTTTAAAATTTCGAGGAATAGTTTAACTCAGGAAATCTAATCAATAGGAGGTTCCTAGCGGTTATACTCTAAGGATTTAGATCCTTCTTTT
>DATBTE010000395.1:0-1559 GCA_036559425.1 Pseudobdellovibrionaceae bacterium | reverse complement strand
AGGGTTTTCCTAAAGGAAGAGCCGTTTTAAAAGAGTTTTCCTCAGGCGCAGTGGCTGTCGTTAATTCCTTCATATCTTTGCGAGTAGGGCCGGTAAAAAGCGAGACCTTGAGTCCGGCGGGAAAACCTTTCCATTTAAAAGTGAGGTTTTCTTTATCGTCGGCATCAATGTAAGCGACTTTGCCTGGGATCGGAGAAAGAATTTGTAGGTCTGCTTTATTAAATTGAGAGGAGTTATTGACATTGGGTCCTCCGATATTACCGGAAGAAAGAACTTTATCTTTCCCACTTTTGTCTTTGATTGAGGCGGAGCCACCTAAGACTTGGATATCCATTTGATTGGTGCCAGACTTAGAAAGATTTACGGAGGCTTTACTCAAGTCAACTTTTCCAGAGGCAGAGTTAAGGACCAGAGCCGTTCCTTCAGCTTCGGCTTCGTCTTTAGCCGCAGCCACGAACAAACTACCCTCCATCAAGTCCAAGGCAATTTCGCCCTTGTTTTGTTGGATCACGATTAATGATTCAGGTTCCAAATCTAAATAGCGACTGGAATCAGCAAATTGAATGCGCACTTCCCCTTTTTCGGAAGTACGAATAGCTTCTCCATTAAACAAAGGATCCCCGGTACCCACTTCTTGCCACAGTAAGCGTGTCGCGGGACGACGTTGAATCTCGTCATTGATTTTACCCACATAGGCAAGGGGTTTTTCGTTGTCATTTGTGTGGGATTTGCTTTTGGTAAAATGATACCAAGTAAATGTTGCCATCAAGCAAATGCCAGATAGCGTAGCAGCCCATAATAAACGTTTCCATTGCGATCTCATGTGAGACCTCCTCTTGGCTGTTTCGGCTTAAATAGCCTAATAGTTTAGGGTACTTAGACTAAGGGCTGTGGAGAAAAAGGAAAGTTTCGATTTTAGGGATCAAAGTCAGCCAAAGCAGATATGATATGAGAGGGATTTTATCTATACTAAATCATATTATTTAAGTTATTGTTCTTTTCGATTGTTTAAGCGTAGGTGCTGGCATTTTTTAAGTAAAGGGGTGGCCGATGACTGAAGTGAAGTCGATATTGAAGCCGATGAGGCTAAGAAATACCGAAGTTCGAGTTCCTATTATTCAGGGCGGAATGGGTATCGGTTTATCTAGCTATACTTTAGCCGGGGCTGTGGCGCGTGAGGGAGGACTCGGTGTTTTGTCTAGTGCTGGTCTAGATCGCATTCTGGCTCAGCGTCATGGTAAGAAATTTAAAGCACGCGAAGCCGCCGCTCAAGATGTGCGTGACGCTAAAATTATTGGCAAAGGCGGCGCTATTGGTATGAACATCATGGTGGCAGTGGTCAATCAATACGAAGACTCCGTTTTGGGTTCTATGGATGGAGGCGTTGATGCCATCATCAGTGGAGCAGGGTTGCCAATGGCCCTTCCGGAAATTGCTCTCCGTCATGAACGAAATAATGACGTGGCGCTGATCCCTATTGTGTCTTCAGGTCGTGCCATGGAAATTATTTTCAAGCGTTGGAAGCGCACAGGTCGTATGCCAGACGCGGTTGTCGTGGA
>DATBTE010000394.1:0-4211 GCA_036559425.1 Pseudobdellovibrionaceae bacterium | reverse complement strand
GGCTTTTTACTCAATATTGCCGTTTTGAAGCTGTCCAGCCTGTCAGGGAAGAAGAGCTTCCCAGGGAGGAATGGACGGAATTGCCGAAAGAGCAACAAGCAGAAGAGCATCCTCTGGTGATTCTCAACGTTACATCGCCGGAAAAATTCCCGACAAGCATCAAGTCCTATCTAAAGCATAATCATGTACAGTCTGCTTTTGCCATTGAAATCAAGTATCGGCGTGTTGTATTCGGACGGCTGGTCCTTCATCAGTGTAGTTATCCCCGCATCTGGACAGGACAAGAGATCAGTTTCCTGGAGATTTTGGCCACACACATCGGGGCGGCTCTATATCAGGTAAAATTGTATCAACAGGAGAAACAAGCCAAGCAGGAAGCTGAAGAAGCCAACCGGCAAAAATCAAAAGTACTTTCTTTTGTTTCTCATGATTTCAAGAACCCATTAGCCAGCATGAAGCGGTTTATTGATATCCTGGAAAATGATAAAAGCGATCTCCTGTCTGAAAAACATCGGGAACTCATTGAATATATTGCCGAGGGCGTGTACCAGCTACGCAACATGGTGATGGATATCCTGGATAAAGCCCGCCTGGATGAAGGGCGGATAACCCCCATCACGGAATGGATTGAGGTGAGGTCGTTTATTGATGAACTAAAACCGATGTTCAGTTCCATGGCCTCCCAGCGGAACATCAAGGTTAGCCTTGAATGCCAACCGGAGTTGACTGCCCTCAAAGCGGATCCGACTCATTTGCGCCAGATCCTGATCAATCTTGTCAGTAATGCCGTAAAGTACAACCGGATGGACGGCGAAGCCTTCTTAAGACTCTATAAATCCGAAGATGGGCAGTCCGCCGTAATCGAGGTTCAGGATACCGGCCTTGGGATATCGGAAGAGAAAATACCTCAACTCTTTACCGAGTACTTCAGAGGGGATCTATCCCAATCGAATCTGGTAGAGGGAACCGGGCTGGGTCTCGCCTTCATTAAGAAGCTGATTGAGCTTCACGGAGGTAGTATCGTTGTGGAATCGGAGGTTGGAGTAGGCTCAACATTCAAAGTCATGCTACCATTCATGGCTAAGAATCATGATCGAGACCCACAGAATTAAAAGACCTCATCGAAATGAGCGGTCTTTTGTTTTGAATCGATTCCACTTGCTTCTCAAAAGCACCCATAGTATAAATATAGACTCATCAAGAGGGTGGAAAATTAACCTGCACCGATCTTCTTATAAAGGGCTCTGCCGTAAACGGTACCAGATAGGCACCTTGAGGGTTCTAGGGTGGTCCCTTTTTGGCGCTGAAACGGTACTATCCTCAGTATGATGAGATTTTTTGCGTTTCAAGTGCTGGAAGACACTGAGGACGGCACCAAAGAGTGTCAACAGGACAGACTCAACTTTTGAATGGTCTTCATTCCTGGGTCCAGAACAGTTCACTCGGAAGAAAGCACCACCCTCCATTCAATCTACCCTGCATAGCTTAGAATATAAATTTCCAGCTCTTGCAGATTATTTCGCTTCAGGTAACTTTTAATCCCGTCTAATTGATCAGAACCAATGGTCGTGCCCTTTTGAAGAAGTTTGACTCCCTGATAGGTCATTATATCCCTAGATAGGACCATTCCGACGCGTAAATACATGGCGGGAATGACCACCTCCTTGTATTTTTGTTTTGCTCTCCGGTAGGCGTCCCTATACCCCGGCTGGTTCCTAGCTTTGTGCAAATGGAAGTCAGTAAGACTGTTTGCCGGATTTTGGCCATTCAATACGCTTTGCCCAGAGCTTTTAACTTCCGTTTCCGGAACACCAAGGGTATTCTTCTTGGATTGCATACTCGTTATGAGTGGCTCTGGTTCGATGCAAGACACTTCGCTTGCTGGCAGCTCCATGATGGCGTCTAATACTTTTTTTGCTGCTTGGGAGTGATCCGGCGATATCATTTGTTCTGGTTCATAGCCTGAGACTTCGCTTTCAGGAAACTTGGAGATGACTTCTAATCTTGTCTCGGATGGATATTCCGGTACCTCGGTCATTAAAGACGACTCAACCTGCCAATCCAATATTTCCGGTAAACTCCAGTCGTCAATGAGCTCATCCGTACTCGTCAGACTCTCCGTCCGCACTTTTCCTATAGGGTTGTCGGATGGGGTCAGGAATTTGGAAGAGCGAGCATCCTTTTCCCAAATAAAAGTACTGTCTGCCGAATCCAAGTAGGGCTTAATATCCAATGGCTTCAAGTCGGAAAAGACGGCATCTGGTTGATTAATTAGCAACTGCTCACGATCATCCAGGGAATGCAACTTCATGTTCGACAGGTCGGGCGTCCCATCTGCCGACTCGGAAATCGCAGCCAGCATTGCCACCTTTTCAGGCTCCGACACCACGACGTGTTGCCAATAGTCGATTGTTTCCTGTCTTGCCGGATTCCTCTTCTGTCCCGTCGAGACAGCAATACATTCCTTCAGGAGGCTGATGGCATCGGGATCAAATCGTGTACCGCCTTGACCCTCCAGGAAAGTCATCGCTTCCTGATAGGAGGCGTCAAGGGAGAATGGATGCCCTTTCTTTATTTTGGCATAGGTATTAGCGACTGCGATAATGCGCGCTCCGGCGGGAATATCCGTCCCCTTCAAGCCTTCCGGATATCCGGTACCATCAAAGCATTCGTGATGATGCCGGATAAACACTGCTGCTTCTTGAAAGTAGGGGATTTGGCTAACGATGTCGTATCCATTCAGGGGGTGTCTTTGATACAATTCTTTTTCAGATGGAGACAACATTTTTTCCGGTTTCAGTAGGACGGTATGGGGCAGTCCGATTTTCCCGATATCATGCAAAATGGCTGCAACCGCCAGCTGGGTTGATTTTTGTGGCGGTAGGCCGAGTAATTTTGCGATTTTTTGGCAGATCATTTTAACCGCAAGGGAGTGATGCCATAAGTGGGATTCATAAAGTTTGATCGATTTGGCCAAAGCATTAATACTAATGATATAGCTCTGATCCAGTGCGTGACATAAACGCTTGTTTTGGAAAGCCTGCTCTATATTCTTCTCGACCAGAGACTGATTCTTTTTTTTAAGATCACTATTCTGGCCGTAAACTGTTTTTTGATCTTTGATGACTTCAAAATGCTCCACGGAAAGCTTTAAAATTCTGATCATTTCCGTGTCATCCCACGGTTTTAGCAGGAACCGATCGACTTCCCCTTCATTAATAGCGGCGATAGCGGTCTCCATATCCGCATGGCCGGTCAACAGTATTCTCATTGAAGCCGGGGAAATCTCCTTAACCTTCTGCAGCAGCATGGTTCCTTCCATATGAGGCATTCTATAATCAGACAGAATGATGGTAAACTCTTCTTTTGAGGCGAGATGCAAGGCTTGGAAGGGAGAATCCGTAGCAGTAATCTCAAAATTCTCACCGCTTAGGAGGCGCTGCAAAGCATTCAGGGCGTTTGTCTCGTCATCCACGAGAAGAATTTTAGGGGCCGACATGGTGACCGTCTCCTTTAAATGTGTCTAAACATCATCAGTTTTTAGCATCAGGCATCGGATTACTTTGTTTTATGCCCGTATCCTGCCTGATACTTGCCACTTGTCAGGCATAATCACAGCTTGCCTTATTTATGATGACAACATGATCTTCACTATCATTCTGGCGACAGCGACCAATATTATATTTAGCGCTTGATTAATTAATTAATACCCAGAGTTTTAGCCGGTGAAACATAGCTCTTTGGTATTAAACCCTACTGCGCAATAGACCCCCCCTCTGGAAAACCTGCTAAAACATGGAGGATTGTGAAACCAGAGCTTATCCGATATGTTTTTTGAGTTCCAGCCAGGCTAAACCGAGATACCAGTATTGTTTGTAACTGCTTGGATCTCTTTCGGTTTGGACGGTCAGCTTTCTGAACTGGTCTGTTCTGGGAAATAACAGACCAAGGCATTCAATGCACTTTTGAGTTCCTGAAGTTCTTGTTCCAATCGGAAAAGTCCATCTAACGCCAGAGAAAAATCACTGTCACGACCCAACTGTTCCAGGTGCCGGGCCGCTTCAAAGGCAGCCCTATCCGTGAAATTGCCGATCGCTCCCTTGATTGAATGAGCCGTTTGTCTCAACAGTTCGCCATCTTGCTGCTCAATAGCTTCTCGTATTGTCGCCAGCTGTTCAGGGCATTTTTCAATGAACAATCTGACCACTTGA
>DATBTE010000393.1:0-12233 GCA_036559425.1 Pseudobdellovibrionaceae bacterium | reverse complement strand
GCACTGCGTGCCATTTCGATGGCCCGGCGAAAGCTGTAAAGCTACAGAAAAATACACCCCACATGACAGAAAAAGACTTCACTTATCATCTCCTGTTCTAGCATCCTTTTTAGAGACCAAAGGCAAAGGAGTGATCGTCGCCGAAGGCGCTTCGTCTTCAGCGGAAGGACGCAGAGACCCGGCGCTGACTATGACCTCTTTTTTTGTTGCCTTGGCTATGAGTGTTTCAAGAAATTCTTTTTCTTGGGATGTCAGGTCTTCGACTGAGTTCGCTAAGAGAGTAAAAAACTTCGTGGGTTCAAAGTACTCAGCCTTTTTTAAGGCTAAGAGCTCTTCCTTTAGTAATGGCAACGCCTTAAGTATAGAGGCGCCGACCAACTTGCGTGCCGCTAGAGAATTCAACCCTCGGGACGATTGAACCACATTCGTAAAACGTTTCAAAGTTCGCGCATAGTCCGTACCCAAACAATAAGCAACGTTATCAAAGCGGCACTTATCTCCGAGATTCGCATTAAAGCGATTGGCCACTCGTACTTTCCAAACTTCGCTGTTAGGGAATTTAAAAGATTGTTCTTCGGCCGCGCTCAGCTCGAGGCTGCGACTGACTTTCTCTGAGGGCAAAGAAGCCTGTATAAAATTAGGATCCCCCGTATAGATCCACGCCCAAAAATCAGCGAGACCTTCATTGATCCCTCGGGAGAAAAGATCATGGTAGTCGTTAATAAAATCTTCATTGTCTTCTGTCGTCGGTTTTTTGAGAAAGAGTTTCTGTCCCTTGCTCTTCGCCCCTAAAACTTCCTCTCTCATCTCTTCCCCGTGCAAAGGCATTGCCTTCTTAAAAACATTCTTCTCGACTATTTTGAAATACAAAGAATGAAAATGCTCGTGGGCTAAAATTCCTCCGTTCACCGCAATTGGCAAATTATTCTGAGTATAGGGGACTACTAACATAGCGTCGGTGGAGCCGTCATAGAAGGCATTATTTGTTTGATAATTCTTCCCCATATTATAACGAACAGCCACGCCGACATCCCGAGGCCATTGATTCAGATTCCCTGCCCCCAGCTCCGCATCCAAGGCCGCCAATCTCTGGAAATGCGCATAGATCACAGCGACTTGTTGGGACAAATCATCTTCAGGGACATAAAGATCGCCGGTTTTTAGAAATCGTGTCTTTGGTCGGTGTCCATAAATTCTTGAATCTGCGACTGCGGGGTAAATATAAAAGTTCACATAGCGGCCAGAGAACTCGTAAAGCGAAGTGATTCCCGATAAAGTGACCTCTTGCAAACTATAAGCACCGCCCTCAGAGGTAAAAGGAATGCGAGTTTTGACATCTCCAGAAACCTTGTGAGTCTCCGGCTCCCGATTGCATCCTAAAATAAGCACTAAGAGTGAGACTCGGACAAGAGATTGAAAGGCATTCATTCCAAAAAGCTTCACAAAAAGATCTCCGGCGACTATAAGTTTCAAGAACAGTTTCCATGACAAAAAAATATCGCAAACCAAACTTGTCTGGCTGCGTTATTTAGCTGCATTATTTATACATGAAAAAGGGCACGCACCTCAAAATTATGGATGTATTTGCAAAAATTATACAAAACTTGAATCCTCCCCAAACTGAAGCCGTAGAAACTTTAGACGGCCCTATATTAATTTTAGCCGGTGCTGGCTCAGGAAAAACCCGGGTTTTGACTCACAGAATGGCCAATATCATTGCCCGTGGGGCGGCGGCTCCCGATGAAATTCTCTGCGTCACCTTCACCAATAAAGCTGCCAAAGAAATGGAAGCGCGGATTTATAAAACCCTTGCGAATATCGGAGCCCCTATTCGAAGCCAGCTGTGGATTAGCACTTTCCATAGTTTTTGCGTCCGTATTCTCAGAACCCATATCACTCTTTTGGATTATAAGCCATTTTTTGGGATCTATGACTCCTCTGATCAGTTGAGCCAAATCAAAAAAGTCATGAAGGTGCTAAACATCAATGACAAGATGTATCCTCCTAAAAATTTTCAAGGCCGCATTAGCGACGCCAAAATGCTGGCGCTGACTCCCGAAGAATTGCGCAAAAACAGCCGCCCCATGATGGATCCTAAAACTCTCGAAGTTTATTCACTCTATGAAACAGAGATGAAGAAAGCCAACAGTCTCGACTTCGATGATCTGCTTCTGAAAACTTATGAGCTTTTCCGTATGTATCCTGACATCTTGGAAGCCTACCAAGATAAATTCCGTTATATCATGGTCGATGAGTATCAAGATACCAATCATATCCAGTATCTCATCGTGCAACTGCTGGCTAAAAAGCATCACAACCTTTGTGTCGTCGGCGACGAGGATCAGTCGATTTACAGTTGGCGTGGAGCGGATATTTCCAATATCCTGGATTTTGAAAAGGACTTTCCTGAAGCCAAGATCGTTAAGCTGGAAGAGAACTATCGTTCCACCTCAAATATTGTGAACGCCGCGACTAAAGTCATTAAGAACAATCTGCAGAGGAAGGACAAGACGCTCTTCACTTCCAATGCCGAAGGGGATTTGATCCAAGTCCGCGAAGAGAAGAATGAGTACGATGAAGCTCGCTTCGTCGCCAAAACCATCCACTCCATGATGGCTTCCGGTGAAGGCTCTTACAACGACTACGCGGTTTTCTATCGCACCAATGCTCAGTCTCGGGTGCTTGAAGAGCAGATGCGTACCCTGGGCATTCCTTACCGTCTTATCGGAGGCGTGCGCTTCTATGAACGCATGGAAATCAAAGACATGATTTCCTACATGAAACTTTCCATGAACCCTTCAGACGACGTGGCCTTCAAACGGGTTATCAATGTTCCAACTCGCGGTATTGGCAAAACCACTGTGGACAAGCTTGAGGAATACTCGATTGAACACAAGCTCAGTCTGTATGTCGCCGCTCAAAAGGCCACGGAGCTGAGAATATTCAATGCCGGCACCACGGGGAAAATCCGCAGGTTCCTTGCGATTTTGGAGGAACTGCAAGTCTCCGCCACTCAGTTTAAGTTGCCAGAATTTTATCACATCCTTTTAGATCGCACGGAGTATGTAAACGCGTTGAAAGCCGATGATTCTCCGGAAGCCAAAGCCCGCATCGAAAACTTGGACGAATTGGACAATGCCATTACTCAATTCGCCAAAGAGCGTGGAGAAGAAGGCAATTTGCAGTCCTTCCTTGAAGAGATGGCTTTGGTCTCTGATGTAGATTCCCTCAATCAAGAACAAAACTCTGTGACTTTGATGACCCTCCACGTTTCCAAAGGCCTTGAGTTCCCCTTCGTCTTTGTCGTAGGACTTGAAGAAAATCTCTTCCCAAGCAATCGCGGCGTGGATGAGTCGGGCAATGAAGACGTGGAAGAAGAGCGACGCCTAGCTTACGTCGGCATGACTCGGGCACGACAAAAACTATGGATGACGTACACCCGGGTTCGTCGGGTCTGGGGGCAAGAGCAGTTCAATCCACCGTCACGGTTTATCAAAGAAATCCCTCAAGATTTAATCGAATTTAAATCCGCCATTGAAAGTCCTCGTTTTTTGTCCCGTTATGGCTCATCGAACAGTCACGAAGAAGAAAGCTTTACGCAGTCACCTAAATTCCGTCAAAGCAAGGATGATTATGATTCCCAAAGCTTTCCGGATTACCATAGCGACGATCACGGCGGCGAAATGTCCTTTCATAAGGGGATGCGAGTCCGTCATCCCACTTTTGGAGTGGGCTCCGTGTTTGCAACTGAAGGCTCTGGTGAAAATCTCAAGGTCAGCGTGATGTTTGCCAACAGTACTGTCAAAAAATTTGTGGTTAAATACGCGCGCCTGGAAAAAGTTTAGCCTTGACTGTAAGTACGGCTGTGACAAAGTTTTTATTATAAATAGATAACAATCTAAGGAGTCCAGCTTGAAAAAACTCAGTCAAAATATGCTTGCCGCTATGATCGTCCTTTTCTTTGCTTCTACTGGCTTAGCCCAATATGGGAGTCGTCCATCGTATAGTTCTTCAGTGAGCTTTGGGACCGAAAACGAGATCATCACTAATGGCACCTTCGGCAAACTTCTCACGGGGAAATCCTGTAAAAACTGCGACAACCAAACGATCATTGATATCTCTGGGACTTACCTCAGAACCATGAATGCCAATGTTCAAGCCGGTGCTCTTGCCGAAATCCAATCTATTAGCGGAGGTAACAGCGAAACCCTTCTGACCTTGGTGGCGTTGGGAGTTTACAATTTTGATACGAGCTTCAAGCAGTCTTTCTTTGTTCAAGGTGGTTTGGGGATTTATCCGGTTCGAAAAGACAATAGTCTCGATCATGAAAGCAAATTTGGTTTCTTAGTGGGTGGCGGCAAGCGCTTCCCGATCTGGGGCAATGTGAACTACATTCCAACAGCTTCATTGGTTAAAAAAGGCGATTTGGACATCGGTTTTGATATCGAATTCTTGAACTTCTCTTTGATGTTCTAATTAAGGCTTTTGAACATAAAAAATAACGCCAACTCGATTGATATGATCACGTAGATTTTCATTATCCAATAAAGAATAAAAAGAAAGATCCACTTTATAAGGCAATAACAAATCATCGATTTCGTTTTCTATTCGAAATAAAAAAGATAAGTCTTGAGTTGAAGAGATTATAGTTAAGTCTATATCTGAGGCCGGTTTGTAATTACCTTTAGCGCGCGAGCCGTAGAGAATCACCTTTTCAATGGACGGATATTTTTTGAAGACCGAGTTTATTTTATCAATTACGTTATTTGAAAGTCCAAAGTTCATCTTCTCTTGAGTCATCGCTTCAATGAATCCATTTTCAATTCGAAATCTTTAAACACGGGTGCGTAGAGTCCAATTACTTTATCGACAATATCTTCAGCAATTTTTTTATTGTATGTATGCGAGGTCAAATTGCGGCTTTTAATCATTTCCATCCAAATATCCCCCTGGGATATCAGATTTTTTTGAAAAGCCTCTCGAGTCGCGTCTCTTGAGCCGTTGATTGAACTGTTCCCTTGATATTCAAAGTAGTCTTTGATCACGTTCCAGGCTAGTTCATGTGTAAACTCAAAAGCCTGAATGACGCCTTGTTTCTCTAAATCAGTCAAACTTCGTTGTTGTGAAATTTCAACGGCAGAAGACAGTTGCTTGAAAGCCGATTTAAAGTTGTCTAATCTTTGAATCCAACGAATATCCAAAAAATCTCCTCCGAGAAAACCTATTGATCCTATTGTAATTGTAAATTGATCAACTTTAAAGAGCTAAAGTTAGCGCAGATGACAAGTATTCTTGGCGCTCTTCAAAGAGCGCCACTCTTCCAAATAGATTTCAGTATCCAAAGGCTTTTGAATAGACTCCTGCGGAGGATTCACATACTCCGCGTCCACTCCATCCCAGCCCCGGTAGCTACGTTTTTCCGGGGAACTCTGCACCTCATAGCAGGGCACATAGTAGGTTTTACCTCCGCCTCCGGGGATATCCAAAGAAAGCGTCGGCATCGCCAGGCCTGACAGATTTCCCCACAATTCTTTTTGAATTTCCAGAGAATCCTCTATACTCGTGCGCAGATGATCCGTACCGCGAGAAGGATCACATTGAAACATATAATAAGGCTTCACTCGTAAATATAACAATCTCCGAGATAAAGCCTGTACGATCGCCGCATGATTGTTCACGCCATTCAGCAGAACCATCTGATTCATCACTGGAACCCCATGATCCACAAAAAGCTCCAATGCCTGAGCGGCCTCTTCCGTGATCTCGCGGGGATGATTAAAATGGGACATTAAAAAAACTGGTTTATGTTTCCGCAGAATTTTCACGAGATCTTCACTCACCCGCATCGGACACACCACTGGCATTCGGGTCCCCAGACGAATGATCTCCACGTGTTCAATCTGACGGAGATCATAAAGAGTGCGATCCAATTGCACATCACTCACGGTCAGAGGATCGCCGCCGGAAAGAATCACCTCACGAATTCCCGGATGAGTTTTAATATAGTTCAGGGCCTGGGTGTATTCATCGGTTTTAATAAAGGCTTGCTCTTGCCCGGTGAAATGCTTCCGGGTGCAATAGCGGCAGTACACACTGCAAATATCGGTAATTAAAAAGAGCACACGGTCTGGGTAACGATGAATGATTCTCGGCGCAGGATTATTGTTACGCTCTCCTAAAGGATCCAGCATCGCCTGTACTGGAGTGCCCAGTTCTAAAGTATTCGGCATGAAGATACGCCGAATGGGATCCGCAGGATGCGCCCCCGCCAGACTGGCATAATAAGGAGTGGTGCGAATATTAAAAACTTCCGAACCTTTTTGAAAAATCTGACTTTCTTCCGCACTCAAGGCAAAAGCATTTTCAAAGTCTAATTGCGACTTAAGACTTTTCTGCAACTGCCAGGTCCACCGATTCCAATCGGAAAGCAATATAGCATCAGGTCTGGGAGCTCGATTAAAATGCAATTTCATGGGCGTATTCGGTCCTTCGTGAGTGGGACCTTATAGCATTCCTAAGTCCTTTAAACCAAAGAGAATTTCACTGATTCTCAGGGTGAGACGCCAGAAGTTTGACAAGCCCTCTCTCTTATTTTTCTTTCATGAAGATTAAATGAATCTAACAAAATCAAACACTTAACAAAAAAAAAGAGAGCCGGGCCCCTTGGCGTGGGTTTCGCTTTAAAGAGTGTTAGAACCAAGAGTCCGACAGGCTCATTTTAGGAGGATGATATGAACAAACTAACTGATACTCAAAAAAAATGGGCGCTGACCGCCTGTTTGACTTCAGTCCTTAGCCTCAACCTTGTAATGAACTTGGCGAACTCAAGTTTGATTTCAAATTATCAATCTGCAGACTTTGCCTCTGAATCCCGATACACTAGAGAAGTAGCCGCAGAGCTAGCCGCAGAGGCTGTTAAAGACCCAGCTAAAAAACCTGCCCCCATAGAAATAACCAAGACTGCAACCCCAAAAGCAGCCCCAAAGCCAGAGACAGATTCCGAGAATACCGAGTCGGCACCTACTAAAAAAGGATCCGCAATAAGACCTCCAACCCCTGAAGAAGCAGCCAACGATGAGGGCTCGTCCTCTGTAGAGGCAGCCCCTGAAAAAAACCAAGCAGAATCCCAAGATCCTAATATCAAGTGGGTTCCGTTTGTTTCCGAAAAAGGCGAAAGAATTAAAGTTCAATACACGCAAGAAAATGATAAGCAAACGCTCGCTCTTGTCCCTAAAGTGACCCAAGCTGGAATCTGTTACAGTTGTGGGAAAGAATATTTATTGCCGAAAGAGTTCAGCAGTAGCGCAAGCGATTTAGAAGCCGCCCTTCGAAAAGCGATAAACAAAAAAGCCGCAGTAAATAATGATGAAGAAAAAATCGCCGATACTTCGGAAGACGAGGATTTAGAGCCGCAAGTGGTTTCTCGATCTTCTAAGATAAACCAAGAAATCGGAGAAGACGAAGAAGAACCGGCTCCTGAAGAGGACAAAGATTTTGTCGCTCTTAAAAAGAAATGTGATAACAAAGAGGATGACTCGCGCCTGGAGTGTTTCGCCAATGGCCTTACAAAGTTACTTAAAGATACCTACGACAACAGAAAGAGCAAAAAAGAACATAGAAAAGAAGATGTTTTGGCCCTTTTCAAAGAAGAAATTCAGCCAGGACTCATTTCCGGACTTAAAGACGTCAGCGATCTTTTACCTTCTAGAAGAATGCGCACGGACCCCTTTGCCGATGTCGTGGATACGGAACAAGAGAATCGCCGTGAAAAGGCCCAGGTGCTTGTGGAGAACATGATTTCCAGTATCAGTAAAAAATATAATTACTTGCGCCAGAAATTAACCGCCATTGCCGCGTCGGTTGTGCTTAAGAGCCAAGAAGAAGCGCAACAAAAGCTGAAGCTTGCTGACCAAATTAAACAGACCAATCCAGGACAAGCATTGAAATTGCAAAGCGAAGGTTATGCAAAATTACGAGCGGCCAATCAAAGCGGCTACGAAATTGGCGGGACTCTTTTTAATGGTCTTTCAAGTGCTCAAGACTTCAACTACATCAACCAAGAGCAGTTCGATAACTTATACCAAGATAATTATGCAAATCTTGTAAATCAAGCGATTCAGGGCCTGACTACAAATCCTCTGACCTATGTGATTCCATCTGCCACCTTATCCCCTGGAAGTCGAATCGTGGATGGGAACGGCCAGGAATTCACCCTCACTCCGAGTACCAGCCCGCTAGTCCAACAGCGACTGGGCCGGGGAATCTCTGTAGTGAACAACGGGTTGACCGCGACGAATCTAGCGACACAAAACGCCCCGCGAATTGTGACTTTGGGCGGAATTCTGCAGCCAGGAACCGCGACGATTCAGCCATTCCAAGCAACTCAAGCGCAAACCTTGCAAAGCTTGAGTGCTCCCCGCAATGGACGCTAGAACTGTCGATGAATTTAGAGAAATTTAGTGATGTTTCAGTGATCCTCAGCGAGTTCATGACGAACTCGCCGCCTCTCGTTGAACGAGAAAAAACTAAACAGCTTTCAAAAAGTAACCAGTATTTTTATCCGCACCAGCGGTTCTTGTTCTGGTTTTTGTCATTTTTTGGAAACGTTTGAAATCTTTAGAGTATGCTTTTTTGAAAGTCGTCTCATGTTTAACAAAAACTTTATCCAACCAAGCATAGTAACAAGTGTACATATGATTTGATAAGAAATTGCAATACCATGAGAACGGCATTTCTTTAGAGAAATTAAATTTTCTAGAGAAATCCATGATTTCTTTATTGAACATAGTCCACCATTTAGTGGCTTCAGCTCTGTGGACGAAATTGCCTACGAAGTAGTTATGATTTTGGTGAGTGAAACCCACTTCCCAACCA
This sequence comes from Pseudobdellovibrionaceae bacterium, assembly GCA_036559425.1. GTDB lineage: Bacteria > Bdellovibrionota > Bdellovibrionia > Bdellovibrionales > Bdellovibrionaceae > JACMRP01. Next base: position 3,359 of record DATBTE010000393.1, on the reverse strand, counting down.
TTACCTACAGGTCTGAAATAGGATTTGAAAGTATGTGGACCATATTTATATGTTTTTGTTTTTATAGCTGTCATTTGCGGCCTTCCTTTTTTGGGTGTTGAAACAGGATCCATCTTGAACCTGAAAGGAAAATCCCTAAACAGTTTTTTTATGAGAAAAAACCAGGACGATCTCATAAAAAAAACTAGACTCTTGTCGCGCGCGATTTTAAAAACTGAGCGCTGCTTTTGTAGCAAATCCGTAGGTGCTTGCATTTTCTAAGCCCCCACCTGCACCCGTTCCATTTTTAAATGCGGCACCTGGAAATAACAAACCCAATTGATTGACCCATTGAATTCTATCAGTGGGTTTGTAAACTAATTCTATATCCAACTCCAAACCGAGATCTTTGCTAAAACCTGTGGTTCCCGCAATGGGATTGGTCATGATTTGAGCGTAGGTTAAAGTGTTATTTAAATCCAAATGGTCGTTCCAAGCATACGAAAGACGCGGAGAAACATACATCGCATTGCTAATAGCCTCATCATCCAGGGAATTCGCAACAGTATGAGTGGTGGTTTCTTTGATAAGATTTGTTCCGAGAAAATCTTGTTGTCCTAATCGATGATTGAACATCAACATCGCGATATCGTAGTTGCGATCAAATTGAAAGCCTTCGATTGTATTTGCGGTGTTTGGATCGTCTCCAGTCGCCAAACCGAAACGAAGATTCCAGTCCATCTTTGATTCTTTACGGGGAAAATGGAGTTCCGCCGCAACTCCATAACCATTATTTTTAATATCTTCACCCAGAGCCGTTTGTGCGCCCACATTTCCGCTGGTGAATCCAGCTTCGATTTTGAAACTGAATTGCTCCCACTCACGGCCTAAAATAAAGCTCACGGTTTGAACATTGTACTCTCCAGTCCTCGTCGCTGAGCCAGCGAGGGGCACATCATTGGCACCCAGACTTGCCTTTCGGGTCTGCTGCATGATTCCGATCAAAGAACCGGATTCTTTGCTTTCATATTGTAAGTGCAAGAACATATCTTGAACAGTATTGCCTTGAGCGCCATCCTCATCATAAACTCGACCGAAACTCGGCATGAAGAACAAATTATCTACGATGAATTTGTAACCGACGAGGTCTTCCGTATCCGCCCAGTGATCAAAAGCCCCATTGCCAGCGTTATGGGTGATTCCCAAACCAAACTCCATAGGAGCTCGGCCTAAAACGAGCGCGCCGTACTCTTGATTCAAGTTAAGATATAATTGAGACACTAACAATTGAGTGGAACGCTGGTTTTGCGCCATAACACGGTTCTGAGTAGACCCTACAGGTGGCTGACCCCAAAGGGAACCAAATTGCGCATTTTGATAGGCTTCATCTTGGTTCGCCAAAACATCAAACTTAGAAACGATGGTGATACCATCTGTAGCGATAATCTTTGGGCTCAAAGATAAATAATTTAGGCCATAAGATTTCATTCCATAAGGAGTGCCCAAAGAAGGACGATCCACTTGCGTCCACTCAAAGCGATAGGTGCCTTTCCAATCAACACTGATTGCGTTGGCTGGGGAAGTCAGCAGCGAAGTCAAAAGAGTTGCTACAGAAAGAAGTGTTTTATTTTTTAAATTCATTATTCACCCTATGATAATTTTTATGCAATCACACCAAGAACGTCTATCTCTCGAACGATGAGAAGGTCTTGATCTTGAATTTTAATTTTAGAACCCGCATATTCAGAAAAAAGAACTTTATCTCCGACTTTCAAGTCCATTGGGCGAACGTAGCCCTTTTTATTGCGATGGCCGCGTCCCACGGAAATTACAAATCCTTCCAGGTTCCCTGAAACATCTGACACCGTATCGGGGATATAAAGACCTCCCGCCGTCATTGTTTCTTTCTCAACTAATTGAACCAGCACACGATCATCCAAGGGAGTCACAACACGGCTCAGGTCTATTTTCGTTTTTTTATTCACGACCTTCTTAGGCGCGGCTTTACCTTTAGCTGCTTTTTTAGCAGCAGTTTTTTTCACAACCGTTTTCTTAGCCGCAGATGCTTTCTTTGCCGGCTTCTTTGCTGATTTTTTAGCTACGGTTTTTTTACTTTTGGCCACGTTTAACCCTCTCCTCTTGATAGTACTTTTTATACATAATATCCCACTCCGGGGTGCCTTCCATCACATTGCGTTTTAATGAAGCGACTTTATCGCGAGCCCTTTGATCAAGGTCCTCGTCTTCTTTCACGAACTCCGCAATGGCCAGTTTTGCCACCCGTAACGCCTGGTCGTCGTCCATAAAGTCCGCGATATCGTCACCCCATACACCGTCTGTCACTATATGTGCTAGATGATTTTGGCGATCTCCTGAAATAATCATAGAATCACTTTTCTTTCTTTCGCGAGCTTCTGTTTTAAGATGGGAAACATCTTAAAACGCTGGAACTCACCGGGATTGCTCTTCTCCAGTTGATCCAGCATCGCATTGACCTCTTGATCGAGAGCCGCTTCGCGAGCGTAATCTTCCTTAATGAGCTCAACCATACGAGCAAGAACAACCTTTTCGTCTTCTTTGAAGACGATAAGATTTTGTTTCTTCCAATGGTTCAGAATTTTTTCAGCTAAGACTTGAATTTGTTGGGAGGATAATTTCATAATGGTGCATGCCTCGATCAGGATTAAAGAACATTTTTTTTCTATTTACAATCTTTGTGACGCTTGCAATCATCACGCTGGCAGCGGGCATTTCTTACGCCTTTCTCTCCCTTTCAGAAGAAATGGATCAAAAGCTGGAAGCCAAACGAATCCTTCTGCCCACAGAGTATTATGCTGCTCCATATCGTTTCTATACACCCTCCCTCCAGGATGTGGATAAATCCGAAAAAGCACTTCAAGGCCAAAATTATCGCTCCCGAGACTTTCAACAACGTCTTCTTCCTGGGGATTATCTAAAAGCCAGTACTCTTGAATGCAAAACTTTATTTCGAATTCCCGAAGAAATCAATTTTGACAATTGCATCGCTTTTATAAAAAAAGACGTAGACCCTGGCCAAGTGCAAAATAATATCCATCTCCTGCTATTCAACAATGAAAATCGAATTCAACAGATTTTTAAGACTTTTCCTCTTGAGCCTCTCAGCGAAGTTTCCTTAGAAGCCCCTTTAGTCGCCCAATACGTTGGAATTGACCCTATTATGCAAGAAGAACAACCTTTGGGAAAAGTTCCTCCTTTTTGCTCCAATGGAGTGATGGCCATCGAAGATCCACGATTTTTAGAACATAAAGGCGTCAACTACCGAGGAATCTTCAGAGCTCTGGTCAAAAACATCACCTCCGGCCGTGCCGTTCAGGGCGGAAGCACTATCACTCAACAAC
>DATBTE010000392.1:0-9316 GCA_036559425.1 Pseudobdellovibrionaceae bacterium | reverse complement strand
GGGAAGCTTCCGCCAGTGACCTTCAGACGGATATAAAATCGAAAGACCACGTCCTTCAGAAAAATAGACCACACATAGCGCATGACAGTGCTAAATAAATCAATGTGGCGAGTGAACAGCGGAAGATGCTTTAGGTAAGTAGGGAGCTTGGTCCACTGTTCGTTATCATAATTCCAAACCTTCATAAGGAAATATCCGGCAAAGCTAACATAATATAGAAATAAATCGGAGCGACAAAGATCAATCGATCCATGCGATGCAGAAAATCACCGCGTCCAATAATGAAAGGCCCTACAATTTTTACTCCCGCATCCTTACGGATCACGCTCATAACGAGGTCGCCGATAAAGCCGCCTAGACTGGCGATCAACCCCGCAGTCAACCAGTATTTATCTGATCGATCGGGCAGTAAGGATCTCATGACACCCGCAAGAACCAAGGTCAGTATGATAGAGACCGAGAGTCCTCCGAGAGTTCTTCTTTGATTCAATTTTGGAAAGATTTTGATTTTCCCGAAATAACGACCCACCGCCAAATTGGTATTATCGCAGAATTCAGTCAAAATGATGAGGTAAATCAATTGATAGATCCCATTTTCGAGATGCAGAATCAGGCCCAAATGCATGAAGGACCAACCTAGGAAGATAAATCCGAGGAGAGTGAGCGACATGTATTGGATCATGTGTTTATAATTATTGCGAGCCATGGGAATCAAGCAGGCCGCCCCTAGGACCGCCATGGGCATGACATTATAAATATCCACTCTATTGAAATAAGCGCAGGCACCCAGCGCAAGAATGCCAGCATAGCACAGCAAAACAAAATAACTTCGATTGTACATTCCCATAATTTGGAAATAGGCCTTCGCGCCCAGAATCGCAATGAGTACCAGCACCATCAGAGGCAAAGGGCTGGGTAAACCCATCAAGATAAAAAGAAGAGGCGCCACAATCAGCCAGCTTTTAATGCTGGCCCAGCTTGCAATAAAATAATAGTTGCTCTTACGGAAGAGATAAACAATCAGGCCTGAGCCAAAAATAATGCTAAGAACAATCAGTACCGTGTGTTGATACACGGGACTGGACCAGGAAGTACCCATCATAATGCGGCCTCGTCGATTTGGTAGTCTTTTATTTTTTTATATAAATTTGAACGTGATATTTTGAAAACCTTTGAGGCTTCCTCTACATCTTTATATTTTCGTAAACAGGCGCGAATGAGATCGGCTTCAAACTCTGCCACTAAATCATTCAAGCCTTTGGTGAAATCCATGTCTTCAGCGATCGCCGTGGAGCTAAGAGAGGTCTTTTTTTGATTCTCTACATGTAATAAATTTTCCACGTCTTCACGGCGAATAAAAGGCAGCGGACAGGTCAGGCTAAGCTGTTCACAGACGCGCTTTAATTCGCGCACATTGCCGGGCCATGGATAATGATGTAAAGCCTCAAAGCCATCTTCAGTGAATTGTTTATTTCGCTGTGGTTTTTCTTGTTCCAAGAAATTCTTCGCTAGCTCCCTGATATCTTCTTTACGTTCTCTTAAAGGTGGCAGCTTAAGGGGCTGGCCACAAAGTCGAAAGTAAAGATCCTCGCGGAATTTGCCTTCAGCAATCAGTTTCTTGAGCGGTTGATTGCTAGCGGCAATGACCCGGGTTTGAACATAGAAAGATTCTTTGGCTCCGACCCGGCGGACTTCCCCGGACTCGAGAAATCGCAAAAGTTTGACTTGCTGGGAAAGGGGCAAGGCCTCAATCTCATCCAAGAACAAATCTCCACCATGGGCTGCCTCAGTAAGACCTATTTTATTTTGATCAGCGCCGGTAAAAGCCCCTTTGGTATGGCCAAAGAGTTCAGATTCAAAAAGATTTTCCGGAATACCGGAAATGTTCACGGTCACAAAAGGGCGTTCGCTTTCTTGCTGATTAAGTAAGCGCGCCACGACCTCTTTGCCGCAACCGGTTTCACCTTCAATCAGAACTGTTTTTTTTTCGCCTTTGGCATTGGCTATACACTTTTTAATTTTTTGTGAAGCCGGCCCAGTGCCGATCCAAGAAATATTTTTTCCAACTGAGTCAATATTGCGAATACTCCAATAAGCTTCGATTTTATTCAAAACCAAAAGCACTTCTTCCGGCATCAGAGGTTTAGCAAGAAATCTCTGAGCTCCCGCTTTTAAACAAAGCTCCATGGTCTCGCGATTGAGATCTCCAGACATGGCGACGATTTCCAGTTGCGGATTGTATTTCATTAATTTTTCAATCACCAGGACGCCTTCAGGATCTTTACTTCCTGAAGTCAGATGCATATCCACCATGGCCGCGTGGTAAAAATTATTAAAAGGGATCAGTTCTTTTTTAGAGACGGAAGTGATCTTCCACGGAGTTCCCACACATAGTTTTAGGGATTGGTGAATTAAAGTGTCGTCATCAATGACCAGCAGATGAAAGGCTCTATTAACGTTCATTATGAAAGCATCCCTTTAGCGAGTTACTTTGGCTACCCTTGGTGCATGACGTTAAAGCGAGAACCTCAAGGCTTGGTAAAATTGCTTGAAAGAGGTTAAACTTTTTGCGTGGGAGTTTACGCTATGAAATCCAATTCGTTGAAAATTCTATTAGTTGAAAATATTCACCAATGTGCCAAAGAAAAATTAGAAGAGGAGGGGTTCAAAGTTGATTTGATCTCCTATGCTCCTTCCGAGGAAGAACTATTGAAAACTCTTCCAAATTATCAGGCTTTGGGCATTCGCTCTAAAACAGAACTCACCACCAAAGTCTTTGAGAAAAACCCTCACCTTTTTGTGGTCGGTGCTTTTTGTATCGGAACCAATCAAATGGATCTTAAAGCGGCTCGCCAAGAGGGGATTGCGGTTTTCAATGCTCCTCACTCGAACACTCGCAGTGTGGCTGAGTTGGTGATTGCGGAAATGATCGCCTTGTCCCGTCAGTTGGGGGATCGCAACACCCTGGCTCATAAAGGGGAGTGGATGAAGAGCGCCGAGGGCTCTCGAGAAGTTCGCAGTAAAACCTTGGGCATCGTGGGGTATGGTCACATTGGTAGCCAAGTCAGCATTTTGGCTGAAAATCTTGGGATGAAGGTGCTCTTTTATGACGTGCTTAAAAAACTCCCTCTGGGGAATGCTCAAGCGAAATCTTCATTGGAGGATTTATTGAAGGCCTGTGACTTTGTCAGCCTGCATGTCCCGGAGACTCCACAAACCAAAAATATGATCGCAGCCAAGCAGTTAAAGCAGATGAAAAAAGGCAGCCATTTGATCAATGCCAGCCGCGGCACAGTGGTGGCGATCGAAGATCTGGTGGAGGCTTTGCAAGTCAAACATCTTGCAGGTTGCGCCATTGACGTTTTCCCTGAGGAGCCGGCTTCGAACAAAGAAAAATTTCTTTCGCCTTTGCAGGGGATTGGCAATGTGATTTTGACTCCGCATATCGGCGGCAGTACGGAAGAAGCCCAATACTCTATTGGCATGGAGGTCGCTGAAAGTTTTCGCCGTTATCTGAAAATCGGTTCCAGCAGTGGCGCTGTGAATTTTCCGAACGTGGATCTGCCGGTCAAGCAAGGAACTTCCAGAATCTTGAACGTTCATCGCAATGAACCGGGAGTTCTCGGGGAAATCAACGGAATCATCTCGAAGGAAGGGGCCAACATTGAGGCTCAGTATCTTTCCACGGATGACAAAGTCGGGTACATGGTGATGGATTTGAATTCGCATCACGCGCAGCAATTGGCCGATGAAATCCAAAAGCTCGGGCGCAGTATCCGCACTCGTGTGGTCTACTAGATAGCGACTTCTGGGGTTTCATCAGATTATTTGATTAAGAAAATCACAGGAAATTCACACCCTCGTCATAAGTCGCCTTTAAGATAAGTTTTGGTTCATTTAAACGAGGGGATTCTTTATGGTGATGTCTAAAAAGCTCAGTGGTAAAAAAATTGCGATACTTTCAACGGACGGTTTTGAACAGTCGGAGCTTTTTGAACCCCGCAAAGCCCTCATCGAAGCCGGCGCGGAAGTTCACATCATCTCTTTGAAGGCCGGACAGATTAAAGGATGGAGCGACGGCAATTGGGGAAGCAGCATTAAAGTCGATGAACTCGCGAGTGAAGCGGATGCCGAGGAATTTGATGCGTTGATGCTCCCGGGGGGAGTGATCAATCCGGATCGGCTCCGTATCGATGAAAATGCGATTGAATTTGTCGAAAGTTTTTTACGCGCGGGAAAGCCTGTGGCCGCCATCTGCCACGGCCTTCAAACCTTGATTGAAACGGGACTGATCGCGGGTAAAACCATGACGTCCTGGCGCTCATTGAAAACAGATTTACTCAATGCTGGTGCGACCTGGATGGATCAAGATGTCGTCGTAGATCAGGGATTAATTACCAGTCGTAAGCCAGAGGATATACCGGCCTTTAATAGAAAAATGATCGAGGAGTTTGCCAAAGGGATTCCTGAGATTCATCCTGCCCAACCTCCGATTCATTAATGTCTAAGAAGAGGATTAAAGAAAAAAATTACAGATCAATCACTTTACCCGGATTCATGATATTGTCAGGATCAAAAACTCTTTTAATCCCTTTCATCATTTCAACCTCGGCCTGAGAACGGGTGAAGCGCAAGAACGGCTTTTTGGTGAGGCCCACGCCATGCTCTGCGGAGATGGAGCCTTTGTGTTTCATGACGGCTTCAAAGACCAGAACGTCGACCTTGCTGCATTCTTTTACAAAATCTTCCTTGGTCATGCCTTCCGGGCGCAAAATATTAACATGCAAATTTCCATCCCCCAAGTGGCCAAACCAGACCACTTCCCAGGTTGGATAGGCCTTCGCCAGAATGGATTCAAGCTCCGCCATAAACGCTGGCACTTGAGAAATCGTCACGGAGATGTCGTTTTTGTAAGGAGAGTATTTTGCCAAAGACTCGCTGATATCTTCACGCAATCGCCAAAAATTCTTCGCTTGAGCCTCTGATTGGCTCACCACCCCGTCCGAAACCCAGCCCTCCAGCAAGCACTTTTCAAACACATTCAGAGACTGCTCTTCGTCCTGCTCATTGCGAGCTTCCACTTCCGCTAAAACATAAAACGGGGTTTCTGTTTCAAAGGGACGGGAAAGTCCCGTATTCTCTATCACGCATTTTAAAGCTTTTTCAGAGAACATTTCAAAGGCCACCACTGTGGTTTTATTCTTAAACTGCGCAAAGATCTTCATCACCGCTTCAAGGCTGGAAACTCCAAGCACCATCACCTTTAAGGGCGGTGGTGGCGGGGCTAAGCGCATCGTGCATTCAGTAACAAAACCCAGGATGCCTTCGCTGCCAATAAATAAATGGCGCAGGTCTAAGCCCGTGGCGTTTTTCACTAAAGCGTTGTTCAGTTCCAGGATTTCGCCAGCGCCGGTGACCACTTTAAGTCCGGCCACCCAATCACGGGTCAGGCCATAGCGCAAAACTTTAATGCCTCCGGCGTTGGTGGCGATATTGCCGCCAATTTGCGAAGAACCGCTGGCCGCAAAATCCACTGGATAACAAAGATTCTTAGACTGAGCAAATTCTTGCAAAGCCTCAGTAACGACTCCCGCCTGGCAAACCACTGTCTGATCCGTGGAGTTGAAAGTCAGAATCTGGTTCATCTGTTCAAAAGAGATCACCACTTCTCCTTTGCTGGCAACGGCCGCGCCACTGAGGCCCGTGCGACCGCCAGAAGGGACCAGGGCAATTTTATATTTGCGAGCCCAGTGGACAATCTTGGCCACTTCTTCCGTGGTGTGGGGGAAAAGGACGGCCGAAGTATTGATATCGAAGTAAGTGGTCCAATCTTTTCCGTAGTATTTCAAGGAATCCGTATCGGTCTTAATTTGATTTTGAGGAAGAAGGTGGGATAATTCCGGAAGCGGGCTCATCATGATTGCTCCTCAAAAGGGTTGATGTGGGGAGCTCTTTTTTCTTCGCGCAGCGTGCGGATTTTGAGAGTTCCATACAATGGGCAAAAGCCCCAGGCTGAAGTAAAAATTAAAATGATTCCGCCAAATGCCCAGATCGGACCGCCCGCAATAGCGTAGGTGAAAAAACCGACGCCAATGATAAATCTCAGAATGCGGTCCCAGAGGGCAATGTTGCATTTCATAAGTTTTAACTTTTCATCAGTTCTTGAAGTTCGCCATTCTCATACATTTCCATCATGATATCGCTTCCGCCAATAAGTTGCTTGTTAATATAGAGCTGAGGAATGGTGGGCCAATTGCCATATTCCTTGATTCCTTGGCGGAGTTCTTCGTCTTCAAGAATATTCACGTCATGAAATTGAACTCCCATATCCTGAAGAATCGCACAGGCGCGGGAAGAGAATCCACACATGGGGAAGCTTTGGGTGCCTTTCATAAAAAGCACGACTTTGTTTTCATTCAAAAGTTTTTCGATACGTTCGTGGGTAGTAGACATAAAGTCCTCCGGCATTATTTATATAATTATTTTACTTTTGTTTTAATGGAAAGAGCATGAACTTCGCCAGTTTTAAGTTCTGGTCCAAAGACGGCCATCACCTGTTGATGTTGTTGAATGCGGCTAAGGCCTGCAAACTTTGAACTCTCGACACTGACTTCCCAGTGATCCTGGGTGCCAGTGGTGTCATAGACTTCAATTTTTCCGTCAGGGTAAGCGCTGGTCAAACGGTCTTTCATTTCTTGTGGTGTCATTGAGGAAAAAGCTACCAGAAGAGCAGTTTCGGAGCAAGTGCTAACTGAACAGGTGACAGTGGCCTCTCTCAGCAGGTAAGATCCCGAAATGACCGAATTTGTTCGTCGTTTCGAAAAGCTTTTGAGTCTTGCGGCTCTGTCCTTTGTCTTTTACTTCTTCGCAAGGATCGAGTTCCTGGCATGGAATTGGTCCCATTTTAAATCCAAAGAGATTTCCGACCTGCTTTGGGCTTTTTTTGTGGGCTTTCGTTTTGATATTTCCGCCGTTTGTATGAGCTTAATCCCCGTGACTCTCTGGAGCTTTTGGCCCTGGTCCAAAAAACGCCACCGCATCTGGGGCCTGGGCGCCTTTTGGCTTTATGCGCCGTTTTTTTCAGCCTTCATGATCATGAATTTGGGGGATACGGAATTCATTAATTTTGTAGGTCGTCGTTTTTCCTACGATGCTCTTTTCGTGCTGGGTGAATTGAATAACAAGTTGGGCAGCATTTTGGGTTCCTACTGGCTTTTGGCACTGATTGACGTGGGGACGGTGAGCCTTTTTCTTTGGGGTGTTTGGAAAATTATTCAGCGTCCCTCAAAGCGGGTTTATTTAGCCCCTAAGAAATATGAAATTCCGTCCTACGCCACGGCCGTCTTTTTCGTTCTTGTCCTTGTAGTGGTGGGGGTGCGCGGAGGGCTGCAAAAAAAACCTCTCAACATCGTGAACGCCCATCTTTTCGTGGCTCCTATCCTTAACAATCTCGTGCTGAATTCCACTTTTACCTTTATCAAAAGTTATGGAGCGGAAGCCCTTTCTCACGCCGTGTATTTTTCCGACCGCAATGAAATGTTGCAGCACTTAAATGGTGGAATTAAAGGGCCTTCTCTTCTCGAAGGTCATCGTTTGAAAAAAGCGCAAAATGTGGTCGTGATCATTCTTGAGAGCTTCAGCCTTGAGTATATGGGCGAAGTCAACGGAGGCCAGGGCTTTACTCCCTTCTTGGATTCCCTAGCGCATAAAAGTCTCTTTTTCAAAAACAGTTACGCGAATTCCAGGAGATCCATTGAGGGCGTCGCAGCGGTCGTCGCTGGGGTGCCGGCGATGATGAATGAACCTTTTATCTCGTCTCATTTTTCCTCCAACTATTTTGTGGGGTTGGGCAGTCTGTTGGCAGGTCAAAAATATTCCACCGGCTTTTTCCATGGCGGTAACAACGGCACGATGTATTTTGATTCCTTCGCTAAGAGCGCGGGTTATGATTATTACTATGGGGCGAACGAGTTTCCGGACCCCAGCCAAAATGATGGCACGTGGGGGATTTTCGACGAACCTTTTTTGCAATTCATGAGAATGAAGATCCACTCCATGAAGCCGCCCTTCCTCGCCTCCGTATTCACGTTGAGTTCGCACAATCCTTACCGGATTCCTGAACAATACAAAGGGAAATTCCCAAAGGGTCCTCTGGAAATCCTCGAAAGCGTTGCCTATGCGGATTATTCACTGCAAAGATTTTTTGAAGAGGCGGCTAAAGAGCCTTGGTACAAAGACACTCTTTTCGTGATTACGGCGGATCATACGGGTCTTAATTACCGGCCGGAAAATGAAAATGAACTTTCCCGGTTTCGCATCCCTATTTTATTTTATCATCCGAGTTATCAATGGCCTGCATTCATCCAGCAAGATCAGGTGGTGCAGCAAATTGATATTTTACCTTCCATCATGGACTTCCTAGGTCTGCAAAATAAGGAAATGAACTACTTGGGACGTTCTGTTTTTATTCCCGGAGAGCGAACCGCCACGATGTATCTGGACGGCAGATATTTTTTAGTGGCGAATGATTTTTTCTTAGACGGCCTTATGAATGGAACAGAAATGAAAATGTATGCCCTCCAGGACAGTTTTGAGAAAGAGCCCTTAGCTGAGCCAAAAGAGCGGCGAGCCCATCTCGAAGAGCGTCTTAAAGCCTCTATCCAATATTTCAATGAGGGCATGTGGGATAATCGCCTTTATTATCCCAGTGGCAAGTAAGTTTAACTTAAATTTAAGTTAAACTAAGGCTTTTAAAAAATAAGGCTAAAAAGGCTGATCACAATGGATATAGGCGGAGTAAGTGGAATGAGGTTGGCCAAGAGAAAGAGCCAGATTCTGATGATCTAGGGTGTCGCGCTCGCCATTCAAATTTAGACGACCTCCCCTAGAAGAAATTGAAACTTGGAGATTTGAAATAGAGAACGAAGAATCACTCGCGCAAATCTCTTTAGCTTTTTGAATTAACAGTCCTTCGATCGTAGCGGACTGTCCTCTCAATGAAGAAATAAAAGAGCCCACAGGACTGTGTCCTTCAACATAAATACTTTGAGTAGCTGCTTGGGCATTTGTTGCACTGACAATGGTCATTAACGATAAAAAAATTAAGTTTTTCATAAAATCTCCCTATTGTTTACTTAAAGCATAATGCTTCGGGGAAAACATAAGCTTACTTATTTTATAGGTAAACTTGGTATTTACCTATACCTTCATTAGGTAAATGCCTATGAACTAAATTGCTATACAATATTGTGATTATTAAGGTAGGTAGATACTCGATGAACATTAGAATGACCGATGTTAAAAACTTTGTTGAGGC
>DATBTE010000391.1:0-6023 GCA_036559425.1 Pseudobdellovibrionaceae bacterium | reverse complement strand
AATAGCATTAACAAAAGCACCATGATTAAAGTCATCGCTAAAGCCGAGCCAAGAGGCCAATCCCGCGATTTTAAGAATTCTTCGGTCAGTAAGTTTCCCACGTACATGGTTTTTGCCCCTCCCAGTAAGTCCGGGATGATGTATTCTCCGAGGGCGGGGATAAAGACCAGGGCAAAGGCGCTGGTCATCGCTCCTCTTAAAGAGGGGGCAACCACTTTTAAAAAGGTCTGGCTGGCGGTCGCACCTAAATCCACCGCCGCTTCAAAGAGGGTGAAATCAAATCGACTGAGGGCTGAGTAAATAGGCAATACCGCAAATGGCAAATAAGTGGTGATCATCCCATAAAAAACCAAACCGTTATTGCTGGTCAGGGAAAAAGGATCAAACTCAATGTTAAAAGCTCTGAGCATCATCTGCAAGGGGCCATCGTAACTGAGAAGAATGCGAAGGGCGTAAACTCGAATAATGAGATTGATTAGAAAAGGTAAAACCAGTGCTGCTAGATAAAGAATGCGCCATTTTTTATCGACGCTGACGACCGCCCAGGACAAAATAACCGCGAGAAAAACAGTTCCAGCCGCCGTGCTGAAAGCCAAGATCAGGCTCTTGAGGTATATTAAAAAATAAGCAGGCTCCAAGACCTTGGCATAGTTCGCCAAGGTCGGTGTCCAAACAATGCCCCCATAAGTTCCACGGGTTTGAAAACTCAAAATAAAAATCCAAAGGAGAGGACCCATCAAAAAAAGTCCGTACCAAAAGAGGGCCGGCCCAGTGAGTTCACGCACCTTCATCAGACTTCATCCTTAAAACTAAAAACATCCTTTTCATCGAAACAAATTTCCACCGGTTGACCTGCGGACAATGTGTGCGCTCCTACCGGCGTTTTTAGTTTCAGGAGAGTTTTGTCTGAAACTTCGACCTGCCATTCGTCGTGATCACCGCGAAAGGTTTTCTGTAATACCTGTGCTTTGACAGTCATCGGTGCGGACGAGTGTCCTTTGAAAAAGATTTTCTCACTTCGGATAAAATAATCTTTGGCCGCAGTGATTAAGTGCGGAGGCAGTAAGTGAGCAGGAAGTTTATTCATATGACCTATAAATTCAGCAACAAAGCGTGTCTGTGGCTGTTCATAGAGTTCTTGAGGAGTACTGACTTGCTCAATGCCGCCTTTATTCATCACCGCTATGCGATCTGACAGAGCGAAGGCCTCTTCTTGATCGTGAGTGACAAAGATGAATGTCAGTCCTAATTTTCTTTGCAGAGTTTTCAGCTCGATTTGCATATGTTCGCGCATTTTCAAATCCAGCGCGGACAAGGGCTCGTCCAGCAAAAGCACTTTTGGCTGATTTACCAGGGACCGGGCCACGGCGACCCGTTGACTTTGACCACCCGACAGAGTTTCGGGCTTGCGCTGAGCATACTCCTTCAATCCTACCATTTGCAGCATTTCGTCGACTCGTCGCTTAATCTCTTCGTTCGGGAGCTTCTTCATTTTCAGACCGAAAGCCACATTTTCATGCACGGTTAAGTGAGGAAAGAGCGCGTATTTCTGAAAGACCATATTAAAAGGACGTGCCGGAGGCAGAAGCCCGGAAATATCTTTTTGCTCCAACAAGATGCGACCCTGAGTGGGAGTTTCAAACCCCGCCAGGATGCGCAGCAAAGTGGTCTTGCCGCAGCCACTGGGACCTAACAAGGAAAAGAACTCGCCTTTACGAATTTTTAGCCCAATTTCTCGTAAGGCCATTTGATTGCTGAAGGTTTTTGATATGTGGCTCAACTCTAACATGTGTTCATCATCATGCACTAAAAAGCAGGAATCGAAAAACCCTTTCTGAAATCAACCTGGCCATTGGGGTAAGGATCCTCCCTCGACCAGACTTATTCAGATCTTTACCTTAAGCTTACAATTTTAGCCGTTTACTGTTGGCTTGAATTGTTTGGTGGATGGTGTGGATTGTTGCGGTCCGAAGTGGCCAATTCTTGGCTTCCGTTTTGAATTGTCGAGCCGCCGCAGTGACTTCTTCCAGGATTTCCTCAAAAACTTTGATGTGAATTCCAGATTTTTCTGCCAGCTTCAAAAGATGAGTCTTAGTAGGTGCGCGGCCTTCTCCGCAAATATCCATTTGGTGTTCTCCACCAGGTCCGGCATTGAAGGTCAAGTCGTAGGCAGGGCTGAGTTTCCATCTTCTTTTGTCGTCCAGTAGAAAAGAAAAGTTCTTTGCATGGTCATCTCTGTTATTGAAAATCACATTAAAGAGACACTGGCGAAATGCTTTGTGAACCTCACGTTCATCTTTGGTCATCAATCGAGTGAGACGCAGCAACGAGAGATAATCGACAGAGAAGGAACGTCTGAAATCAGCGTTCAAAGCACCCGCCAGAGTATGGGTGGGGATGCGTAGGTCATTTTCACGATCAAACCTTTTTGTGCCAAAGGCCGAAAGGTTTTTGCTGAGTTCAAAATATTCGGTCTCTTTGATTTCAAGACCAGCTTTCTTAGCTAATTTCGCATAGAGGGCCTCAATCGCACAAACTTCCTTATGCTCTTGTTGAGCCGGAAACTTAAAAAGCCAGGGATGCGCCGTTGGAACCGACGTCATTGAAAGCTGCTTTGTTTTTTTCTGATAATAAGCCAGAACTTTGGGGCGAGCTCCTTGCGGTGAGCCTCCTAGGATTGCCAGCTCTGAAAGTGCACTGCTGGCTTTTTCGGAGACGATTTTGTGAACTTCAGTGCCGATTTCGAGTAAACTTAAGCCTTTTGGCTGAGCCACTGACTCCGAGGCAGGTTTAAAAATCAACGCCCCCATAGCTCGATCTCCGAGGAATGAGAGTCGATCCAAAGGAGACACCTCCTCAATGGCAAGCCCTTGTTTTCGAAATAATTTATCCATCAATAGCAGGCCCCAGCCATCCGGCAGGCTGTCCGCTATCAATCCTGGAAGGCGCTGTTGATGAGTAGGAAACTCTCCATAGGCCTCACTTTTCAATTTAAGATTGAGCGGTGAAAGTTCTAATCCTTGCTCAAGGGCTTCTGCGGTATATTCGAAAAGAAGTTTCGTTCCGTTGTCGGCCAGTCTGCCTAATTTCCAATGCTCGCCCCAGCCAGAGTAAAAGACATCTACCTTTTTCATCGAGCCCTCCGGGAAATCTTATTTGATTTGAGCTTTTCCATTTTTTCCATTTCTGAAATGGAACGAATTTTTAGAGTAAAAAGAGCTTCCAGATCTTGGGTTAGATCCAAGGCGATGATGATTCGAATCCAGTTTTCTAAAGAAGCCTGCCCCTTGGACTCAAGATTTTTAACAGTTCCCACGGAGATACCCGCCTGCTCAGCAAGCTCTTGTTGTTTTACATTCTTGGCCAGACGCTGAGTCTTCAATCGTTGTCCCAATTCGTAACAGATCTCTTGGGCTGTCGACAATTTAAAGTCCAAAATATTGTCCTTTATTGGCTAATTTTGCTGATAATATGTAATATATTGTATATTATATGTAAACTGAAGCAAGAGGAAGTTTCAGTAAATAGTACGGCATAGTGGTGCTTAAGATTGTGGATACTTGGCATACGATTTGAATAATTTAAAACAGAGCTTTATAACAAAGCCACAGCTTAACGTGTGTTGATCTGGAGCGAATTGCTGTCTAAAGATTGGTCATCGGAGGGCCCATTTTTGCGAGGTTTTCATGAATACGACTGCTAAATCATGGTTTACTGTATTGTGCCTTTTGACCACCTCATTGGTTACGGTTGCCACGTCAAAGGCTCCTCCTCCTAAAACAGGATCAGATGATGTGATCACAGCGGAATCGAAGCAATATTATGTGGCCTCCAACTGCCCCGCAGCCCTTCCTCAAGATCAAATTACAGTGACCAATGAAACCATTTCATATCCCACAAATCTGCAGTTTGCCGATTTTGGCTTGCCCTTGACGCGTTTAAATTTTGAAATGTATCCGCAAGTGAAAGGATGGGTGCGTGGCTATCAAATGTTGTGCTACCTTTCCGTGATGGAAGCTGATAGCGACACAGGCCTTCTCCATGTCTACAACTGCTACGAAAACAATAGACCTATTTGTCAAGTGAGCTTTGAGCAGGTTCTCCAGCGCCAGTAAGATACTTCTTCATATAAATATAAGTCAGCGCATTCATACTAAGAGCGAGCAAGTCCGTAGGATCTTGAATTAGTTGGATCCTAAATAAGTATTGAGCGAAGATCGTTTCAATCCAGCGTGCCGCAGGTTCATTTAATTTGACCAACATCAATAGAAAGTCCGTGAACAAGATCGCGAGCCAGAGGTTTCGTCTCGTCAACACCACATGAAATACAAAAATGACCATGGCCAAGATGAAAATAGGAAAATAAAAAATTCCCGCAAAGTCACTGAGCTTTCCCGTGAACCAGCCGGGATAAGCGTACTTCAGCCAATGATCATTAACTGCCATCAAAGCTACGGGAAATAAAGCAATGGGGTGAACGAAGAAATCGATTTTGAAATTCGCCATTTCCTTAAGCTTATCGTAACGCTTATAGAAATCAAACTGTTGCTAAAGGACTTGAGATATTGTTTAATTCCTGCATGCGTTCACTTATCATTTTTCTTATTTCTCTTAGCTTGCTTTCCTGCACTAAAAAGCAGGAAGCGAAGCCTTCTTCGGAAATCAACCTAGCCATTTGGGGTAATTACTTATCCGCAGAAGTGCAAAAGAAATTTACTGACGAAACCGGCATTAAAATTAATATCACTAATTATTCCTCCAACGAAGAACTCCTGGCCAAAATTCAGATGGGTGCTTCGGGAATTGATATGGCCGTGCCTTCGGATTACATGGTTGATATCATGATTAAGCTCAATCTTTTAGAGCCGGTGGACAAAACTCAAATTTCCAATTTTAAAAATTTGTCGCCAAAGTTTTTAGCCCAGTCCTATGACCCAACGAATGCGTTTTCCATTCCCTATGCCTGGACCACCACAGGAGTCGCTGTGAACCGCAGTCTCTACAAGGGAAGTATCAAAAGTTGGAAGGACATTTTTGAAAATCCAGAGTTGAAAGGTAAATTTTCGCTTTTGGATGATGGCCGTGAAGTCATCGGTACCGCCTTAAGACTGCATGGCCACAGTATTAATAGCACCGATGTAAAAGAATTGAATGAAGCTGAAGAGACATTGTTGAAAGTAAAACCGAACGTAAAGACTTTCACTTCTGATACGATAGAGATTCTAAAGAATAAAGAAGTGGCGGTGGCTCATTCTTTTTCTTCGGATGCCCTGCAAGCTCAGGCCCAAAGCAATGGAGAGATTGAGTTTATTCTTCTCAATGATGGCGGCACTCGATCCATTGATAATATGGTGATTGTGAAAGGGGCAAAGCACAAAGACAATGCTCTGAAGTTAATCGACTATATGCTTAAAACTGAGAATAATTTAGTCTTTATTAAAAAGGTTCGTTGCGGTCCAGTTCTTTCTACGACTCGTGATTTGTTGCCTGAGGATTTAAAAAATAACAAGGCGCTGTTTCCATCGGATGAACAATTCAAGAAGCTCGAGCAAATTCATGACCTGGGTAAGGTTAATCAGATGTATGAGAGTATTTGGACGAAAGTTAAAACTCATTAGAGCCCCCATGGTTAACGAGTTCGTTAGTTCAAAAAATCAGATTTACCTATTTGCTTTCGCCGGAACAAGGTCACGAATGAGTTTCCATAAAAGGGCTTGGAGAATAGTCGCAATGCGAAGATGATGTTCTTTTTCAAACAAGCAGCCTCTCCCGTCCAGCTGCCGCCAGCAGCATCTCTAATAATTTTTTTTCACGCGCATCCATCGTCTTGAGATCAATGTGTCGCCAGTTGCGCTCATAGAGGTCACGCACTTCTTGCGGACTCAACTCCTGAGAGCCTTTGAGTTGCCAAGCAATCCGTTTCAATTGCTTATAATCACTGACGCGAATCTTCTTAGGAACTTTTTGCTCAGCTGATCCTTTTTGGATCAGCTTCTTCTGAGGATCTATCATAACGAGTTTGA
>DATBTE010000390.1:0-1622 GCA_036559425.1 Pseudobdellovibrionaceae bacterium | reverse complement strand
GCAGCTTTAAAGTAGCCAACGCGATCTTTCCCAGCTCCGGTGAAGGAGCCTTTTTCATGTCCAAACAATTCACTTTCAATTAAAGACTCGGGAATTGCCGCACAGTTAACCGCGATAAATGGCATAAGTCGTCTTGGTGAGTTTTGATGAATAGCACGGGCAATTTTTTCTTTTCCTGTCCCATTTTCTCCACGAATGAGGACGCTTTCTTTAGAGGGAGCGAACTTTAAAATAAGTCTTGCTACTTCAGCAAGAGAGTTTGAAGCGCCCGCCATTCCAACACTTTCAATAAGTTTTATATTTTCAGACGATTTGCAAATTTCTAAGGGACGAGTCTTTTTCTCAATATCTCGGCAATTCCTATGAAGGATGCCAAGGAGCTTTGCATCGGTTGTGTCCTTAGAAATAAAGAAAGCGGCTCCCGAATCAAGTGATTGATTGTGGGCATCATCAGAATCATCTCCAGAGAGGCCAAAAACAAGAAGGTTCGAGTTGTGCTCTTTGATTTGACGTATAACTTCAGGCCCCTTCATCCCAGGCATATGAAAATCAATGAAGGCCATAGAAAATGGAATAAACTTTTGCCGAACCAACGCAATGGCTTCTTCTCCCGTTGCCACCGCTCGCACAAAGAAGCCTTCATCCGTTAAGAAGGCAGACATCGAATTTCTGAGAGCTTCATTGTCGTCGACTAAAAGGATGTTGTGTTTCATCTGCGGCCTCCCTTCTTGAATTTCCATATACCAAGAATAGTGCCAATCAATTTATAAATAGAATAATGTTTTAATCGAGACTTAAAACGATTACAGAGGCTTTTTGTCTTCACTTTTTGCAATGCCTATGTTCGGCATTATAAAAAAAATACATTTTTTATAAAATGCGCGGTTCTCTAGAATATTAATAAACTACTTTCAATAAGTTGCGCTGTCTAAGAAGTGGCGGAGAACCGCCACTTGTATCGTCAAAGTGCCAAGCGATTGAGTTAGAGGATTTTTCGATTAAAAATTTTTCAAAAAATGAACGAGCAGATGGCGTTTTAAATTCCCTCACTAAACATTTTTTGGGAATGATTTTAAGGCTTTAAGTTATGGAACGAATTACTTTTTCTTATTGGAGTGAACTATGAACTTTTTTCCCTTCAACAGCTATTTTGCCGTCATCATGGGTGCGCGAAAGATCTTCAAAGCCAAAAAAAGACCCCCAAATGGAAATGCCCCTCTTGGCCAAGAAGGGGCATTTTACTTCAAAGAGATCGCGAAAGCATAAGATATCGACCGCGCTTCCAGCTTCAAATTTAAAAAAGCCTGAAACTTTTTTACTGATTATCAGCTAACAATTTAGTGTTTTTAAGGCAGCAACTTCTGCCCGAGCGATTCTATGTGTATGAGAATACAATCGATTTCACCGTAAAAAATCTCGACTGAAGTTTTAGTTTTCAAATTTTACTGTTACCGATATACGCTTTATAAGGCGAAATTTGGTTTCTTCAAACGATGGTTCTTTTACAAAAAACGGAAAAATTTGGTAAATTCTGGTGCTATCATCAAAAAGAATTGATGGTCGGGCCGGATAAATGTCAGCGTCTTTTGGTTCAATCCAAACGGGAAAATTCTCTAAGAACT
>DATBTE010000389.1:0-50952 GCA_036559425.1 Pseudobdellovibrionaceae bacterium | reverse complement strand
ACGTAAAAAGATGAAAAAACTGATTCAAGAGTTGGAAAAAGATATTCCTCATATCGGCGCTTCCATCATGACATCTTTAAGCAATATAAATCCTAGCCAGCTTTTGGATCAAAAATTATGGGATTTCAAAAAAATCACTATTGAAAAGCCTTCTGAACAGCCGGACGCCGTCCCATAAGCTCGGCCCACTGGAGAAGATAAGGAGTGGCTTCATACCACTCCGCTCTAGATTTCAAAGTTTCCGCAATCCAAGGATATGTAGCGATATCCGCAATCGAATAGAAATCTCCGGCCAAGTAGGGTTTCTCAGCAAGACGCGCATCCATCATCCCTAGAAGTCTTTTTGATTCTTCCTCAAAATGCTTCAGCATCAAGGGTATAGCATTCTCTTTAGCATACTCATAATTAGCAAAAGTAGGTCCCACCACCGAAGCCTGAAACATAAGCCAAGACATCACCTGGGCTTTTTCAAATTCATTGGCCCCCAGAAAGTGATGAGATTTTTCTGCTAAATAATTAAGAATGGCCTCTGATTCAAAGATTGGAATCTGTCCACTGTACTCGCCCTCCAGGTCAATGATCGCCGAGACCCCTCCATAGGGACTGATTTTCAAATAATCAGCTTCTGGAGATCGGAGCTGGTATTTCATCCCCAGCTCCTCAAGAAGAATATGAACCTTAGAGCCATCTGGCGTTTCCATTTTATAAAAATCAATCATGTGGCCTTCTCACAAAGAAATCTTATGTTACAACACGAACTAAGTTATTTAAAACTTTTGGGCGCTTCGCTTCGGCGCTCATATTTTTTCAAATTAAAAAAGTTATCGCGACAATTCTTGGTAGGAAAAGTGCGCACGTCAGCTTGGGAAATCATGGTGAAAAATACGGTTAAAACAAAACTTTGCAACATTACCAACAATAGCATTCTCATGAACGACCCCCGATACGCCATTAGACATAAAATTTATGACTTTGATCGGAAGCTCATTTGAAGCTTTAGTAATTACGATAAAAATATTGTGAGTCTATGAATCGCTTTGACTCATTCATAGTCAACTTACTAAACGAACTTATTTTATTTTCATTAAAAAACGATTTTTTCTCTCTACACTGAAATTTCTGTAGCCCTCAGTAAAGAGAACCGAAGAAAATTGGTGGTCTGTACAAGACTCTTTTGAAATTTGATTTAGACGTGTAATTACGCGCATTTGCAAGAATCCGGCTATTAAATCCGGTACAAATCCGAAACAAGACAGAGCTTTTTGACTCATTCTGCCCCCAATCGGGCAGCACTTTGCTCTACGGCTATTATCAAGTCTGAAGCCTTCAGTTTGCAATAAACTTTTTGATATGTCGCAAGGCTCATCCCTAAAATTGTGCAGGCAATAATTGGATTCACATTAGCACTTGCGAAGTTTCTGGCAGCGGTATGACGAAGGTCGTGGAACCTCATGCGGCCTTTTATTTTAGCGGCGGCCTTGGCAGCATCCCAACCGTCATCAATAACCTTCGGGTAAACGTGGCGCTCCGGATCAGAATGCATGGGAAATAGAAACTTTGATTTGCTTGATGCAATTTGAGCGGCAATTTTCTCGGTCAGATCCTTGGGAAGCGGAACCTCCCGGGCCATGCCGGTCTTTGTGTCATCGGTATCAAATACGATCACGTAATGCTTGCCCGACGAAATCACCCGCTCTTTTTCGAGTGATCCAATCTCCATTTTTCGATTGCCACAAATATGAGCAATTCGAATCATCAAGTAAGTGACGTCATCGGCCTTTTCAAGTACGGCCGTAATCTCTTTGTCGGTAATGTAGCGGCCTTTGTCTTTGTCGTGATGGGCTTGCTCATCTTTTGGGATAATAAGTTTCGGACGCTTCCCCGGGCTTAAATGGTCTCGATCGACCATGACTTGAAAGATATTGCCCAGATATTTAAACGTATTTGAGAATTGAACCCCGGGCTTATTTCGTCGATGCCAGGTCATGAATTTTGTAACTTGATCTTGATCGACTTCCTCAGGAGTCAAATATTGCCAATAAGGTTCAATGTTATTTCGCCAAACAGTATCCATGCGCCGAAGCGTTGACTCTTTTATCGACATGGCTTTTTTTTCAGCGAGCATTATTTCATAGAAATCTTTAATGAGCGCAGAGCCTACTTTTTTAGGTTTCTCATGCATCATTTCTTGGATTGCGGTCAAAACCTGAGACCGCGCTTTTGTGAATTCTTTGCCGAGAGGTTTCTTTTTAATGGCCAAGTGAATTCGTTTCACGGCATAGAATTCCCCGGTCTTTTCGTCGATAAAAAGATAAGGATATTCATTCCCTTTTTTGTCTTTGAACTTTTTGAGCTTTGAATTTGCCATAACCTACGATGCTTTAATTATATGCCGGGCCTTGAATTCCTCCCATGATTTACTGTCAATCATGTAGTATCGGCCAAAGCGAGCGCATTGAACACGTCCGGCTTTGCAATAATCTTGGATAGTCCTGGCAGTACGCCCGATTTCTTCACCCGCTGCTTTCGTTGTGATCCATTTAGTTTTTTTCATTCTTCCCTTTCATCTCTCTCAAGCTATTTCTAATTATCAAATCCTCAACCACAACTTCAAACACCCGAATTCTCGGATGATAGTAACAAACCGCCGCCGCAAGACCGATTATGAAACAGAATATATTTGCTATGATGTCCATTCATACCCCCTTTACGTGCTTAGTCTTTTTCTTTGTTTAGTGCTTCAATGAGTTCGTCCGCAAGCTCCACTGCTAAATGCGCCGATATCTTTCTGTGACCTATATTGTCAGGTGTTGTCATCATGCCAGTCATAATTTGAGCTGCGAAATATTCACGCTTACTTAATCCCTTAGAAGAAATGACATACTTCATGTGAGGATTCGCTTCGTAAGTAAATTCCAAAGTACAAGGAAAGGCGGCATCTGCAAAGTCATCACCACACTGCTTAAACTCTTTCTGCTGTTCTTCGATTGTTTTCACACTTCACTCCTCTGTAATTACAATCCCATAAAGCTCACACCCAAAAACCCGCTTGAACTAAGTCTCATCATCTTGATCGACTCACGAACCCATTCCGCAATTCAGCGGGCTTCCTGGTGCTTTAATCTCAAGGAATCACTCAAATTCCCAAGCTAATTATGGGTTCCATACGCGGACCACCTGCGTATCAGTGGCTTGAGTGACTCCTTCAAATTCCCCCGAATTGGCATCGGGAGCACCGCCTATTCTTTCTCGCTAAAAGCAATATCAATCTCAACTTCACGCTTCAGCCAATCCGCTCTCGCTTTCGTAAAGCCCACAATGCCAGCCGCTAGCGAGGAAGTCTGATCATACGACTTATCTTTGTATGCCGCCTCTAACTCCGCATAGCGTGCCTCAAAATCAGTGTGGAATTTTAATACTTCGGTTTGTAGTTTAGTCATGCTCAATTCCTCCGCATCTTATAAAATTCAGGTTTCTCTTTCCCCATAATCTCATCATATTTCCGATCCACTTCCGCGCAGTCATCACACAAACGTGGCTCACTCTTTGGCCTTGGCTCTATGGGCTTAAAGCAATCTTTGCAGATCGTGGGAGCGTCGAGTTTGCGGAAGATGGTGAATAGGGTCATGCTATTTTAGGCGTCATTTCGGCAATGCGCTTCCACTGATCACCATATTCAATGCCAATTAGTTTCAACATCGAATCCATGTCATGAAGAAATGCAGGAATCAATTCATCAAACTTCTTTTGATATTCGTCATCACGCTCAACTTTTAAAACCTTAATCGGTTGAACAATCATGCGTGGATCGTATTGAACGAAATCAGCGGTCTCAGCACCCGTCACTCGCATTTGAAACTGATATTGCCATTGGTATTCGGCTTTGATTTTGTCAGCCACAATAAATTTGATATAATTTGTAGGATTGTAAGGGCACTTGATTTCCACTAGCTTTTTCTGCCCGCTTACGAATCCGTCAATAGATGCGCCTTCCCGAAAAGTATCGTCTTTGAAAATGAAATTTACTTGCTCAATCACAGTGTCATTTGCAAACTCATAACTTGAGCGGGCAGCATCTTCATTCAGCTTGCCCCAGTCCATATACTTTGAATTGATTTCCTCGACCATGCCAGTGGCTACTTCAGCCACCAATTGACACATATAAGTATTGCGGGTTTCAGATCCTATTTTTGCCACCGCAGCACTCACTTCACTCGCAGTGATAACACCCAGGCGAGTTTGAAGCCACGCCATAGAGCCCTGTTCAGCACGCATAATGTCAGTGCCAAATTTATCCTGGAAAGTTTTAATTTGTGATTCAACGTCTTTAAGCGACTTCATTTTTATTCTCCGGTTTTTTATTTGCCTTTGATGAAATTTGATAAAGTTCAATTAATGCTTGTTCAATTTCAGCCATTGAAAGATCTTCCAAGGTCTTTAAATCGCGTTTATGCACGCGCTCAAGATGTCCAAGATACTTCTCCTCTGAGCGATCAATCGCAGTCAAAAGCTGCCTGATTTCTTCAAGTTTCTTTGGTGATTCATCTGGCTTTTCTGGTTCTTTGCTTTGCGGAGTGACGTCAATCATTTCAACTTCATCTTGAACCTGCATGGCCTTTTCAAACCGCCCGGCATTTGATTTAGGCCACATTTTCGAGGCCCTGCGAATAACGGTTTTTTTGATCATTTCCCCTTCGTGCGAAACCCAAGGGCAAGACTTCGTTTTTTTATCTAGAAAAGCTTTGTAGGCCTGCGTATTGTTGCGAATCGCGTAGATCTCAGCAATAGTCATTGTCTCAACCAAAAAATCACCATCAACTGTCTTAGCAATAGTATATGCACCTCTAACTCCTCCACGATCTTGACTAAAGGGGTCACGCTCGTGAATTGGTTCTTGTCCGCGCCCGCGTAGCACAAACCTGTCGTTTTCATAAACGATTTCAGCCTGCACAAACTTCACAGCACCCGATTCATAGGACAGGTGAGCCAGACCTCGATAATCAAAATCCAGACAAACTTTGCCGTCTCGAGGGACTAAGTAAGCGTGCTTCAAAGCTGGGTTTAAAGAGAGACCGATGCTTGCCACATTGTGAATAGCATCAATCAAAGAGTTAGGATTATTTGCCGCCGTGGATGCTAGAAAATTATTTGCCTGCAAAGCCTGAAGTGCAAAGCTTGCTTCCTGTTCAAAATTTACGGCCTTATGGGATTTTGCAAGCTCAAGAAATTTCTTGGCCTGCGCATGAATGAGTGACTTTGTTTTTTCGAAAAGAGTGATGTTGCTCATCTTGCCACCTATGTCCCGTATCTAACGGATGAAATAAAATCCTGATCTTTAACTATTAAATAAACTTCAGTCTGCAATTCCGCGAATTTAGAAACATGACGGCGCTCGAAAACCTCGAGGTCAACTTTCACCATTTCATCGACTTCGCCGGAATACACAAAAATCTCGCCAATTTTTCCAGTGATGTCATAGTTGCATTGGATCGTTGGATTGCCGTCCTTGTCGAATTTCTCGAATGTGTAGCGGTAGTAGTTTTTATGCATAAACACCTCTGATGTGGTCAAAACGCGCGTTTAAAAGCTTGTGATAGCGAGAATAGTAGTGCTTTCTGCGCTCATGAGAGATTTTCAAGGTCTGAGCTAAGTTCAAATAGTCGTAAGCCAGATTAGCAATTCGACTTGCCCGCTCGTCAAATTTTCCGCATCCAACCATTGGGTAACTCATTCTCTCACTCCTCCAGGCAAACCAATGCCTATGCAAAATTTTCAAGTTTCGCTAAATCAATTCAAAATTTCCGTAATCCATTGTAAGCGTCGTGGTTCCTACAGAAGGTCCGCGCCAACGGGCCCTCTAAGGGATCAGGAGACTTTAGTTACGTCCTCTGGTTTTAGTTTTAGAATTCGGAAGAGCTTCTCTTGAGCTTCTTCTGCCAACCCTATTTTTCCACAAAGGAAGCGACTTAAAGTCGTTGGGTGCACACCTATTTGCTTTGCCAGCCATCGGTGCTTTATGCCCCTTTTATCAATTTCGTCTCTAATTCTACTCAAATTCATCGCTACCTCTGCTAATGAGTATTAGCCATAATTCGAAATACTGTCAACAAATATTAGCCATAACACCAAATACTCGTTTGACGCGTAGTAATGTTAGGATAAGTAAGCGTGGATATTGATAAAATTGTGATTAGTAAAATTTTCAAGCTGATGGATGAGAAAAATATTTCTCAACGTCAATTAGCCAAAGATGCTAAGATTAACTATCAGAATCTAAATCGGCTAATAAAGGGACATAGATCTATAGTTAAATCCGACATATTACCAGATTTAGCTAAAGCTCTAGGCGTGACGACAGAATTCTTGAAGTCAGTGAATATGTCAGACAAAACGGACCTGTTTGCTACAGAAAAACCGCAAGAATCAAAAACCGAGCTACTCGGTCAGATTATGGTCAACCTCAACGCCCTTAATGAGGATCAACTTAGGTCTGTCCTTGGTTTCACTGAAACGGCCCTCAGGCCTAGTTCTGGAGTCTTGG
Organism: Pseudobdellovibrionaceae bacterium; assembly: GCA_036559425.1. Classification (GTDB taxonomy): domain Bacteria; phylum Bdellovibrionota; class Bdellovibrionia; order Bdellovibrionales; family Bdellovibrionaceae; genus JACMRP01. The sequence continues at coordinate 44,411 of DATBTE010000389.1, read as the reverse complement.
ATAATCTTGCCAATCCGGTCAAGCTCACAAAATAGCTCATAGGCCAGCCTTTTGGCCCGCTCCAAGTCACTCATACCACTCCTGTAACGTACTGCATTCAATCTAGTTTTGACTTGGGCCCTGTCTATCAGATTTTGCTTATAAATCGAACACTATTTCTAAATCATATCTATTTATGTAATCATTTCACACGAAATTAGCCTTCGTGTTACGAAGTTAGCTTTCGCCTCAGAATGAATGGATGCAGTCAATTCAACTTGTTTTTAGCAGCAATCTCAAGCGTTTAAGGCAGAAGAGAAAACTCACTCAGGAAGAGCTAGCGGAGGCAGTCGATTGCTCCCCCAGGTATATTCAGATGTTGGAGGCTGGAAAGTCCTGGCCACGGCTCAAAGTGATACAGGCGCTTTCTAAATGTCTGCGCGTTAAAGAGACCGATCTTTTCCGCGTGAAATAAACTAAAGTTTCAATCTAAACACCCGATGTTTATAAGACAAAGGGGTTTAAATGAAATACACAATCCTAGCGCTAATCTTTGTTCTTTCAGCATGTAAAAATGGCGGTGATAATTCAGCGGCAACGGCAGATCCTATTTATGGCGAATGGTATTATGAAAAAGTAGGATCAACCCAATACAGTGCAACAGGATTCATTGTTAATATTCAAAGCAATGGAAACATTGAATTTCAAGACGGGTACCTGGAGTCTGATGGAAACTCAATGAAAGCGGTAATGAGAAAATCCATCGGTACTTTCACTAGAGAAGGGGACGTTTTCCATATTAAATATAGTTACGATACCTGCGATCGTATTAAGCAAGAGGATCTTTATATTTCAGCTATGAATGGAAAGCTTTTGATTCAAAACTATGACAAATCTGTTAAGTTTTCCCTCTCTCCAATATCGGGAAATTCAACTATAAAAACAGCATCTTACCTTGAAGATAAAAACTGCAATATCCTGAGCAAGATCGAAGCCGCTAGCAAGAGAGTGCCTGCTAGCGTGAAATCAAAGTCATTCCTTGATCGAGTTGTGAAATAATTGCAACAGTCTATAAATGCCCATGTAATTATGATATGCCTCCGCCCTGGAGGAATCATGAGCAAACGCTTTTTAACCACCAAAGACCTTATGGACACTTACGGCAAATCGAAAAGCGAAGAAAAGCCGTTCGACAGCGCCGCTTTCGATAAATTCATGTATTATCTTTCAGCCATAGCAGCATTTATTTTTTTCGTATATAGCGCCGTGAAAATTGTTCCTCGCTTATTCCTGATGATCAAAGGGGCCCCGGCCCCAGTCGATGATCAATTCCCAATATAAATTCGCCCATGCTTGCGCAAAAGGTTGAGTCTCTTTGCTTTTTGCGTAGGTGGCAATTTAGGATCATTTTTGATTTCATTCTCAAAATTCTGCGCATCGGTGGCTAGATCCAATTTAATTGTGTCACCCATCTTGTAACCTTCGATCTCTGGCTCTTGCCCTAGTGAGTGTTGCAAGAATTGCGGAATGCTTTGCATTGCATTACCTACACCTATAGGGGCCACCTGCTTAGCAACTCTTGCTGTATCAATCGCTGACTTGATAGCTATAGGTGAGCCCATCGCACCAAGGGCCAGACTTGAAAGGCCAGTCCTGACATCACCTCTAACAAGCTCACCAATTCCACCAGTTCCTGCAATCAAAGGCGCCATTGAAGCTCCATTTTGTACTTTTGGCAGGAAACCAGCGTCATTAAAGTGATGAGCTGCCGCTAAATTTTCCGCTTCCGGAACAAAATCAGCGCCGACGGCGTCACCGATGCGCTGAAGATTTCTTCGATTTATTTGATTTTCGCCGGTTCCTGCTGAAATTAAACCAGCATAGGGCTTATCGGGAGCAATAAGGTTTTTATTGATATTTCCTTCCATACGGCGAACTTTTCCTAGTTCTGCGTTTGCTGCTGAAATTTCAGGAGCTGCACTACCAACAGCTTGTCTTGCCCTAGAAGCTGCACGCTGGAAAGTAATATCGACAAAATCTTTTTTCTTAAATAGCTGACCAGGAGCCAAATATTCAGCTTGGTCCTGAAGATGCTTTTGCACGTCGTAAGCATCACGCGCTAGCATAATGAATTTCCCGTCTTTCGTGTCCATCCCTACGCGTTTAATTAAATCGATCTGATTTTGTATTTTTCCGATTTTATCAGCATTGATAATTGGATTTAGTTTCGCCTTATTTTCTTCAAGCGCATTGATGGTCCCAGACATATCGACAACTTGTCTGCCATTGGCGTCAAGTGAGTTAGATATATTCGCATTCTGCTGAGATTTAAAAGATCCAACACTTTTCTGAATATCTTGTCGAATTTGGTCTGCGCCTTCAGCTAAATCATTCTCAGACTTTGCAGAAATTTTTGCTACTTCCGGCCCTCGCTCTGCATATACTTCCATTGCACGCTTTGGAATTTTAGACATTGATGATGATACGTTTTTTAGTCCTTTAACTCCAAGGTTGCCTAATTCTCCTGTTACTGGACCTAGCATTTCCATTGTACTCGAGTTCAGAGCCTCTTTCGCAGGATCTACCAAAATATCGTTATATGATTTTTCGTCTCCATAAAGATAATGATCAAGAATATTCTCTACCGACTTACCTGCTGCACCGCCAAGCCCAGCTCCAACCGGACCAGACAATGGACCAAGTGGACCACCTGCCACTGTTCCAAAAGCGCCACCTGCTACCGTCCCTGCAAGCGGAAGAGCTTTTATAGCTCCGCGAACTGTGCCAGGATAATCTTTCTTGCTTGGATCTTCGTAATTCATCAACTCCGAAAGATCTGGTTTATATTCGTCTTGAACCCGATCTTTCCAAGTGGACTTTGTTGGCGCTGGAGCTTCATCTTGAATCCGGTCTCTCCATCCCATTACTTCCACCCTTCTTTTCTGGCTTCAACGAGTTCTTTGATATTTTCGACCGTTGTAGACTGAGTGCCTTTTCTGACTGTCATCGGAAACTTACCAGGCTCGTTTTTCTTTCCAACGCCTTCGGTGATTCCTGCGCTAATTTGCTTTCGTTCAAATCTTGAAACATCATATCCTGAAGCTCTATATGACTCTAAATCGTTGTTATGTTTCTGTTCCAACAACCTTTTGAGAGATGCAATTTTATTTTGGACAATTTCAGGCTTATCACCAAGCTCTGGAAGCATTTTGCGATACCGCTTGATGTCTCCTTCAGCAAGCTTTCCACCCTCAAGATAAACACCGATACGCTGAGCTATGGCTCCTAGTTCCGCATCAATGGATGCGGCCTTTGTGCCAGTATCACCCATGCCTGTCGCAATTGCGATCTGATTTAAGATATTCTGACCTTTACCGAACATTTCAGGATTTTTGGTTACAATTGAATTGATATCTTCCAGCGAAGACAATGCAGTGTTTGCATTAGACATGCTTTCAGCAGCGCTTATGGTTAAAGGTTTTCCGCCTGTTTTAGAACCTTTCGCCGCTGCCCGAATTCCAGCAACATTCGCCTGAGCATCACCCCTCATTCCGGTGGCTTTCAGCATTGTAGCATTGGACTCTTTGGCACGCTGATTTCTTCCAGCCTCTTCAATATCAAGACGTTTATTTTGAGCATCGCGATTTGCATCAGCGATATCTTTTTGATTTTGAAATGCCGCTAATTTTTCAACATGATCCTGATAGTCTTTTACAGAAATCAGACCTTTATCGACATTCGCCTTTAGCAGTTCCTGCCGATCCTGAATTGCAGCATCAAGGCGCTTGGATTCATCAGCAGAAAGCCCTGACAAGATCTTCGTAGCTTCACCCATTCGCTTGTCTTGAGTGTCTTGCTGTTTATTGAAATCGTCTCTTTCACCTTCAGCGAGAAGTTTAAGAGCAATTCCACGAAGAGAGCTATTAACTCCCTTTTCTTTTTCTCTGACTGCATTTGCTCTATAAGCCGCAAGCTCTTGGTCATACTCTTTGTTTTTCTGAGCGATGTCAGAAGCACGAAGCGCATAGGCTTGCTTCTGCGCTGTAGGGGCCGCAAGCGCCGCGTCTTCGCCCAGGGCCATAGCGCCCAGACCTGGACCGAAAGCGTAAATTGCTTTAGTTAAAATATCTTCTTCTTCTTGCCTTTGCGGAGGTTGAAAATCAGGACGCGCTACTCTCTTCTCTGTCGCTTCTTGCTCAAGCATTTTCTTTGCATACTCATCGTATGAAGATTGAAACTTTGGTACGGGTTGCATGTATGCATCAACCATTTTCTCGAGTCTATCAACGTAGGGCTTTCGCGCCATTTCAGCGCGTCCGACTAAAGCATCTTGTTGCTTGATAGTCTTATCGAGGTTGTAACCGATTACATTATAAGAATCTCGATTAGCCGAAAGAGACTTTGGATCTGTAGATTTAGGCTGTATCCAATCTTCCTCATTCAGAGGATCAGCGCTAATTTCAATTTCATTTTCCCTTTGGGCCATATTTCCGTCTGGCATTTTTACCATACTCTTTTGAGGCTCTGGAGTTGGCGTCACTTGTGGCGTAGGCGTAGGCACTGGAGTCGGAGAAGGCTTAGCAGTCATTGCTCTTATCTTATCCACCGCTGCTTTTTGCTTTGCTTGAAGCGCGGCCTGATAAATCGCTTGGCTTTCGATCTTCTTTAGATCGATACCGCCATCATCAACAGGAGCAGCAGGACGTGGTCTTGGAGCAACAACCGGAGGAGGAGCCGCCGCTGCCTTCATGTTTCTTACTTTTTGTACGGCTTCATCAGCCAGGTTGATCTCTGGAAGTCTTTGATTAAGTAAAAGTTCTGCTAAATAATCACGCTCTGCCATAATCACCCCAGTAAGTATTTACAAGATCCATCGTCATATTTTTGTAATTCTCGTAGGCCATTTCTATAAGGCCAATCTTCACAAGAGAAATAATGCATTTAATCGTAGGCTGAAGGCGCATAAAATCAAAAGACTTGTCTTTCATGATAGCAATCAAAGTCGGTGCATCTTTTTGGTATCTCTCAGAAGCCTCTTTGTCGTGTTTTTCAGTGAAAAGTAGAAGCTTTTTCAGTGCCTTTAAATCTGACATAGTCCAATTTTCATTCTTAGCAATTTCAGTGCAAAGCCAAGACATACCACCGCCGCCGCTTTGATTCGCCTGGGCTGCTGCGTATTTACCACGCTCTGCAAGCCCGGCCTGTTGCTCGCCGATTGCTGAGCCGAGAGTTCCATATTTCTGTCTAAAGATGAAATCCTGGAGCTTTCCGGTTCCTTCACGCTGAAGGTTCGAGTTATCAATAGCCATCTTTCTTTCAGAACTTGCCGTTGAGTCCATGAAGCCTTTGTCAGCAGCCCCGGCCATCGCTGCACCCCTTGCACCACCGATACCAGCTTTGCCGACTCGACTTTGAAGCTGCCGCATGTAGTTTGATCTCTGACCTTGGATCTGGTCTCTGGCTTCACCTCTGATTGCTCCGAGAGTATTGCCATCATAGCCCTTTGCGAGATCTTCATTGCGTTTTTTCAGATCCTGCATGTCAGGATCATCGTAGAATTCTTTTTTACCGCGAGTGTAGCCTTTGCTGTAATCATTATCTAGGTTTGAAACCGCTGGAGATTTTGCTTGCTCAGGAGTATCGAACCAAGCTCCTTGATAAGTTCCATTAATGACTTCGCCAACCGGTATTGGGTTGCCATTTTGGTCATATTTATAAGCTGTGCCCATTCTAAAACCTCCGGCTCCGACTAAAGAGCAAAGAAAGTGAAATCAAATAAATTGTAAATAGTAACCATGTGCCTTGTCATTAGTAAGCACCAATCTTCTTGATTGAAATCCAATTAATTCCACCAAGAAGGGACAAACTTGCGCCTGAGCTTTGGTAAACCCTCAAGTCCATGTACTCATTGGTTCTGAGCTTAAACGGACAAGCTACCAGTGGAATCTCGACATAAGTTCCATGCGCTGCTTGCATGATTACGCCGCCAATTCTCGCATAGGACACGCCGTTTATGTGAATATTAACGGCAACTTCCTCGCCTACTCCCCAGCCGCCTCCAGAAGTGAAAACGATAAAACCAGAGGCTTCATAGATGGCATCTTCTTTCGCTTTAAAGCGCCATGACGTGCCCACGGTGACGAGTGAGTCACTATCAAAGTCTTTGGTTTCGAAATTTAAAACAGTGAGAACGCTGCTCGGTATGGACTGGCCAGATGCTGAAGTATAGCGCACGCAAATGTCATTAACGACAACAGCCTGGTCGAGACTTCTTAATTTCTGATCAATAAAATTTAGATTTTGCAAGAATTCTGTGCTGAGATATTCTTCCATATCCATTCCAGCGCGGTATTCTCTCAGTTTTGCTAACGACTTAATTCTCGTGTTGCTCATTAAATTTTAGGCTCCCCAGGATCATAATCCTGCGCAAGCACCACTTCCCAGCCGTCGATTGTGACTAGTTCATTCTTGGTATTGTGATAAAAGCCGAGAGAAAGTGCTGAAAGTTTAGGAACATTGAGATTAGCTGATTTCTTCACTGAGACCTTGCTAGTACCCGTTGGCATCGTCACGTTGTAGGAAGACGCCGCGGTATCCATGTAATTGTAATACTGCTGAACTGTCAGAGTGAAGCCGCCTTCCACTGAATTGATCCAACTATTCACGAAGTCTTTATCAATGGTAGGCGTTCCATAGTTGAGCCATGCGTTTTTGGCATTAAACTCAATAGCAGCATTATGATCGGCCATGTCGTACTTAGTGGCTGTTCTTTTTTGCTTCCACAGTCTATAAGAGGCAGCTCTATTTTCTGAAAAAATAAGCTCATCGGTCGAAGTGTATAATAATCCTGCATTTGGACTAACGTCCTGCCATTGATACCAACAATTCCTCTTGCCGTCCTCGGTTGCAGAGAAATCAAAGACAAACATGATTGAGTAAGAGCTGGGATCTCCGGTTGCAACATCACTGACATATCCCGCTGGAATATAGCAAATGTATTGCGAGTCAATGCGGTTAACCACCGACTTTGCGCGTCCTGGTAATAATTTTTGAGAATTTGCTTTCTGATTGTTTTTTCTAAAATCATCTTGGATTTTCCAGCCAAAATACTCTGGCAATCTTCCAGCAACGCAGGCCCAAAATCCTGCAACACCGTCAAGCCATACCAGCGAGCCATTTACTTCCTGAATCGAATTATGGGATGAGCACCCGGCATCAATCTCAAGAATCTCTTTTTGAATATCGTTTGTGGCAAGAGTCCCGGTAAGCATTCCTGCTGTCCGATCTTTCATTACAAAGAGCGCTTCTTTATTCTCGCCAAATCCTTTAATTTGATCGGCGTGTTTTCCTTGAAAATCTTCTTCATTAAGACCTGATGTGGGGAAAGCCTCCGCATTTAATGGATCGGCCCAATAGACGCTCTGGAAATCGCAGAGAGCGGTCTCTTCATTAATGTAAAATCTGTCTTCTGTTGAATTTGTTGACCAGTTATTGACTAAATTTACGGCAGCATAATAAGAAGGATAATAGTCATCTTTTAAGGTGGTATCGTAAGGACGTCCCCCTTGCACAAGCTGCTTTTGCCATTGACCGATGTAGCGGCAGGCACGCGGAAGCGGCCCACCTTCTGAGTCATCGAATTCTTCTATAAGATTTGCATCTGAAATAATATCAGTGAATGAAGTTGATCCCATTGCCCCAAGAGGCAAAGGGAGATCTCTCATCTTGTAGAATGGCCCGGTCGTTTGTCCTACTTTTGTTCTATAAACTCTTAAGAATGAACCAACAATAGTCTGTGGCTGCCATTGTCTGGCTGATGTTTGAATATCAGTAATTGTATTGTCAAAATATGTTTCCCTGTATCCAGCTTGAAGAATTTGATTATCAACTATAAGTGTCGTTGACCCAGTTACAAAAGGATAAATTCCGCTAGTTCTACCGCTTGCAAGAGTAATAGTTGTCGCTGCGACTGCTGTTACTTTGCTTATGATATAAGAATATCCATTAAATCCAGTAGGAGCATTTGAAATAGGAATTTGAACTAACATTCCTACCTTTATATTGTGACCTGAATCGACGTTAATTGTGCCACCAGCAGTTGCAATGTTCTGCGCACCATTTACTTTGCATGCATAAACTGGGAACCTGCTGTCATTTACAAATCCATAATAAGTAAGAGTTATCGAATTATGTCCGGCTCCGCTTGGAAGGCTTTGAATATATCCATTAGTCCCAAAATAATTAGAGACTCCGTAATCACCTAAATTTTCAGCTCCATTTGAATCAATATGGCCAAATTTGAATTTGTACGCATAAGATCCTGCTGTGAGCCCCCGATCCACTGCTGAAAAAGTAAGTGTCGCGTCACCTGCCCCTGATGCTTTTGTCAGTGTGCCAGAAGCTGTAGGGCCCCCTGCTCCAAGCATCAGAATGCTAGTCGCACCCACAACTGTCGCTGATACGATGAAAGTTACTCCATTGTTTGTGTAAGTTGCTCCAAATGTCGCACTCCCTGGGGAAATAGTGAAAACAACTTCTAAAGTAGTCGTCGCTTGTGCTGCGCTTATTCCAGAAGCATTTAATGGATTACTTCCTATTTGCGGAAGCACTGCCGGAACACCAGCGCGATAAGCAGACTTGCCGTCGTACTTTATGGGGAATCCTCCGCAAGTCAGATATATACAGTTATTGAGATTTGTTGATGTGAGACCTTCAAAATCTGGAAGGCTTGTTATTGCTGAGTCTAAGACCTCAGGAAATAAAGCAGAAGAGCTTGGACATTGCACGAGTTCATCGTAATAAAGCGCATTGTATTCAGTATTCGTGACAGCAGTGCTAAACTCTTTAACAATGACGGTATTCATAAGATACGCAGGGATTGCACAAGTCACGACGCTGTCATTTTCATCTACAATCGAAAGCGCTATTCCTGTAATTGCCGATAAATTTACGTAGGTCACAAGCTGACTGAGGGTATAGGTATTGTCATAATGAGTGCTATAAATAACATCCATCGCTGAACCATAAAGAGCAAAGGTCCAATCATCACCGTTATAAAAAACTGAATAATAGACGACAGAACCAGACGAACGCACAATTTTTAGTCTTGTGTTTCGGAGGCGATGTAAAAATCCATCTGATCCGACTCCAAGAATTTCAACTTTTGATTCGCCTGTGTTTAAATCTCTGTATTTATATTCGGCCAAGCCAAATTTAAACGCAGAGCTTAATTCGGTAATGTGTTGAAACCCGTATCGTTGAGTAAGTTGATCATCGTTGTTATAGCGAAAATTCTTTGAGCCTCGACGTTGAGTCTTCGGGTCCATCTTAAGAAGATTAGTCGTGGTATCAAGACCACCAAAGTCAGCATAATGTTTATCGGTAAATTGAGGCATGAAATCCCCTTATAAAAAATCTGTGCAAGTAATTGGAATTTGCGTGATATCATCAGACATCAGTCCAAACGAAGTAATTATTTGGCCCGCCACCGCTGCGAGATTGTTCTTAATTTCAGCGGACCACTTAGAAGCATCTCCATATTTTGATTGATACTCTACATAGAGCATCAAGTAATCTTCACATGTTGTAGGGTACGGAGGCAAATTGCAAGAATCTAGTCCCACGCAAACATAGTCACCAACAGAAACCGTCTCACCTGTATCTAGAGTAATCGGCGAAAGAGTAAACACTCCTGTTGTCGAATTAACAGAGGTAAAAACAATTCGTTTTGCAACCTGCGCCCCAAATTTATCAACAACAGAAATATAATTATCTCGGCTTATGTAAGTAGGATCAAAGCTTGCTTCCGTTGAATCTATTGTAAGAGCCGAAAGGACTTGTCCAGCCATAGTTCTTGCTGTGATCTTTCCAGAGCGTTTTTCAAGACGCGAAGGCTGCTTGATGTAATTTATTCTCACATATCCACTAGTTTGCGGTGGATTTAAGAGAAAACCGTCGTTTCTAGGGATATAACTAAAAGCAGTGCCAGAAGTAACATTAAAGCGATCCTTAATAATCCCTTTAGATAAGGGAAAATAATCTCTTCCATTTGTTGACCATTCCATTGTGTCCACATTAAAAAGAAAAATGTCATTAGGCCATGAGTAAAGGCTTTGCCCTGAAACAACCGTGACTATTTTCTCTTTAACAAAGAACTTCGATTTTGCATTAATTATTTCTCTAGCTAAAGAGTTCGCAGCGTTATTGAAATATTCGACGAATACTTTTTGACTGCGCCCCGAATCGGAATCATAGCGGTTGTTTCCGGTTATTTCGCGACAATTATCAATCAAAGTTTCTAAACGTCTCATTTCAAATCCTCTTTAGTATTGTTTTCGTTTCATCGAAGCAATAATCATATTTTTTTTCTGTTTGCGTTCTTCCAGATCATCTTCTTCACCACCTGAGTTAGAATTTCCAAAGGAAGAATCTGAACTGTCTTCAGTTGGCATATAATCAGTTTCGACTTCTTCGCTTTCTTCATCTTCTGCTGAGTTCATTCGTCTCTGCGCTTGTTCCATCATAGCCATTGCTTTTTTCATCATATCAATTGCTTGCTTCATTTTTACCTACCTTAAAGCGCCACGATAAGCGGCAAGTTGTTGAGTGAGGGCATCACCCATGTTTTTTGTGTATTCATTTTCAATTTGAACGGATTGCTGTCTTTTTTGGCGCTCTGTCGCGGCTTTTTGCGCAAGATAGTTTGTAAGGAGAGATCCACCAACGCTTACTGCTGCGCCAGCAGGGCCGCCAGCTAAGAATCCAGCGCCACCAGTTACGGCCGCATTCTCAGGAGTAAATCTGGTTGCTATTTCTTTATTCATTGCCTCGCTACCCAAAGAACCTTGGCCTTGAGGTTTATTAATATCAAATGGATCTTGAGAGTCTCCGTAAAGATAGTCTCTATTTGTATCAATTCCAAAACTAGAGTTCATGTATCCCATTAGACCAACTCCTTACCTTGAATGTACATTACATAGGTCACGGTTCCGCTTGCAAGTCCCCACAATAAACGAACTTGGCTTGCCACGACTCCTGTACAAGTTGTCATCAAAGTTGTAGCTGTGGTGAAAGCTCCTGTAGCTGAAGCAATATCAACCCAGTGAGTTCCATCATTAGATTTCTGAATTTTATAAGTTCCGCTTGTCGCTGTTCCGGTAGTCGTAACCTGGAATTCAACAGCAGTGAGATTTGCCATGTCGAAAGTTACGGCTTCACTATCTACCACAGTGCCAGTTATTTTTTGTTTTTGCGTAATCATTCGCACCTCTTTTTTGCCAAGCGTTCAAGCTCGGCAACATACAACTCAGATCGATTGTAAGATTCAAGATCTGTAATAAAAAGAATTCTCTCCCTGCCTTGAGCAACAGAAAGATTCGTTTCAACATGATTTTTTGAATTCACAAGATGAAAGTATTTTACAAACATCACACCATTGGCATCAGTGCCATAAATGGGAGCGCCTTGCTCTATTTCTGGAGCATCCGGCAGGCTGCTGCTTCCGCAACTAGCGAGTGCGCTTAAAGAAATTATCAATAGCGTCTTCTTGAGCTTTTTCATCATCTCCGGCTCCTTTCAAATCTTTTTGTAAATCTTTTTTAGACTGCTCTAACTCGGCTGATTTCTTTTTCTGAACATCTTCCTTATCTTTGCGCTCCTTCCACCAGGCCATTAATTGCTTAATACCTAAATTGAGAATCCATTCGATAACTGGAACCAGTAAGTTTATCAGCCAAGTCATGAGTGCTCCTTATTTGGACATTAATTTTTCAAGCCACGCAATTGCAGTGTCATCAATTGGAGTCGCTGTTTTTTCAGCAAGTTTTTTAGCTTCAGCAACCAAATCAATGCGAACTGAAACGCCGATTTCCAATAGTCCTTTATCAGTGATGTCTACTGAGTAACCACCAAATCCACCAAACGAACCTTCAGCTTCTTTACCTTCTAACATTTAATACCTCGCAGATTATCTCTAGCTTTATTGCTGAGATTTAATGTTTAATTTAACTTTGATCGTGGCTAGATCCTCGATAGTTTTCTTTTGCATCTCGACTAAATCCTTGGCCAAAATTTTCTGTTCTGACTTTATTTCTGTAATTGAAACCGCATTCGCTTTTGTGTCGTACCAAACCGCTGTCAGCCAGGCCGCACCTCCCAAAAGCGTCATTACTAAAGAGATCGGAATGAGAGTATTCTCTGTAATTTGTTTCATTTTCTAAACTCCTGTACTCAAAATTACTGCTAGTAAAATAACAGCAAGGATGCCACCGATAAAAAGTGCTTGGTTAAAGGGCTCTTGTTTCATCACATTTCCTTATTGATAATACTCAGTGACTTCGATGTAACCAGCTGCACCCGTGCCGCCTACAAAACCAGAAGTCCCAGCAGTCCCGGCGGTTCCATTGGCCCCGACAACATATTGATACGTAGCACTCGGACTAGTAATGAGAGCATCAGCGAAGCCGCCAGCGCCGCCACCTGGACCATTAAATCCAGCAACAGGAGCACCACCACCTGCGCCACCTGAGCCAGTATTAGCAGAGGCATTTTGCCCAGCGGTAGCAGCCGCTCCACCGCCACCTGCGCCGCCAAATGGAGAAGGTGCGCCGCCGCCGCCAGCCTGTCTTTGAGAAGTAGCTCCTCCAGAGAAGCCTTGCCCCTTACCTCCGGTCAATGACGTGCCCACTGCAGTACCTAAAGAGGCTGATCCACCAGTACCACCAATGCCTGAACTTGCTGCACTTATACCTCCAAGGCCTCCATTAGCGATTATCAGCGCAGCTCCGAACCTAGAGGCTGCACCGTCACCCCCGTTACCGCCGTCATTTGTAGCATCGGCAGAACCTGCGCCACCTCCGCCACCGCCTACCATTCTTACGCGAATGTAAACTGGATTTCTCGGGCTTGTTGGAAGTGTGTAAGTAGCCGTCGCCGTTGCCGCTGAAAAAGTTAAAGTTGCATCACCCGTGCCCGTCGCCTTTGTGAGAGTGCCAGAAGCCTCTGGTGCACCCGTTGCAGTTGTATAGAGAGTTGTTGCTGCCGCTATAGTCGAAAGAACAGTAAAGGTTTGACCATTATTCGTATAAGTCGCGCCAACCGTTGCGTTTCCTGCCGTTATTGTAAAATTATAACCAGTTGTTGTACCCGTTGAGGTAAATTTTTGAATCGTAGGAGCAACAAAACTTGTCCACGCTGGAGCGCCAGCACCAATTGAAGCCAAATACTGATTGGCAGTTCCAGCGCCTGAGTTCATTAGCTTTGTGCCATCAGTATAAACGACGCCACCATTGGTTACAGCCAAGGAACCGTTATTAGTTCCACCGCCTGCTATTGCATTAACGCCAAGAGAAACCGTTGTTCCAGTATGCGTTCCGGTAAAATTAGGGAACTGATATTTGTATGTCGTAAGATCGGTTGAATCTCCTGAAACTTTTGATGTAGTCGGAGGAAGTCCAGCCAAAGCTTGAAAAGAAATTAAGAGAGAAAGTAAAATTATGCGCATAAAATTCTCCTTATGTAGAAAGAATCCATTGAATAGCGTATTTATTAGTCCCTGATACAGTTGCGCAGATTGAAACCGTCGCTGCGCATGGGATGAAGCCAGTATCTTGAGATTGCGCGAGCTGAATTCCATTTACCGTCGAAGCCGCTGCACCGATTCTATATCGAATTGGATCTGTATTCGCGGGATCTGCTTGCAAAATAAACCCAACGGCATTTGCGGGAGCTGCTTCGCTCGAAGCGGTAGTCGCTGTCAAAGAGGTTTGTCCACCACCTGAACCGTTAGCATTGACCGGAGCTTTCGTTGGAACTGCATTTGTGATTGTACCGAGAGTAGTTACCGCTGTGACGGTTGAAACTGTAGTTACTGTCGCAAGCGTTTGAGCAGCGGAAAGATTCACGGTCCCAATGACCTTTGTTGTCTCTGCCGATAACGTCGCCGCCACCGGAACCGATGCTTGATCGGATGCCAAAACAACCGGAAAAGAAGCGGTCATTGCCTTTTGTCCAATTGAAGCCGGAAGCAAAGCGATTAAAGAAGTAATTCTTTGAGCAATACGTTGTAATCGGCCATTCAAACCGCTTGAGGCTGTATCGCTCGCCGGAGCTGTCTCATTGACTGCGCCAACCAGAACCGCTTCAGCATCTTGCTTGGCCGATGTCGCAAGGCCTGCCGTATCTATAGTCGCAACCTGCGAACCGTTTTCATCAGTCCTTTGAGTGACTGATCTTAAAATATAAAAAGTATCTCCAGAAGCTGGAGGAGTACTAAGTCTAGAAGCTAAAATAAATCCATTGGTTGAGACTGAAACGATAGGGACTTCAACGAAGGCTGCATTCCCAGTTTCAGCTCGGAAAATATCCCCGACTTTAGCAACCGTTGATGTGTCCACTACTACAGTAGGGCCAGATAGAGCATTTCCAGTTGATGCGCCACAAGTGCGCGGAACTGTCGCACTGTTTACGCGAAATGCGAATCGAGGAGCGTCCAAAGCATTTCTGTATTCATCCGTTGGAACTACTGTTGCATAATTATGCGTGATTCCAGAAGCAGATTGAATAAGCTTTTGATTTGATGGATATCCCTTAACTGACATATTTCCTCCGGCTGCATTAAAGCGCCATCTCAGTGAAAAAGAAGCAAGTGCCCCAGGAGAAGCACAAGCCCCTTAAATTTTATTTAACCTCTAATTGCATCCTTGGCGTCGCTGCCAACGACTAATACATGGAAGCTTCCATCAATAGTCGCGCCACCAGAAAGATTGCTCACTTCAACCACTAGCGTGCTAACAGTACCCGAAGAAATGCGCGGAACACGGTTATCAGTCACAGTTGTGATTCCATACTCAGGTATTCTGAGGAATGGCCTTTCAAAAGTGATTGTGTAAACCCCAGTCGCAGTTTGAGTAAGTGTTCCATCGTACCCTCCTGTCGTCATCACAGCCGCAAGGCCTTCAGTTCCGACAGAATTCGTGATTGAGCCAACACCTGTTCCATCTGAGTTTTTCAAAACAGCATTGGAGCAATCTCCGACGATGTCTTGAGTACAAATGCACGTTGCTGAAGCAAGAGTAAAAGTCACATCAGGCAAAACGCCATTCACTGCGGTTCTAAACGCTGTTGCGACGGCTGCCGCCAAGTCACCAGTTGCGACAGAAATAGCAACTTTATAAGTTGCTGCTGTATAGAGCGGCGATGTTGGAGCCGTTCCTGCTGCATCAATATCAATGTAGGCCGCAATCGACTGTCCTGCCTCGTTGTAAAGAACAACAAAGTCACCTTGTGTTGCTCCTGCCACCGCTGGGAAAGTCAGAGTTTCAACCTGCGCATGGCCTGTTGTTACCCCAAAGGTCATCAAGCGCGGTTTGAACTGTGGCGACTTAATAGGGAATTTTCTAACAGAATATCCTGCTGTCATAATTCCCCCTATTGTGCGTCGGCAGTATCACTACCAATGATGATGACGTGAAAATCTGCATCAGTTGCAGCGCCTGAAAGATTCTCTGTTAGAATCTGACAAGATCCGACAGCCGAAGCGCCGATTTTACAGTAAATATTATCCGTGATTGCGGTAGCTACGATTTCAGGAGCACGCAAAAACGGTAGATTGTAAGTCAAAGTATAATCACCCGTACCGTTGTCAGTCAGAGTCATGTTGTTAGAACATGTCCCTGATAGAGCCGCCGTACCTGTGCCATCAACTTTGACAGACATCAGTCGCATCTCCCTCTGAGGGCACAGGACTTGTTTGCTAGACATTTAAGCCTCCAATAAAAAGGCCACGCAGGGGGAAAAAGACAAAAACCCCGCGCAGCCTCAATGTTTTTAATTATGTTGCAAGACCTGTAACGACACCTTGGAAGCTAGGGATGATGTAGTTCTGGTAGTAACCACCGTAGCGAGCTGCATAAGCATCACCTGAGGTTCTCAAGAACACTGTTCCATCATCATCAAACCAACCGAAGTCTGGTCTATGGTAAGAAGTGATGTAGTCATCATTCACGCCATAAACGCGATCTTCTGCGCACATGCGATCTGGGATGATAGCGATCTCACCAGCGTCAGACATATAAGACAATGCCTTCCATCCAACGATACCTTTCAACTCAGGAGCACGCGCTTCGATTTGGTAAACTTTCTTGTCTTCAAGGAAGTTAGAAATCTTGCGATACTGAGTGTAAGAGGTAACAAGCTTCTTAGGAGCCTTACCGCATTTCTTTTGGATTGTGATTACAAGCTCATTCATGATGTCTTCAGAGATACCAGCGCTTGCCGCTGCGATCTGAGTCGCCATCCAACGACGAGCCACATCAACTCCGTAAAGAGTGGAAGTAGTAGCATCGCACACGCCTTTTAAGCCCATAGGATCATTGTCCTTAGAGTTCTGCATGTAGATGATTTTTGAAGTACCAGCGCCACCAGTTCCGAAGTCAGTTGTTCCTGAAATCTTCTCGAAAGTGACTTTGCGAAGAGTGTTATCAACCGCGATGACTTCTAGAACGTCTGCTGCTGTGCCCACGTTTACATAGTCATTTTCTTCCCAATAACCTTCTACCCAAGAAGCTGCAGTGAAAAGAGCATAAGCTGTGTCACCCACTCCAAAAGTTGTTCCGGTCACATCAACGAAATCGGCTGCTGTAGTAGTACCTAAAGCACCAGTTCCGTCACTGAAAAGAATACGAGAAGCATTTCGATTGTAGGCTTCAACGGTTTTCTCAGAAACCCATTTCATGCCATTTACAAAAGAACCTTCATCATTAGAAGAAGCTTTTAAAGACTCACGATCAATTTCAGTAGTCGCGTAAACTTTTTTCGCTGTCAGTGTTGCTTTCACTGCTGACGCAGGGTTTGCGGTTGGAAGAGATCCTGAACCGACACCACCTGAGAAGAAAGTCGGTACTGCTACCTTCATTTCGTCGCCGGTAAAATCGTACTGTTTTTTGATAGTACCAAGCATTGGGTTATAGGAATTGTAAGCGTTTTCGGACATCTTGCCGAATTTTGTTTTAAACAGCGCAGACGACGCCGTCAGACTCATTTGAGCCATGGTGAAACCTCCGGCCCCAGTTACGGAGCAAAGAAATTGTTAATATTTAATTTTTAAAGAACTTATAAATCGCTAAAGAACATTGGTTCACGATTCGTTTTCGGAGTAGCAACTTCCTTTTTGCCACTGATAAACTCTTCGCGCTCCTTCACTTTTTCAGCCACCTTGTTTTCTCTGCGTTTAACGCCCCAAATTTCAGAAATCATATCGGGAATATCTTGAGGTTTAAGGCCTTGAGCAAATGCCGTATCGACAAGCTCTTTTAAGGCATTACCTTGCAGCTCAGGCTTAATACTTGTGCTTTTCATAGCCTCAATGCCTGCGCTGAACAGATGTTCCTTCTGATAAATTTCAATTACTTTTTCGGGAGTGATGTCTTTGGCTGATTTTATACCGTCTTGTTCGAGCTTCCCATCATCGGCCACCGCCGCGATAGACTCATAGGTACTCCAAAAATCATCTTCAGATACTTGGTGAGCTTGCCGTAATCCCTCTAATTTTTTACTCAGTTCCGCTTGGGCTTGCCGAGTTTTTTCTGCTTGGGCTACAGTCTCATTTTTATGACGAAGATATTTATTTTCTTCTTGGAGAAAGTAGCTATCTCTCTCCTCATCCGTCATTGAATAATATTTTTCAACGAGTGAGATATTATCGTCAAGATAAAACTTTTTAAATTGTATCGGATTCATTCCGGCAACTTCTGCCATTTTCCAAATACGCATCTCAGGATCTTGTTCTTCAAAGAGTCCCTTTAATTGCTGTTGGACTTTAGAATATTTTCCTTCGAAGTCTTTCGCTTTTCTATCGACTTCAGAGAACTTCTTATCCCATGCTGTTTTGCCGGAATAATTATTTAAAAGATCACGCGCACTGACCTGGACCTCTTGGCCATTGATAAGATGCGTGAACATAGCATCTTCATCAATCTCAGCCTCATCTTCCCCTTTTTTGTACTTGAGGGTTTTCTTAGGCTTTGGTTCTTCTTTTTTTGAATCATCTTCTTCTTTGTCTTTTGATTCTTTAGGCTCTTTGTCTTTCGACTTCGCTTCTTTGCCCTTGGAGTCTGCGCGAGATATGTCCGTTGGTTTGTCTTTCGTCTCGCCTTTGGGCTCCCTTGCTTCCTGCGCTTCTTTTTTAGCTTTGCGATCTTCAGCTTTCTTGCCGTCAATCGCTGCCTGAAGTTCATCAAAAGTCTTTGGTGCGTCCCCTGCCATGTCCGGCGCTTTTGCCGTGGCCGTTGCTGCTGGGGAATTATTCATTGGTGTAATTACTGCCTCTGCCATATTTCATTGTCTCCTTTTATGCTGTTGTTGGTTTTGCGCCCGCTGGTGTTGGTTCCGATCCTACGCCTTGAGAAATATCACTCGGGCTTGAGTTCATCGGCTTTCCTTGAGCCCCAGGTTGTGGCTCTTCCGGCATCGGTGGACTCATTGCTTGCATAGCGCCTTGAGCCCCTTGCATGACTGCTGGAATAGTTCCTGTCAGCATTCCGGCTGCCATTTGCGCTTGAGAATCGACGTAGAAAATTGGGAAGTTCGGGAGCATCAACAACAGTTGAGTCAATTGAGGAGAGCGTTTAGCCTGCTCAATCATGAGCATTTCTGTGGCGAGAATATGATCCTTCATCATTTCCTGAGACTCTGGACTTGTGGCTGTCTTAAAGCCGATGTCCTGAATCTTCATGGTGTGAATCTTCCAATGCGTAATGTGATCTTCCCATTCAGCCGGTTCAATTTGCTGACCTTGATCTAAAATAATTTCTTGCTCTTCCTCAGCCGCACGAGCAGCCGCAGATCCGAGATCCATGAATTTCTCAGACTGGCCAAGACCTAGCATTTCAATGACTTGTTCTTTCGGAAGAAGCCCTGGATAGCGCTCTGACATATCGAGCACGAATTGCGTACGGACTGCACGAGACTCCGGCAATGCAGTTTGGTTTTGCACCATGACCGCGAAAGGCCCTTGAAGTGATTTAGGATTATAAGATTTGGTTAACCATTTTCCATCAGGACCGAGAAGCATCATAGTGCGTTCGTCTTCAGGCTTATAGAACTGCGCCGCAAGCTTTAAATCCATGTCGTAAAGGTCACGAATAGCAGCGTTCAGGACCTGCACGTCAGTGGACATCCTTCTGCTTTCCGATTCAGAAACGAATTGTAAAGCAACGAATGCAGTCACCCCTTGCGGTGGCTCCCCTTGCACTACTGAGTTAGATTTACTCATGGAGTAGAACTCTTCTTTGAGCTTCTCTCTGAAATCAAAAACCTGCTGCGATACCGGAGCCCCTTGAGCAAGGACTGGAGCCTTTGAACCAGGCTTTAGCTTTACGATATTGGTGTCATTGCCTAGAAGCTGCTCATCAAGAGAAGCCGCCTCATAGAACCACTTCGGATGAGCACAGAGCATTTGCTGCTTAATAATTAAGTTCGTCATATTATTAAACTGCGCTGCGATCCCGCGAGTATATTCCATTGAAGACTCACCATGGAGTTCTTCAGGGTTTTGCTGATCCACCAGGCGAATCATTGGTAATTTTTTGTGTCTAAAAGGGAATGGCCCGCTTTTGAGGATTCCAAGCTCTGTGAAGCAAGCCTCAAAGCCGGTAGGAAGGTATTTTGTAGGCCTATAATAGAAGTGGAATTTATAAGAGAACCCTTCCAGAGTTTCATCGGTCATCTTTTCAGTATCGTAATACCGAACGTTGTCAGATTTTATGATGGATTCTTTATCTGGGTAGTCGCGCTTTAGACCTTCTGTGTACTCATAGGTCACGTAAAAGACATAATCGACATCTTCAAAGCGTCGGACCTTTTGATAGAAGGTATTAAATACCGACATATTTCTATTAGAAATGTCGCCGATACAAACCGGAGTCGCGCCGATTTGATCTTCGTTTAAAACGTCACCAATATCAGGATTCCAATTTGGCCAAATATAAGCTTCACCAGCAATTTTAGAATCACGACACCAAGTGAGGATCTTTTGGTCCAATTTGTCGTTGTAATCCACATGCGAAAGAAAGCGCTTAGCGATTTTTGCATCAACCTTATCACCCTCTTCATCGTTGATGGGCATCACGGCCACAGAGGGCTTAAATTCAAGCAATCGAGACACAATCTCATCAGTCACGTTTCTGATTAAAGGAACTGTTACTTGAGGCATGTAGCGCTTACGAGTATCAGGCATATCCCTTGGGAGATACACTTGCTGAAGGTACTGAATACCCTTGTAGCGCATGTAATTGTTCTTGATCTTCTCAAGGCGCTCGGTCCCATCATGCTGTAAATGAGCTAACTCATCTTTCAGCCAAGTGAAGACTTCAGCGTCTTTGGTTAAATCAATAGCGAAAAAAGGCTTTTTGTTAGAAAAGCTCGACGGATTGTCTAAATCCGAAAAGAATTGAGGCTGTGCCACGTTTTCTCCAAGCTCCCTAGTTATGGGAGAATTGAATAAGTGTTATTTATATTTTTTTACTTTTTAGCTTTTAACTTATCGAAATACTCTTTCTCTTCAGGGCTTAGCGGTTCACCAAGCTCTTTAAAATCATCACCCATTGGACTTGTCTTTGCGCCTACTTTGCCAGGATCAAATTGTGCAAATGGATCGACGGGTACAAGCTGCACCTGGTGTGTTGAGAGCTGCTTAGCGATCAGCCAAGTCAGTGAGGCTAAGCTCACAATCAGCGCAATGACTGCGATAATGAATGCTGCGAGTTCCATTACTTTTTCCTTTTCTTATTTAATGCTGCGAGATCTGGCTTAAGTTTCGTATTGGGATTTTCTTCCATCATCTCCGTTGGATCTTCAGGGATTAAATCAAGCTTATCGACTGAGTCTTTATCCATCATGCGGTCGATATAAAGTTGCTGAAGGTGGCTATCGACTGGAGTATCAGGAACATACTCAAGGCCCGCTTCATTCTTTCTGGGAGCCTCTGTTTTGATGTCGATTGGTTTTCTATTTTTGACTCTTTCGGAGTCTGGAGCAACATAGTTGGGATCAAGTAACTGCATACGCTTTTTGAATTCGGAATCCATTAAAGCCCTCCAATCGTAATGGTTAATCAATCTCTGCCGGAGTGGAAGAGAATTCGAGTTCTTCTTCCCATCTATGGAAGCGTTTTTGCATGTCAGGATCGGTTTCAATAGGCGGCTTATCTTCATCAAGTCTTAAACCAAGACATGATAATCCGTATTGAAGCGCATTGATGTTGTGATCATTTTCTTTTGGGATTCGGCCATTCTCATCTTTTTGATAGCTTTCAAGTTCCCAGATAAGTTTTGGGCAATTGGCGCAAACAGTAAGGAGCCCTTTATTCATGTGCTGCCGGACTAAATTTATGTAGCCATCCACACCAAAGTCAGACTTTGAACTTGGCTCTAGCCACCAATTTGAGAATTCGTTTATTTCGTTCCGAAACCAGGCTGCCGCTTCGTCATAACCAAAGCGAATGTCTTTCACTTTTTTGAGGTAAGATTGGAGCTTCTCTTCAACTTGCCGATGGATCTCCCTGGCTGTCATCAAAGCTTGGTCATCGACATAAAGTTCATCAAACACGATTGTTTGCTTGGTCCACTCGTTGAAAAGCAGGAAAACCACGCCAAAGACTGAAGTGGAAGCTGGATCGAAAGAGACCAATATCTGCCATTTGTTGAGGTCCTTTGGCCTAACCTCATCGAAATTAGGACGCGACATCTTAAAGAACTGCGGAAAGATTGATCCTTTGCCACCTTTAACAAAAAGTGCTTCATATTCCCGGAGCCACCCCTCAAGGTCCCCCATCTTTATCTTTTCGGCTTTCTTCCTTTCCAGCCAAGATTTCTTAATGAATGGATTAGACGAAGTAGGAGCATGAAAAAAGCGCCAATTTGAGTCAGACTTAGCAAGATCCATATAATCCACATAGTGGTTATGAACCATTGGAGGTGTTCCGATGAATAATGCAGGAACATCAAAAGCCGCTCGGTTAGGCTCGAAGTTATCAATAGAAGTGAAACGATGATCTTTAAATTCGTCATAAATTATCAGTCCCTTGGGTTTAATTCCGGCCATTGCAGCGCTATTGTCAGATCCTTCAAGCTTAATAAATGAGCCATTCTTGAAGGTAATCCTCATTTCTGTGGTGTTAAGACCTTCCACCCACTGCTCAGGACCAAAATTCTGAATCCTTTGAGAAGCCCAGAGGATCTCACGCGCTTGCTTTGAATACGGCTCAAAGATGTAATTCTCAGATCCCGGATGCTCAGCCGCATATCTCCAGGAGCAATAACCGGCGAGTTCAGTCTTCCCGAAGTTACGGCCGGCGCAGACAAAGATGTCTTTTGCTCCTTGATAGAACAAAGCCCGGCCAATAGGGATTTGCGCCTCATGTGGCTTCCACCTTGAATTCAGCTCTTGGATTGCTTCCGCAAGGTCAATGAGGCCATCACTCATTCTTCCCCCCAGGCAACAAAGGCGCTTGAATGCCCGATTTCATGGCATCAATGACCTGCTCATTTGGTATTTCTTTGATCTCGTCCGGCGCAAATGGATCAGACCGAATAATTCTCATCGCTTCTTCTGTCGTGATCGGTTTTCTGTCTTCCTCGCTTTCGCCCATGTCTTTAAAAGCGATTGCTGACAGAGCCGGATGCTTGTACTTGGCAAGATTCGCAGCAGCTTGTTGAGCCACGGCCAAATAACTAGGGCCCGCATCGGATTTATCAGTGTCACCCCTATGCCCATCAAAAGCTGTGATAGCGCGGTCATAGACTGCCTTCAGCATCTCGATTGGATTGACTCCAAGTCGCTCCATATCCTTTAAAGCAGCTTGAGTTATTTTTGCACGCGTACCAACTGGTCTAGCCATTCTTCGGTTTGCGCTTCCTTGGTTTGATTACTTCTTCTTCAGGAAGAAGATCGGGAAGCTGAAGAACCTCTTCTGATGGCTCTTCGGCAATTGCCAAGATCTGCTCTTGAACCACAGGCAAAAGATCATCGAAAGCATCAATCAAAAGTCTCAAAGTAGCTGGAGTTTCTGTACCAAAAGATTGATTGATGAGTTGCCGCCTCTTCTGATCATAGATCTCGGATAATACTTTCTTTAAATATTCCCGATCTATGTCTTTGCCCGTTTTTTCGCGAAAAAACTGAATGAACCCCTCGAGTTTTCCTGTGAGTTCATCGGTCCCTTTATCATTATAAAGCGCCATAGTTATCCTTGAATTTGTGTTTTATATTACTATCATTGTAAGAGCGAGCGCCGTTGTCGATAGTGATTATCAAAGGGGAAGTTGATGGGTAAATGGGATTCTGGAATTCAAACCGATGATGATGCTCTCTTTGCTTACGGCCACCACACTGACAATCCTGTCGTTAGAAGAAAGAATTACGGTGGCTATTGTAACAGCTTTGCATGTGTCGAGAAAATCATCGGAGATCGAAGCAGCAATCCCAATTACAAATATATGGTTTACAATGACGTTCGGGTTTTAAAGACTACCGACAAACAATACAAGTCTTGCCCAGATTGTGGTCATGCTCTGTTTTGGGATGAGATCAGCGAAGAAATCACTCCAAAGAAGACTAGAACTAAGAAACTTCGGTAGATTTAATATATTCTTTGAGGCTCTTTTTGAGAATCCTTGCCTGATAAAAAAGGCCTTGCCAATTACAATCAGGCTCACAAAAGCACCTACAGAACTTTCCGTTGCGCTCCCATCGCATTTCTATCACTTCTTCTGGAAATCCCCAACCACTTGCATCAACATGCGTTCTGAATGCTCTGAATTTCAAGATCCACTCTCTTGCAACACATATTCAACCGTACCATGATCATGTTGTCTCATAGTGAAGCCCTCATCTTTAAGCTGAAGCTTCATTTCGTTGGTGAAGCCCACAAGCATAGGAGCTAGGCCATCAATGTCAGTCTTCCAATGTTCAGGACGCAGCCTATGAGCATGGTTCCCAGTCACTTCGCCTTTTAAATCAAAAGAAATTATTCTTAATACAAATTCGGTTTTCACTTCTTTTTCTTCGATCACTGATAATATCTCCTAATCTTCTCATCATTTGGAAAATACTTCGAAAGCTCTAGTGCCACACCACGCGCCGACCTGGCCACAAAAGCGATGCCGCCATTATCCTGCACCATGCGTATAAATTTCCGTTGTTCATCAGTCAGGCGGCCCTTCTCAGACTTCACTTCTATCGCAATAAAGCGGCCCCCAGGAGCAATGCCAAGAACATCAGAAACACCTGCAACACGATTAGGATTGGATGATTTTCTGTATATTTTTTTGACCGGATCAAATATCCCAACAGAATCGTGCTTGAAACAAAATATGCCAATACCACGCAAAAAATTAAATATTTCAAGCTCAATGCGCCCTTCTGGAGTCACTCACCCACCACCAAATAATAAGGCCAGCCAGCACTTGCCGCGCTCATGAATACCTTGCATTCAGTCTTTGTCATCGAGTGACCTGGCTCTACTTCGCATTTACCTGCGTGATATGATCCAGTGATGAGCCAGCCAGTTAGGTAGAGATAAAGGAGTGTGGTCATCTATGCCTTCATCGGCCAGCGATAGCCGAGTACGCGGGCCTTATCATATCCCGAGACATTCACGCCGTCCTGTTGGTTTCCGCCGCATCCATATTCTTTACCGTCTTTGGAATACAAATAAAAATGAACGTGCCCCATGCCGCCACCGCGATCATAAACGACAATGCATCCTGGAATCGGTTTCTCTAATTTGATGCCATAATCCAAGTAAGACCGCGCTCGAGCGCTCTTTGTAGACTTGTAATCACACGTTTCAAGGCACCAGGTGACGAAAGATGCGCACCAAGCTACTGAGTCCTCTTTGGCAGCAAGCGAAGTTTCAGCCGCGTATTCGATCACACGTGGGTTGTTCTTTACTCCGGCAATTTCTTGCACGCCATACTCTTGGAGTGCTGTGATCAGCCATGGAACTTCGAATTTATTGAAAGTTAAAGTCATATCGTCACCTCGAAGCTCAATGGTGACAGGGCATTTTATTCTAATCGAATTCGAATTAATTCTGAATTAGCGTGCGTTATGTTTCTAAAATTCTTCTTTGAATTTTTCTAACTTTATTGGATGCTATCGGAATGAAAAAAGTTGATTTTAAACTAAAATCAAGAGAAAAACCCGCTCCTATTAATTCGCATTATTCAATACCAATGACTGCCGAATTAAAGGCAAAGCTTTATAAGTTACCGCCAGAGCGTAATAAAATACTTCGCGAGTGTGCTGAAATGCTTGTGAAAGAAAACGAAGATAGTGTTTGATATTTGAGCCGCCGAGGAGATTGTCGATGGAGCGAAAGCTTAGAAGTTGATGAGAAGCCCTCAGTCCCTGGGCGCAGTTAATACAGGGTTTATTACATTTCATCCCTTGGTAGCTCAGCTGGTTAGAGCGTTAGTGTAATAAGCTAAAGGTCGCAGGTTCAAGTCCTGCCCTCGGGTCCACAATCAAGAATTTCCCGGACCTTCGCTTTAAATTCCTCATCCTCTAAATAGCAAAGCCGATACATCTTCCCATACGGCTTTACACCGGCTTTCTTAAAAGCGCACTCTTTACTCCAACCGTCCTCAAGATACGCAAGCACGATTGGCTTAAGCTCATCCCACTTTTCATCGAGTGTCATGGTCGCCCCAAGGAGCTTATCCTCATACCGCGCCAGACGCTCTTTCAAATACTTATTTTCATCTCTTAACTCAGCTATGCGCATAAGATCGGTTTCTGCGGTTGAGAGGAGGTTACGTTTTTCTTGTTCGAGTTCAATCAACTTAAAGTTATCGTTAAAACTTTCACACGCCATGGCTTTAAGGTGGTCGTCTTGCGATTTGAATTTCGCCTGAAGCGATTCACACTTCATTTTCAGCATTGCAATCTCCGCATCACGTGAGTCAAAGCCTGCGAGGAAGGCATCGTATCGTGTCGCGCTTGTATTTAAACCTTGCTGAATTTTCATGTATTCCGAAGCCAGCGCAAATTTGGATTTCATACTCGACCTTTCAAAAACTTCTTTTTCTCTTTCGGTGTCATCTCTTCCATTAGTTCAATTTCTTCAGGTGTCAGTTTAAACTTATTGTTGTCTTTTGGAGTTCTATAGTTGTATCTGCGCTTGGGATAATCACCAGCCATAATGCCAGACATCGCTAGAGCAGAAAAAAGAAGCACTGTATTCTTCTTCACTCCCCACCTCTTGCATCAGTTTTGGATTTCATCATTGGATTCCTTTGGACGAATATAAACTCTCGCTTGTGATCCGAAATCATTTGATTCAATGAACCAAAGAACTTTATATACTTCATATTCAGTCTTATCGCCGATAAAACAAACGCTTTCCCCATTTCTTGGAACTTCACCAGAGAAATATACCCATATTGATTCATCTTCATTTCTTACAGCATGTTTATTTCTCACTCACCACCGCCTTGCATGATTGATTTTAGCTCTTTATTGTAGTCTTTCAACGCTTGTATGTGTTGATCTGGTGGGCATTCACCGCCTGGATCAAATAAATCATTCCTTTGCTCCACACACTTTGCAAGAGCTTTGCTTTGGCGGTCTATGATAGATAGAAGATCAGCAACATCTCCAATTCTGGCATCAGAGCAACTATGTTCAAATTTCTTTAATAATTCCTTATCAGCTTCACTCAGCATTTTCGCCTCGGAGTTTTGCTAAAGTTTCTTGGGCAATTATACGGCGACTATATGAACCACCAGGCATTGAACCAACTGAAATTTTATCCAATGCCTCAATCGCAAGATCGAGTTTCTCATTAAGCTTCTTTACAATTGAAACCTCAATATAAGCTCCTTCACAGCGGTCCTGATAGCATTGCCATCCGAATTTACTCATCTCTTTCAATTCCTCATTCTCTTTTTTGAGCTGATCATAATCGGATTTCAGGCTTTGATAAATCTCTTTATAACCGTTGGCATCATATCTTAGCTGAGAGTTAATTGATCGAACGTACTCAAGTGTATTTTTAGACTCAGGATATCTTTTAATTACACCGTCAATGTACGGACATGATAATTCTGGACCATCGCTATCAAGGGGAGATAATTCCGGCTTCACCTCACTCATTTGGAGTCCTCCTCATCCCACTCATTAACAAGATGTCCCTCACCGTTGCAATCGATATACTTAGTGGATTTTGGAGGCAACATCCCAAGATCTTCTATGAAAGAAAGAATTGTTTCAGCATTTGAGCATAAACCAGAGCCGACAAGATCATTAATATATTCAATCATCGTGCTACGTCTCACCCCTCAACTCCTTTGCAGATTTCTTCGACTGTAATTATAGCGTCGCGGGCCTTCATGTCTTTGTATGCCAACAAATCTTTGGCAGAGTAATTTCCGGAATTTTGGTAATAGTCTAACGCTCTTCTCATCACTTCAGCAGCTTGGCAGAGGGCTTCTAAAGCTTTTGCTGCGGATAGTGTGCCATCAAAATCATCGGTTCTTATTTTCTCAATCAGTGCTTGCAGGCTCATTTTTCACTCTTCATTTCTTTAATTGCTTCTTTCACAGCTTGTTTTTTTAAATAAAAATCAGCTTCAAAGCCTATGTATGAGAAGAAAAAAATTACAGATAAAATAAATCCGTAATACAAAATATTTAATATGATATTTCTCATTCTCTCACCTCAAAAAATCGGGAATGCAGCACCTTGAACACTTTCCCGGTACATTTCTGCCCAGGAGGGCACTTGGGTTCAAGTTCAGTCTTAGCCCCCGAACCTATCTACATCCCCGAAGGAATTAATTACTCTGGTTTCGTATGAATTGCGATTGCAGCGTTGGCCCACATCTTCACAGCTTGAAGATTCGTCAATGCCGTTGCTTTCTCTCGACTCTCTGGACACTCATCATTGATTAGCTGAGCCAGCTCTTTCACTTTATTTCTAACAGCAATGTACTTTGGAAGTGTTACAGGAGTTGTCTCTCTGAAAGGTCCAAATGCTTCGTCCAATTGTTCTTGTGTCATACTTCTCTCCTTGCCTCTCGGCGGTTAATTTACTCAGCTACTGCAACTCTCTCAGATTTTGCCATACTCTCTTTTTCAACTGATTCGACAGCGTTTTCAATTTCTCGCTTTGCTTGCCAAAGTCTATCTTCACCGTAACCAATGCTTTGGTTTTTAGGCGTAATTGATTCTATCAGTGTTAAAAAGCGATTGATCGCTGTGTTTTCAATTCTGAGCATTTTGTTTTCTTGGCGTAAATTCTCTACTTCTTTGGTTAAATACTCAACGCATCCAACGCTTACTTCTATTTTTGCATCTAAATTTAGCTTCACACTTCTCTCCTTCGCGCTTAGCGCTTTAGTTATTTCCGATAATACCGAATCATTTCAGTGATTATTTTCTTGTTAAGTTTAAACTCCGATTCATCCCATTGCGATGTGCAATCTTTTAGCTCAAACTTATTCAATTCCTCGAAAGTCATCTTGCGACAACCCCATACAACGTGATCGTCGAAGATAGTGATAAAATATTTAGTGTTAACGACTTGCAATGGAGTGAATTTAAAACCAACCGCAGAGCGTAGGTCAGCAGAGCGTAGATCAGCAGAGCTTAGGTCAGCAAAGCGTAGGTTAGCAGAGCTTAGGTCAGCAGAGCGTAGGTTAGCAGAGCTTAGGTTAGCAGAGCTTAGGTCAACAAAGCGTAGGTTAGCAGAGCTTAGGTTAGCAAAGCTTAGGTCAACAAAGCGTAGGTTAGCAGAGCTTAGGTCAGCAGAGCTTAGGTTAGCAGAGCTTAGGTTAGCAGAGCTTAGGTTAGCTCTTTCGCCACCCTCTTCATTTCTTAACCACTTGCCGTGTTTGTCGAGTATGTCTTTTAACTCTTGTTCTGATATTATTCTCACCTACCCCTCCCAATCAGGGAAAAGCTTGTGTTTGAGATATGTACTAAATTTCATATTGGTCACGGTTCCAATCCACTCATCATGAATTTCTTCTAGTCTACTCGGCGTAATGCTCACGGATGGCTCAGGCAGTGGGACTTCGAAGGTGACTTTACAAGGAATCAATTTCCAACCTGCATCTAAGCGATAGTCCTTGTCGTGCCTGTAAACATCCCAAGTCTCTCCGGTCACTTCGTTAATGGAAATGAATCTCTCGAGTGTGATTGTTTTCGTTTTCATAATTCTCCTCTAAATTTTCCTACCTTAGCTGCGTTATGCGTCGCTATTCTCTTCCGTTTTTGCCGGGGATGTGGTTGGGGGATCAATCAATTTTACTACGCTCATTTAAACACCACTAAAATAATTAAGCAGACCAATAAAATCAAAATTGCTAAATTAGCAACACCTTGCGCCCTATTAAAAGCCTGAAACCCCTTAAGATCAGCAATGACAGCTTGCTGCCAGCGACGTTCTTCTGAATTTGAATCCATATCTCTCACTCCTTTAATGAATCTTATGTGCTGGCTGATTTTCGCTTTTGAAAACCCGGCCCTGAAGTATCTGTTTCGCCGCAAGTATGTAGCAATCACAACAAAGGTCTCTTAATTCTTTTTCAGATAATTGCATCCAAGTATCATTCTTTGGCTCAAACACTTCGTCATCGAGAGCGCCATGCAAGAAACCAATACATGCGTCTTTACTGAGGCGTTCAAATACTTTTCTCGATTCAATCCATACATCTTGATTTCTCACTCTCTCGCTCCTTTAAAAAAATAACCAATGCCATTTGAAACCAGTTTCGCTTTCAACAATTTGTGTTTTTAATTCAAAGCCAAAATCTGGAAAGTTATCTTTTATTTTCATATTTATCCTTTATATGCCGCTATTCTCTTCCGTTTTCGCGGTGGATGTGGTTAGCCGTTTTTCAGTTTGAACTATTGCAGGCAAATAAAATCGAGAAAACATTAAGTTTATAACTCGACCGCATAAGAGCCATGCTTGTTGTTCATTTATCGGTCCGAAAGCTTCTCGCAAAACCATATCAATCTTGTTAGCGGTCTCAAGAACTAAAAGTTTTGCCTCTTCGGATTCGACTTTGCGCTTTGTTATTTCTTCACTCACTCTCTCGCTCCTTGGTCATGTTTTGTCAGGTTAAAGATATCTCACCCACAACATTTCATATTCTTCTTTTTCAATGATTATTCCGATGTCAGCGTCTTGAGAAAAGACATGTGTCGCTCCCGCTGAATAGGCTCTGCTTAAAAAAGATTCATCAGTCTCGCCCTCATTACAGCAACAAACGATCCAATAGCCTTGCCGTGCGTATTGGCCTATAACTTTGTTGGATACATTTACATCAAATGCCAATCTGCTTAATTCCGGTAATTCCTGAGTGACGTTGTTGGTGGTCGTCATTATCGAAGTGCTCATGCCCCCTGTCCTTTCGCTAAAGCGTTTCTAACTCTTTACTGAGTTTCAGCAACATGTCCTTGGTCATTTTTTCGAAATTCTGAAGTGCAATTTTTAAACCGTAATAAGTTTCAGGATCAGTCGCTTTGATTTCTTTCATCAGATGTGGCGCTATAAGGATTACGAGTGATTGTAAGCCAAAGTTATTTATCAACTTCATACACTCCTTCGCCTGTTCTGAATCTTTGACTGCTTTGCTTACGCCTTCATTTGCTTTTAAAATATTATCCACATTCTCTCCTTTGGCTTTACGCCTGTTTTGTTTTCGCTTTAGTCACGGCATCCCAAAGGGAATTTGCGCCGAGTTTTCTTAATTCCGATTCGTAGCCCATACCTGTCGAGTTTCTACGCAATCTTTCGAAATCAGCCGACTGCTCACTCGTGGTAAATTCTTGAGTCAACCTGCGCCTTTCAGCATTAATCAAATCACCGAGTTTCACGAATGGGTCATTTGCCGCGATGATCTTATTCACAAGCCTCTCAAACCACACAGAATCAAGCCCTTTGACTTCTTGAGCAATAGCTATGGCTTTGGTCTGGCTTGCGAATTGAGTCGGATATGCGTCTGCTAGGCGTTTGTAGATGGGATTGAATTCGGCAGGAGTCATACGTCTGTCCCTTCAAACACTTCCGCGCCAACTTCAAAATTTTCATCTCTCTTCTTTTTATTTATCCTATATCCTTTATCCTTTAACCTATATCCTATGAGGGTCTGTTGACCCTCCCCTGTTTTATCTAAAGAATCGTCGAGGGTCAGGGGACCCTCTATCGAGGGTCTAAGGAGGGTCGAAAGTTTGACGACTGCACTTTGAGCCTTGGTGTTCATTTGCACTGCATCTTTTTCAACTTCTGCAAGAACCTTCTTGGCCATGTTGATATGTGCTTTATTGGTTGACGAAAGATTTTTGAACTGCTCAAACAGGTAGCCTATTACCCAAAGCCTATCCTCGTTTATCCAATGGACTCTTTCGCTGAAATGTTTATCAAAGGCTTCGCGTGTAACCTTCCCCTTAATGTCTCTACTCATCCGAGTGAAGCTTACCTTGGCAAAGCCAGTGCCTCCATCACACTTGTCGCGGAGGTACTCCCAGACGCATTTCATGAGCGGTGGTAACTCCAGGAACCAGTCGTCATCCCACTTATCAGTATTGGTGAATCGTTTCGCCATCACTTACCCCCGCCCAAAGGCAGCAGTAACTCATCGCGTGAAACACCAAGAGCCCCGGGCATTCGCTCAAAATTCTGTGGCGAAAGAATGCGCTGATTACGGCAATTATTTAAAATGCACTGGTAGCCCACCCCGACTTGCGAGCCGAGCCATGCCAGATCTTTTTGCATGATTTCTAGGCGGTCATAGATCAGCCGAGAGTTTAATTTGTACTTATGATTCAGGTTATTTTTTTTATATCCCATATTTCCCGCCCCCCAGCGGAAGTGCAGATTGATAAATTGGAATTGGTATTTTTTTGTTTAATGAAGAATCGGGAAAAATCTCCCGAAACAAATCCGAAACATTCAAAACGTCGCTCTACGTGTATATTCGCGTTGAAGCGAAATATGCGAAGTCTGATTTTTGGCTCTGAAAAATGAAAAAAGCCTAGTAATTTCAAACCATTTAAGGCGTGTATTACTAGGCTTGTAGAATATAATTGGTGGTCTGTACAAGACTCGAACTTGTGACCTCTCCCATGTCAAGGGAACGCGCTACCAACTGCGCTAACAGACCAATTGAAAACTCACAAAGAAAATTCTTTATAACTCAAAAATCCCCGAATAGACAACGAAGGCGTGTCGATAACATTGCGTATCAATCCGCTCTCAATAGAGTTCTACACGATCATTTTCTTTGAAACCAGAGCCTGAATGAATCACGGCAATGGAGCCATCGTTTCCAAAGTAGCTAATGACCTCAAGGGTGCCCTTCAATCGACCAGGCACTGTTCCGATGTGCCCTCCACTTTCAGGGTCATAGACATCGTCCCCTTGCTCTAAAACCTTCAGCAGATCCCCGACCTGAATGCCGGAAGTGCGTCCCACGTTCAAATAAATGCGATCGCCATTGAGAGCGGCAATCCGTCCTTCCCAACTGACTTTGCCGAAAGAGGCGAGAACCTGCGGCACAAAATCCAAAAAGGCGTCGCGGATAATGGATTCAATCAGCTCGGGATTATTTTGCAGAAATTTATCCGTCTCCACGCGCTCAACAACGCGAACCGTAGGCTCTTCAAGATTCACAGTTTTTACAGTGTTAAAAACTTCTTGACCGTTACGAGTGCTCACCACACGGACGCGGACCACGGCTTCAAACTCACTCTTCATTTGCCGAACCAAGCCGACTTTATCCGCTTTCCGTGCGACGCGGACATCAATTATTTTGCCCTCAAGCACGGCATTGAAACCTTGCCCCTGGGCTTGCTTGGCAATTTCTTTAAGGTCATACTCACCTTTTTCCTCTGGCTTTAAGACCTCTGATTTCATATCGCGACTATCCACGGCTACGACTTCACCAGACTTATTGAGTTCTTTAAGAAAAGTCGCACGAGCTTTGTCACGAAGATACTCAGGATGCTGGGCGGAGCTATCAATGAAAGGCAATACCATCAATCGCTTACGGGGCTGACCATTATCACTCTTTCCGGCAAAAGATTGATCCTTCACTTCACGTCGAATCACCGGAGTGGTTCGATCAATGGTTTGGCAAGCTACAGATACAAAATTTAGAATCAAAGAAAAGGCTATAAGAGAAAAATTTTTCATGTACTTTCCCTATCGTTGCAATTGCATGGTCACTTCATTGTTAGAAAGGCTCGCTGGATTCCATTTGCGTCCATCAATTTCCAAACCACTTAATTTTAAGGAGAAGTCCTTGGGATTTAAATTCGTATCCACCTCGTAGACCATGGAGTCCGCTGTGATCACGCGTTCCCGGATATTGCGAATTTCATGCACCTGGTTTTTCAACTT
Source organism: Pseudobdellovibrionaceae bacterium (assembly GCA_036559425.1). GTDB lineage: Bacteria > Bdellovibrionota > Bdellovibrionia > Bdellovibrionales > Bdellovibrionaceae > JACMRP01. The sequence goes on along the minus strand of DATBTE010000389.1, from coordinate 11,024 downwards.
CTCTTTGAAAGCTTCTTGTTGATTGAAAGGAATTTTTCCACGAAAAGTGACTCTTAAAACCGTGGTCCCTAAAGACCCACGTTGCCAGGCTTCATAAACCTGCAAGGCCAATTCCTGAGCTGTGGCATCCACTGTTTCCCGGATTTTTTTATCCACCGAAGATTCAAAAACCCCCATCTCAGTTTCAAACTTGCGAGAAACATCCGCAATCGGTCGGCCATTACTGACTTGTAAAGCCACAAGCTTCACTTCAATCCAATAGCGATTGGAAGATTCGGGACTTTTTGAATATTGAACTTGTCCCTCGACCATCAAAGGAGCACCGAAATACTGACTCAAGAACTGCATATCATCCAGATTGAGACGTTCATTTTGATAAGTTCTCGGAATCTGCAATCCCAATGGCAGGGGTTTAATTAAATAAAAATTATACTTTTGAAATGCCCCACGCAACGCATTTTCAAACTGACGATTCTGAGAAACCAAAAAAGTCTTATTGCTGCCTTCATCCTGTTTCCACCACCGAAAAGTCTTAAGACTCACTTTATCCACAAAGCTAATCAAAGGCAGAGCCAAAGGAACCGTGTCATTCTCCGCAAGTAAAGAGTGCTCCTGGAGAATAGTTTTGAGTTCTTTTAGTGACACTTTCAGAACCACCGTCATCTTATAAGCCGCCCCCTCTTGCATGAGCTCACTGGGCTTAGAAAACGGGATGTAACGATTTGAGATTTTTTCAACCTTGTTTTGAATCAAAGTTTTATTCTTTGCGTAGCGCTCTTCACCAATCAGCTCCTTAATGAACTCCTCGGATATTTTTTGCGCCGCCTGCTCTTGAATGTCCCTTTTTGCCGCTTGAGGTGTTTTTTCATTGGAAGTTCCGGTGAAACTTTTCTCAATCAGATCCCCTGATTGGGCAAATACGACCTGGGCGTACACCATGAGTCCCGTAAAAAGCATCCATATTTTCTTCATACAATCCTTGTTCTTTCAATTTTTAGCTTATAAGTTTTCAGCTTACGTTCTTAACTCAATAAAGTCCGTTTTTCCGAACACAGAATGAATACTTTCAAAGAATTCATTGCTAATGCTGACGGCAATTGTTTCCTCAACTTCTAACTGCACTCGGCGATTGACCTCTTTGAGATCTATTTCGAAACTCACATGAGTGCTTCCTGGATGATCCTTCAAAAGTCCCTGCAGACGTTCATAATCATTGGCTGGAATCCGTTCCAGATGCAACACCATATGCTTTGTCTTTTTCAAGATATCTTCCATTGGCGAAACCGAGTCCACCATGATTTTAGCAGATCCTTCATCGGCTTCTAAAGATCCAGTGATGAGAACTGGCTTTTCATCCCGACACATCATCTCGTTGCGGGCAAAGGCATCGGGAAAGATCACAAGTTCGCAACTTCCTGAAAGATCTTCAATCTTAGCAAAGGCCATACGCGTGCCTTTTTTAGTAATCAGCTCGCGAAGGTCTGAGATCAGTCCAGCCACAACGACTTTCTTTTTATTCGCATCCCGACCCCAACGATTTTCTTTCGTCTTTTGCACGGCCGTCTGAACTTGAGCGGCCTCCTGCTTTGCAAACTGCGGGAGCTCCGCGACTTTACAAGTGATCCAAATTTCCGCCAGGTTCTCATAACCTTTTAAGGGATGATCACTCAGATAGAAACCCAAGACTTCCTTCTCGTAGGACAACAGAGCGGACCGAGTCCAAGGTTTCGTGTTTTCTAGTTTTACATCAATTTCATCGCTCGGCCCGAGATCAAATAAAGAGGTCTGGCCAAGTTCTCGGTCTTTGCGCTTTCCTTCAGCACGATCCAAATATTTTTGATAACCGGCAATCAATTGAGCCCGATGAGCTCCCAGTCCCTCAAAGGCACCGGCTCTGATCAAGCATTCAATAACTTTTTTGTTCACACGGCGGGTGTCTATCGTATTAAAGAACTCATCCAAATTCGCGAATTTCTTTTCCGGCAAACTCTCCCGAGCCTCCACGATGGCCGTCACCGCTGATTCGCCCACGCCTTTAATAGCACCAATACCAAAATAAACTTCATCGCCATGGGCTCCGAATAAATATTCTGAAAAGTTCACATGAGGAGGTTTAACCAAAAGCCCATGCTTTGCCGCATCTTTGGAGTACTTAACGATCTTATCCGTATCTGACAACTCGGTGCTTAAGAGCGCCGCGAAGAACTCCGTAGGATAATAACATTTCAACCATGCCGTTTGCATGGTGATAACCGAATAAGCGGCGGCATGGGACTTATTAAAACCATAATCCGCAAACTTGTACATCAAATCAAAAAGATCATTGGAAGCTTTTTCTTCATAGCCCTTGGCTTTTGCTCCATCCATAAAACGAATACGCTGGCGATCCATTTCTTCTTTTATTTTCTTACCCATCGCCCGGCGAAGCATATCCGCTTCCCCTAAGGAGTATCCTGCAATGCGAGAAGCGATCCCCATCACCTGCTCTTGATAAACCATGATTCCATAGGTCTCGGATAAAACTTCTTTCGAGTCCTCAATCAAATACTCTACGGGCGACTTCCCATGCTTGCGGTCTGTAAACTCTGGGATATTGGCCATAGGACCCGGGCGGTAAAGTGAAGTGATCGCGGTGATGTCACCAAAACTAGAGGGACGGATTTTACGAGTGGCATCGGTGATGCCCTCACCCTCAAACTGAAAAATCCCTGCCGTATCCCCACGGGACATCATCTCAAAAACCTTGGGATCATTCATTGGAATCAAATTGCTTATTATTTTCAGACCACGATTTTTTTCGATCAGTTGGATCGCATGATTAATATGAGTCAGCGTTTTCAAACCTAAAAAGTCGAATTTGATGAGACCCATTTTCTCAGCATGCTTCATATCATACTGAACAACTTGCTCTCCGTCAGCGCCGCGATAAAGAGGCGCGTGTCTCACTAATTGACCATCGGCGATGATAACGCCGGCGGCATGAATTCCCGCATGACGAACCATGCCTTCAATCCGCTGTGCTAACTCCACCAAGGTGTTCACTGTAGGATTCATATCCATCAGTTCACGCATGCGAGGTTCCATTTCCAGAGCCTCTTTCAGAGTCACGCCTAACTTATCAGGAATTAATTTTGTCACCACATCCACTTCAGGAAAAGTCATTCCCAAAACCCGGCCCACATCTTTGATGGCGGCCCGCGCCTGAAGTTTTCCATAAGTGATGATCTGGGAAACGGACTCCTGACCGTACTTTTGAGTCACATATTGAATCACTTCCTGACGGCGATCCTGACAGAAGTCGATATCGAAGTCAGGCATGGAGATCCGCTCAGGATTCAAGAAACGCTCAAATAACAAAAAGTTAGGAAGGGGATCGAGATCCGTGATCCGCAAACTATAAGCGACCAGAGAGCCCGCTCCGGACCCCCGTCCCGGTCCCACCGGGATCCCTTGATTCTTCGCCCAGTTGATAAAGTCTTGAACGATCAGAAAATAACCGTTAAAACCCATGCGATCGATGACATTCAATTCAAAATCAAGGCGACTAAAATACTCCGGTTTTTTTTCTTCGGCGATGGGTTCATTACGTAAAGCTGCTTCCGAAAAACGTTCTTTAAGCCCCTTCAAGGCCTTGGCAGCAATGTCATCCTTCAGTGACACTCCGTTCTCAGTTGGAAAGGTTGGCAAGAAATAAATCGGCTTGCCAGTATCATCTTTAAGTTTAAATTTCACCTCGCAGCGATCAGCGATTTCTAAAGTGCGCGCCACGGCTTCCGGAACATCCTCAAAAAGCTTTTGCATCTGCTCAGGCTTCTTGAAGTAAAATTCACTGGAACCCAATTTGAAACGCCCTTCATCGGCGAGCGTTTTATTGGTGCCGATACAAATTAAAACCTCTTGAGCCAATTGGTCGTCGGGAGACATATAGTGCACGTCATTCGTGGCCACAACTGGTACGCCCGTAATCTTTGAAGCTTCCAGTAAGAAAGGATTGAGTTTTTGCCACTCAGGCAGACCGGTACGGCACATCTCTAAATAAAGTCGATCCCCGAAAATATTATGTAACTTGCGAATTTTTTCCAGAGCCTGATCCGGACCTTCGTTTAAAAAAATGTCGGCCACCTCACCACGAAGGCCACCAGTGAGACAAAGCAAATGGGCATTGTACTTTTCTATAACTTCGTAATCAATCCGCGGCTTCCAATAAAAACCCTCTTGATAGCCAATGGTAGACAGCTTATTGAGATTACGATAACCCTCGATGTTTTGCGCCAGAAAGACCAGTCGACGGGGAAATTGAGCAATTTGATCACGGTCCTGTTTCTTTTCTAAACGCGAGCCGGGGGCAATATAGGCATCAAAACCTAAAATCGGTTTTATGTTATTGTCTTTAGCTGCAAAGTAAAATTCCGCAGCCGCAAACATATTTCCATTGTCGGTTAGAGCCACGGCTGGCATCCCGTATTCGGCGGCTTTTTTAGAAATTGCTTTTATTCGGCAAGCTGCTTCAAGCAAAGAATATTCGGAGTGAATATGAAGGTGAACAAAAGACATGAATAATTCATAACTTAGACTACCTTGAGGTTCAATTTTATCCGCAGTACAGAACTCAAATTAACCTTATGCGTCGAATTCATTCTATTGACTGGCCGTTGAACGGCGAATCTTCTTTTTGTGGGAGCCAAGGCTCGTCTTTTTCTTGAGCTTAAACTTATAAGTATACTCAACCAATGATTTATTTAATAAATCTGTTTTCGCGGCACTAAAATCCAAATGGGAGGCTACTTCCTGAATACATTTTTGAATCTCAATATTTTCGATATCAGTGGATTTAATAGCGGTTTCCGAGACTGTGCCGTTCGGTTGAATCATCCACATGACTGTAGCATGGGTTCCTTGAAAATTTTGGCCTGTTTTCGAGACACAAGTAAGAACAGCTCCGGCACTTAGATTCAAACGACTCATGATAGCGGCTTGACGTCTTTTATTTTCAGCGACGACTTTTTGATCCATCATCTTTGCTTCGTAAGCCGGCATGATCCCTTGATGTGTTGAGGAAAACTCATCCTTCACATGGGACTCGATTTTTTTCTGAGTCTCAGTGGATTTTACCAGTTCATTTTTTTTATAACTACGGTCTAAGTCATCATCTTCCACCGGAGCTACTGATTTAAAGAAACTATCATCCGTTTCAAGGGCTGATTCAGCATGAGCCATCATAGGCCTGCTCACCAACGTGAGCACAGACATGACAAAAAGAGCTGCTCGCAACTTGAACTTCATAATACCCCCGCTAAAGTCCTTATCGACAATTATAGCGAGGGAGTACATGGGTTTAGAAAAATAAATGTTTTAAATATCTGCCGATAGTGTCTACTTATTAGACACTATCTTGTCTCATTCGCGCTCTTTTATTCCCACTCGATAGTGCCAGGAGGTTTACTCGTGACATCATAGACCACACGGTTCACCCCGCGAACTTTATTGGTTATTCGATTGGAGATTTCTCTGAGAAAAGCAAAATCAAAGGGATACCAATCCGCCGTCATACCATCCGAAGAAGTCACGGCTCGTAAAGCCAGGACGTGATCATAGGTTCTGGAATCCCCCTGAACCCCCACGGATTTCACTGGCAAGAGCACGCAGAAGGCTTGCCAAATTTCCGAGTAAATATTTTTTTCCCGTAAAAACGAAACAAATAAATCATCACACTCTTTAAGAATCTTGAGCTTTTCTTCGGTGACTTCTCCCAAGCAGCGAATCGCCAACCCCGGTCCCGGGAAGGGGTGACGTGACAACATTTCAGGAGGCAGGCCTAGCTCGGCGCCGATCTTCCTCACCTCATCTTTAAAGAGTTCACGCACCGGCTCGATCAATTTCAATTTCATTTTTTCCGGCAAACCACCCACATTGTGGTGGGATTTGATAGTGACACTGCCGCCGACGGAGGACACGCTTTCAATCACATCAGGGTAAAGAGTCCCTTGCGCTAAAAATTGAATATTCGTGCCGTGATCATAGGCCTTATCAAAAACTTCAATAAAAAGTCGGCCAATCGTTTTGCGTTTCTGTTCGGGATCTTCTTTTCCCTTTAGTTCCGCCATGAATTCTTTTGAAGCATCCACACCCTTGACATTCAAACCGATGTTTTTATAGGCCGCCAATACATTTTCAAATTCATTTTTTCGCAAGAGGCCATTATCAACAAAAACACAGTGAACGCGCTCGGGCCCCAGAGCTTTCGTCAACAAAGCCGCCACCACTGAAGAATCCACCCCACCACTCAAGGCGCACAGGACATGCTCATGAGCCGCTACTTTGTTTTGAATATCTTTAATCAAAACTTCAGTAATATGAGGAGCATTCCACGTAGGTGTTCCTGCGCAGAAACTATGCGCAAAAGCTTTGATAATTTCAATACCTTTAAAAGTATGACTGACTTCTGGATGAAATTGGATAGCCCAAGCGCGAGGTCCCTTCATCGCGGCCGCATGACCTGACCCAGAAACTCCCACGATTTGAAACCCCGGCGGAGCTTTTTTCACCACATCCCCATGGCTCATCCAGACCTGCTGGTCTGCAGGGACGGCACCGAAAGTTTCTCGCCAGGCCACACGATTCAGGCCATACTCACGATGATCACTTTTTTCCACTTCACCGCCCAGCTGATGAGCCAGCAATTGCATCCCATAACAAATTCCCAGGACTGGAGCCACCTCAAGAAGTTCTCTAACCTCCCGGCGTGGCGACAGGGGTTCATAAACTGAATTGGGACCACCGCTGAGGATAATCCCCAAAGGTTTACGTTTTTTGATTTCATCAATAGAAAAATTAAAAGCATGGATTTCAGAGAAAAAGCCCAACTCACGCAAACGGCGGGCAATCAATTGAGTGAATTGTGAGCCAAAATCCAAAATTACAAAACCACGTTCGGTCATCTTAGTTTTCCATTCTATAGTTGGGAGCTTCTTTAGTGATACTGACATCATGAACATGAGACTCCCGAAGGCCCTGAGCGCTGATTTGCACAAACTTCGCTTTTAATTGCAACTCTTGAACGTTGCGGGCGCCTATGTAACCCATCCCGGATTTTATGCCCCCCACCAGTTGATGGATAATGCCTGTTGCGGAGCCTTTATAAGGAACTTTCCCTTCAATTCCCTCAGGAACCAACTTGTCGTCCTCGGTAACGTCATATTGTCCATAGCGGTCTTTAGAACCTTTCGCCATCGCCCCAAGACTGCCCATACCACGATAAACTTTATAAGTCCGCCCCTGATACAAGACCGTTTCTCCCGGAGACTCTTCAGCCCCCGCCAAAAGGTTACCGATCATGACGGAGTTCGCACCTAAGGCTAAAGCCTTGGTGATATCGCCAGAATATTTAATACCGCCATCAGCAATAATCGTTTTCCCTTTTTGTGCAGCCGCCTTTGCACACTCTACAATGGCCGAAATCTGCGGCATTCCCACACCAGCCACAACGCGAGTGGTGCAAATACTTCCAGGACCGACGCCGACCTTCACGACATCCGCTCCCGCCTCCATCAAGGCCAAAGTTCCATCGGCAGTGACCACGTTGCCAGAGACGATGATGACCTCTTTGTGCTTTTTCGCAATATACTTTACCATCTCCACAACATTGCGAGAGTGACCATGGGCCGTATCCACACAAAGCACATCCACCTTTGCCGCCACCAGAGCATCCGCACGATCGCGAGAATCTGCACCGACCCCCAAGGCCGCACCGACAAAAAGGCGGCCATGGCCGTCTTTGGTTGCCTGAGGAAAGGCCTGGGCCTTTTCAATATCTTTGATAGTGATCAAACCTTTCAGAGTAAAGTTTTTATCCACCACCGGAAGCTTTTCAATACGATGTTTTTGCAGGATTTGCTTAGCTTGTTCAAGCGTGGTCCCCACTTCCGCCGTGACCAACTTTTCTTTATGAGTCATTAAATTTTTAATCGGTTGATTCACATTGGTTTCAAAACGCAAATCGCGATTGGTCAAAATGCCCACCAGCATATGATTGATAGTGATTGGCACCCCGCTAATGGAATACTTAGCCATGATCTCCAGAGCTTCATGCACCATTTGATCAGGTCCTAAAGTAATAGGGTCTTGAATCATGCCGCTTTCGTACTTTTTAACTTTTTCCACTTCCAGAGCCTGAGCCTCTACACTCATATTTTTATGAATAAAACCAAGGCCACCCATTTGCGCCATGATGCGGGCTACGCGGTTTTCAGTCACCGTATCCATGGCCGCCGATAAAATCGGTGTATTGAGAAACTTCCCCCGTGCAAATTCTGATTTGGGAGTGATTTCTGAAGGGATAATTTCAGAATACTGCGGAACCAATAGGATATCATCGTATGTCAATGCATATGGAATTTTTTGATCCATGAGAGCCCCCGTCATATTTTTTTGATTTGAATGGGGCTATTCTGTCATGGAGACCAAAAAGACATCAACGCTTTTCTTCTAATTCATACCACGTCTTATAGAGAAGATAGTTGTCTGCCGAGTAGCTTAAAGCCTTGACTTCTTCCTCGGTAAGCGTCCGTTTTGCCTTTGCTGGGCGGCCGATAATCAAGCTGCGCGGTGGAAAATTCGAATTTTCCGTTACCAGAGAGCCCGCCCCCACAATGCTTTGTTCGCCGATCACGGCGCCATCCATAATGATGCTTCCCATCCCTATCAAGGACTCTCGCCCGATGATGCAGCCATGAAGCATGACTAAATGACCGATGGTGACACGATCATGGACTGTACAGCCAAATTTACCGTAGGTCCCATGTAAAACAGATCCATCCTGTATATTCACTTCATTTCCAATGCGAATCGGCATGACATCCCCACGAATTGTCACATTGTACCAAACTGAAGACTCCAAACCGATTTTCACATCCCCCATAATGCGCGCATTATCAGCAACAAAAACATCACTGGCAATTTGTGGCGTAAACCCACGAACGGAAATGGTGGTTTTCATAAATCTCCCTCAAGACGGACTACATGATATAGGGATGGCTCTTTTGAATAATCGAAGGATGAGCTTTAATATCCGCACTCATTCCGTCCATTTCCGCATTCATGACCCGACTTTTTGCGATATATTCTTTTGAAGCATAAATCGGAGTGTCCAGATGTAAACACAAAGACATCACTTCATCCGCACGCATTTTCAAAGTTTCAAGAGTCGGATGATTTTTTAAGAACAAACGAACAAACTGAAAATGCCCTTTGATCTCCACAAAAATGCATTTTTCAATTTTCATATCAAGGCTTTCCAATAAAGTTTCGGTAAAGCGATGCATGGTGGTGGGAGCCACTGATTTATTGGCCTGCGTGAGGGTCACTCCCGCCTCTAGGGGATTGATCGCCACCGGCAAAGTGTAATTATGGCTATCATCTTTTAAAAGCAAAAATGGACGAGCGAAGTCCGTAGTCACTGACAAGCCGTAGGGTTTTAAACGAATCAGATCTTTCTCAAAAAACGGAGCCCCCTCTGGCATCTCCGCAGAAAAAACGATATGAGAATCCACTTTTTCAGAACTCACTTCAGAGCTTTTCATTATAATACCGATTCATGAGATCCATTATACCAATTCTCCTCTAAGAACCGCAGGGAAAGCTTTTGCGATTTTCACCGGCACTGTCTTGCCAATAAGATCATTGGAGCCCAGGAAATGCACGAGCTTGTTTTCTGGCGTGCGTCCTGAAACTTTTCCTTCCGTCGATTCTGCTTTTTCGACCAATACATTCAATGTGAGTCCTTCGTAACGTTTGACAAGCTCAAAAGCCATTTTTTTATGCGCATCAAAAAGACGGTTCAATCGTTCGTTCTTAACATCTTCCGGAACTTGATCTTCAAATTTTGCGGCCTTGGTGAACGGACGCGGAGAATAACTAAAAGCGAAAATAGTCTCAAACGCCACCTCCTGCATTAAAGACATCGTATCAAGAAACTCCTCTTCAGTCTCTCCCGGAAATCCAACGATAATGTCAGTTGATAACACGACATTGGGAATCGCCTGCTTAATCATTTTGATTTTTCCTAGATATTCCTCGCGAGTGTATCCACGATTCATTTTATTAAGAATTCGGCTATTCCCGCTCTGCATAGGCAGATGAACGTATTCACAAACTTTCGGTTGATTAGCAAACATAACATCCGCTAGCTTTTGGTTGAAATCCTTCGGATGAGATGTGGTGTAACGGACTCTCTCGATATCGGTTTCACGAGCCACTCTCTGGAGCAAATCCGCAAAATCCGCACCGCATTCACTATGATAAGAATTCACATTTTGCCCTAGCAAAGTGACTTCTTTGGCCCCTCGCTTGATCAAACTCCGCACGTCATTAAGGACGTGCGCCAAGGGGCGACTCTTTTCGCGCCCTCGAGTGTAAGGAACCACGCAGAAAGTACAGAAGTTATCACAGCCCTTGGCGATGTTTACGAAAGTGGAGACCCCCGGATTTCTGACCAGAGTCTCCACATGATAAGGCGCTCGGTGATCCACTTTGGCATTCACCGCTTTCGTTTTGTACCCTTCATAAGTCTGCGCCACCAGATTCGGCAAAAGATCAATCGTATCCGTGCCAAAAACAAAATCAATCAAGGGCTCTCGCTTGATCAGATTTTCTTTTTCTTGCTGACCAACGCAGCCACCAACGCCAATTCGCAACTCAGGATTTTTTTCTTTCATTTTGCGATAAGTGCCCACCTCGGAATAAACTTTATGGACAGGCTTTTCGCGGATACTACAAGCGTTGATAATGATAACCGACGCCTCTTCAGCGGTTTCCACGGGAGTATAGTTTGCCATTTCTAAAAGGCTGTACATACGTTCCGTATCATTCACGTTCATTTGACAACCGTAGGTAGAAATAAAAACGCCGCGTCCGTGACCGGCATCTGGGTTTTTTTGCTCCATGGGGATGAACCTACTTCCTGAAGTTAGCAATTGTGTCATTAAAGCTTTTGAGTTATAGAGGATCGCTAGGAGAAAATCAATGCA
>DATBTE010000388.1:0-3523 GCA_036559425.1 Pseudobdellovibrionaceae bacterium | reverse complement strand
TGTGATAACGTGGATTTTAATAAAGAAAAAGATTTCACTGTAGATAAAGGTAACGTAGATAAAAGCAACTTGGACTTTTTGGTTGAGAAATTCAAAACCTGGAAATTTTCTGATTTGATATGGTTGCAATGGGAGAGCTTGTTATTGTGGCTTTTCAATTTCTTTCCAGCCTTACCAGGATTTGTATTTAGAAATTTTATAGGATTTTGTCTCTTTAAAGAAAAAAAAGGTTTCTCCTGGATTCAAACCAATGTGATTTTCGTTCATACAAACAGATTAAAGGTGGGTTCGCATTTTGGTGTTAACTCAGGGACCTATATAAATGCTGTGGGCACTATTGAGATTGGTGACTATGTTCTGATTGGAAGTAATGTGACGATTTCGTCGGGCAAGCATCCCATTGACGGGGTTCTCCCACCGATTTACGCAAGACCGTCCATTCCGTCTAAAATTATAATTGAAGATGATGTCTGGATTGGAGCTGGGGCAGTGATAATGCCTGGCGTTAATCTAAAAAAAGGAACGGTCGTGGGGGCTAATTCCGTTGTCACAAAAAGTACTGAGCCGTACTCCATTGTTGTTGGGGCCCCGGCCCGAATAATTTCTTACAGAGACAAAAGAAACCCAAAAAATTAGCTTTATTTCTTTTTTATCCAAAGCTGAATATGTGCATCGTCTACTGCTAAGTCATATTTTCCAGAAGACCTAACATCATTCATTCGAGGCTGATAGTTTTCTTTAGGGATTGTCAGATTTGATTTTTCGATGACTACATAATCTGCCTCTAAAAATCCAACGGGGAAAAGAAAAGCTAAACGGCGTCTATTAATCGTGTTTAAGAACAACTCCGTTGCAGAAACACTAGCGTCAACCGGAATTCTTTCTTTAACCTCATCGTAGGATTTTTTCATGTCTGGGTTGACATAAACTGGCTGGTTAAAGGTAAAAATATTTTCCATTTGTGTCGTTGATGAGACGGCCCAGTCTTTTGCTGCGCCTATAGAAACCCAGAGAATAACGAAGGCCCAAAGCCAACTGTATCGAAGCACTTTAAATCGCATTTTTGACTGAAGAAGGTTGAATCCCAGTCCCGCACCTAAGTAAAGAAAAGGCATGGCCAAGGCATTGTATTGTCCCCACATAATATGCATGGCTTTATTAGTAGATAAAATATTAGGAACAATGCCGGCAATTGCAATTAGAAAAGCAATTGGATTCAATAGCACGAGATAGAGGGTGGGTTTAAATAATTGGTTGAGCCATTCCATCACTTCACTGCGGATAAGTAAAGACCAGGCTGTGCCAGGTTTTAAAATAATATTTTTGATTATTTCGGCCATACTGCCACCCAATGGGGAGCCGTAAATACTGCAGTAGGGACAGGTATGTTCCGGATTAAAATAAGGAATAAAAAATTGAGTGGTCAGTATTAAGAATAAAAGGCCAATGGCGAGATTGGCAGCCGCTCTTTTCCATTTCTTTTGAAACAAAAAGATCAAGGTAAAAGCGGTTAAGGTAATCCAAAGATTTTCTTGTATAAAACCTATGAAAAAGAACAACAGCCAATAGGACTTGATCTTGGATGTAATGGCAAAATAATAGAGAATGATAAGAAAGGGAATTGCCATAGTAACAGGATGGAATGCATTTACATTCGCACCAATGTTTGCAGGATGAATGAGAAAAGAAATAGCGAGAGCGGTGGCTATCCACGGCGAGACTTTTTGCCCAACTAGAACATAAAAAAGAAGAACTGAACTTATGGAGAATGCTAGGGTTTGCATTAAATAAGTCGTGTAGGGTGAATTATAAATAAAATTTGCAATGGCGTTTGTAAAAAACAGGCTTGGAATAAAATGAATTCCCAACGCATTATAATTAAGATTCAGGGGCGGGACTGCTTCCGCAGATTTGGCTCCAATTGTAGTCCAGGCATTCATTATTGAGCCGCAAATGGAGCTTTTAAAGGAGAATAGTTCAGAAAGTGACCAAACTACCTGATCATAGGCAGCAAAGTCTCCCATTTGCATGTACTGATTATGCATGGAAACTACGTGCCGGGTCATAAAATAGGTGTAAAGCCCAGCTAAAGTGAATACAAGGAGACTTAAGTAGCGCTTAGATGCGGCCATTTTCATGGCTCAAAAAAGCATTTTTTTTAATCCCTGATTTTATTTCCGTTCGTAAAGTCCAGAGATAACTTATCATTTTAAGCACTGACGATATTTTACTTCCCGTATACACACTTTCCCCCGCGATCCGTGGAAAGTGATCAACCGGGGTTTCCACCATACGCAAATTATGTTGGCATGCTCGAGCATAAATTTCTGGGCCCACGAACTTCTCTTTGAATTTAACCGAAATTAAATCAGCAGCTTTTTTTGTCATGACACGATAGCCGCAGTTTAGATCGTGGAGCTTACAACCTAATAAAGTCTGGGTGACCCAAGTGAAACCACGATTCATAATAATACGATCCAGAGGGTCGTTTCTCTTTACTCGCCAGCCAACAACAATGTCCGCAGCTTCTTCTTTTAACTTGTCGATCATTTTCGCTAAATCTTTGGCCGTGAATTGGCCATCGCCATCCATAGTGACATAGATGTCAGCTTTAGGCTCTTTAAAGGAAGAGAGGGTGTTCATTGCATAGCCCACGTTTTCTGATTGTCTGAAATGACGTAATTGCGGGAGTTGCAGTTTGAGGCGCTCTAAGATCTCTAAGGTTTTGTCCGTGGAGTGATTGTCCATGATCCACAACTCAAAATCATCATTAAGTATTTTGAGGTCATTGTATATACGGAGAATGGTTTGCTCTATGGATTCTCCTTCGTTGTAAACCAAAAGTGATAAAGCTACTTTCATTTTCTCTCCCTGCTCTCTATTCGGTATCATAAAAAAAGAACTCTTATCAATTAAAATAAATAGATACGCCCCTTAGTTGACAGAAGGTCTGGATTTCTTTTCGAAAGGAGAATCTATGAAGACGGGGTAGTTCTTCTTTAGGAGAGAGATGGATTCATGTTCTGGGGTGCTTTTATCGTAACAGTTGGAATTTTCCTGATCAAGTTCATATATCTTCACCTTGTCGTGGGGTTTTCCCTCGATAATTAATTTAAAACAGTGACTATAAGTTCCCAGGTCCCCAGGGAAATCTTTAATGAGATTGGTTCTATATCCATTATAGAGAACATGGCTGATTTTTCGCGATGAAAAAAAGGCACGCAGGGCCGCTGGGTCCTGAGTTAAAATGTTGGCGTAACTATTGACTGTAAACCAGTCTCCAATATGAGGAAAAGGGTAGTACAGCCAATTTCCCTCATCAAGAACGGAATAGATAAGAACCTTGTTTTCAGCCGCTACCTGGGCTTGCAATTGTCGGAGAGGATTGTAGCTAAGGGTTCTTTCTTCCAGGTAAGATTGCACTTCTTGAATGGAAATGGGCGGGGGAGGCACTCGATGAATCGAGAGCAGTCCAACATTTTTAAGAGCAAATGCAAAGAGAATAATACTGATACCCTGTTGT
>DATBTE010000387.1:0-7257 GCA_036559425.1 Pseudobdellovibrionaceae bacterium | reverse complement strand
GTGGAAATTCTTTTTTCAATAAGTATTTAATCTTATCTTGCAGCGCTTGAGTTTTATCTCCTACCAAGTCGTGAAAGCGGATGGCGATGCGAAGGCTTTCAGTGTTGTCATTGAGATAATTTCTGATCGGATTTTGCTCAGCCATCGAGTACAAAAAGAACGTTTCCGCTAGCTTTGCTTTTGAACCTAAGGAGCCGGAATCCGAAGGTCGCGAACCTCTCGACTTATCAGACTCCAGAGACTTTGACTCCAACAGATCTGTCACCGCTAGAGCACTCCCAACGCCCTCAAGTTTCCGAATCTTAAGAAGCGTTCCCTGCAATTTTGCCAATTGTCGAGGCTCTTTCCAGGCTCCCTTGACCCGATGAGTGAGTTCAAGGTCATAGGAAATGATACCGCCAAATTGACGATCAATTTTTTCCGTGATCCTTCGCGCCGAGTCTGTCTTTGCCAAATCATCAAAGAGGCGGCCCGAAAAATTAATATTACTTCCCTGACTTCCAATCACCAAACAAACGGCCAAGATGGCCACGACAATCGGTCCACTTTTTTTCAGCATGGGGAGTGCCCATAAAGATTTTTTATGCGCCCAAGGCCTTAAATCCGAATCGACAAAAGGCATAAAGATGAACAAAAATATTTGCGCAATCATCCATGATATTAACACGGACAAAGCCACAACCCAGCCATACTGCCGAATCAAAGGGATATCCGCACTGCAGAGAGCAACAAAACCCAAGGAAGTCGTAAGACTCCCGAGAAAATTGGGTAACAGCATTTCCCTGCCCACCTGCCAAGCCCCAGCGACACGAACCACAAGAGGGGTTGCAAAATCAAAGGCTTTCTCATGACGAACCTCCGCCCAGCGATGAAGTGTATGCAACACCACTGAAATCACCGCCACTGATAAGATGATAGGCAAGGTGGAGAGCAAAATCGAAAACGGAATCTGAAAATGAGCAATCAGGGAAAGAATAAGTAAATTTGATGCTACTAAGGTGGTGAACGTCAAAACAAGTGAGCGCCAGCCACGAATTAAAATTAGGAAGACCAAACAGAAACAAAGCAAACTCAATGAAAGCAATAAAATCAATTCCTCACTTAATTTTTCAGTGAATTGCCTTTGCACTTCTGGGCCACCGCCCATTTCTACTTGAACTCCTGGCAATTTCTTTTTTGCCACACTCAATAGCTGACGTCGAAGCGCACTCAGCTCCTGCGGACTCAATTGAGCTGGCTCAATAACAATCAGTACCGACTTTAGATCTTTAGAAATCAACTGCCCAAGCAATAAAGGACTATTATTGACGTAAGCCACTCTATCTTTCGAACGGATGCTATCAAGTACAGGTCCAACCAGGATCTCTCCTTGATTTTCAACGGCCCCTTCCAGCGTCGCCATAGAGTAGGCGGATTGCACTCCTTGGATCTCTCGCAACTCTTCGGTCAAGGCCTTTAATTGTTTCAAACCCGCTTTCGTTTGCCCGTGTTCAAGCCAGCTTTTTCGTTCAGATCTCAAAACCAACAGAAACTGGGAGGTTTCTTCGAGTTGGAAATTAGAACGAACTCTTTTGCTTTCAAGCAAAAGAGGATGAGCTCGCGGGAAAAACTCTGAAAATGAATATTTAGTATTCATTTTCTTGATTTCTCGAGTCGAGACAAAACACAACATCAGAACTAAAACACTAAAAAAAATCGCAAAAAGTTTTACACTTCGTTCCGATCTCAAAAATTTAGAAAAAATATTTTTAAGAAATAGCTTCAAGTGTATATTTCCCTTATCTAGACTCGACCACCGTCCGATACATCACTACTATGATAAATATATCGGTTTTTTTTCTTTCACTCTTGATCTCTTTTTCCGCACATGGTCTCACTATTGAAGGATTTCTTCATATTCCATGGGATGCCGTCCAGCAGCAATTATCCCTCCCTCAAGAATCCCCCACTTTTAAAGAGACTTTTGCGCTCAAGGATTTGACAGTTTCAAGTTCATTTGGACCTATAGCTATCCCAGAAGTTCGTCTTGCAGTGGCTTATAGCCTGGATCCTCTTTCGCTTCAGGAAAACCCAGTGTCCGAACAAATGTTTTTAACTTCAAAGCAAATCGAAATTTCTTTGCTCATCCCCGCCATGACCATTCAAAAACAAATCCATCGCAGTCTTAATGGAGTCCAGGTTATTGTTAATCTTCAGGCGAGTTGTAGCCCCATTCAATTAACGCAAAATCAATCCGCAGCTAAAGCCCTGGTCCAATGGGAAGCTCGCAACCAGGAAGCACAGGGAGTGATTTCGAACTTTGAATTTCAGTGGCCGCCTCATTCCTGGGTGATTTCGTCTATTCAATGCACGGGGCCTAGCGGTTTTGCGGATCTCATCCAACAAGAGATTCAAAATCAATTAAGCGAGGCCACACAGTTCGAAAATCAGATTAGAGATTTTTTACAAACTTCATTAAATCAAAAGGTCAACACCTTGCTGGCCAAAGCCTTACAACCCCACCTTTTGCAATTTCAAAGTTCAACGTATCAATACGAATTGAAGGCGCTGCAGAATATTTCCAAGAGTGGGATCGACTTTCAAGTTCTGGTTTCAAATGGAAAAAATGAGAGTGGCAATCCTATCACTGACCTGAGGGGCCGCCCTCTTCCGAATCTTTCGACGACTCGTCCCTCTCTCGTTTTTGGCGAAAAAGGTTTCCAGCAATTTATGCAAGCGGCTCTACTACAACAAACCTTGCAAACTCAACTCAACAAGCTTTCTGCTTTTTCACGGCTCCTCCATTCACGCTTTCTTCAATTTTTTATCTGGCCTGACTTAATGAATTTCTCCAAGAGCGCCGCTTTTACTCTCAACACGCGGGTCTTGCCAGGATCGACCCTCAGTCTTAATGCTAAAAAATCTTGGAATATGAATCTTTATTTGGGGTCTTGGTTGGTCGCTGAGCGTGAAAATGCCCCTTGGAATTATCTCTTGATTCAAAATCAATTGCAGGGCCAGTTAGCGCTGACGATCGAAAAAGGTCAGTTGATGCTTGCTCCTTCCCTGTTCCCTTCCTCAAACCAGTTGCATAGCAAAATCACCTTTGGCGAAGACTATGTAAAGCGCTTTGATCCCTGCACCATCATTTCAAAGTCACTGATTGAAGAGAGCGTCAAAAAAAGTCTTTTTGAAAAAAGTCACTTTTTACAAATTCCTAAGGTGCAACTGGAAGGTCTCAGACCTTTCTTGCTGCAACAATTTCGCTTTGGCTCACAAAACGAAATGATTTTTGAATTTGGACCTTGAGCTGTACACATACGATCGTGTGATTTATCTCAATTTAACTAAAAAAACAGGAAAAACAATAAAATATTCACATGATCGTGTTATTTTTTTGCGATTTATCTTTACAAATTATTTAATTCATATAAAATCATTCGATCATATGAAAAAAAACAATGAACAAAACTTAGGTAACTTTATTCATGAAGTTCGAAAGACCCAAAATCTAACCCAAAAACAATTAGCTGCTCTTTCCGGCACTTCCTTCAACTTTATCAGCCAATTAGAAAGTGGAAAGCCCTCAGTCCGTTGGTCCCACGTTCTCCAGGTCCTACATGTGCTGGGAATTAAACTGGAATGCAAGTGGGGCGAAAAATCGGTAAATATCAATCCATGACACGACAACAAGAAATTTCAATATACAAAAATAACATCCTCATTGGCACCCTGGCAAGAACCAGCAAGGGTGCCGTCTTTAAATACGCAAAAGCTATCGAGGCTAGTGAGAATCTCTGTTTCAAAATGCCTGTTTCCCAGATTGAATATGTTATTGAGGGACATAATTTACATCCTTTTTTTGCAAATCTTTTACCGGAGGGACTAAGACTTAAATTACTCCTTGAAAGGAATAAAATTTCGAAGGACGATCTATTTAATATTTTTCGCCTCGCTGGAACTGATTTTATCGGCGACATTCACACTGAATTCAAGACTCAGGATGACTCTAAAATCATTCTAAAAAATAAAACTATTGTGAATTTTTACGACTATTTCTTGGAAACTCTATCGGTTCCTGAGGCCTTGACTGGAATTCAAGAGAAGATTTCAGCATCAATGATTTCATTGCCTTTAAGAGGCACAAATAGAAAGAAGTCTTACATTATAAAATTAAACCCAAAGGATAAACCTCACCTTATTGAAGATGAATTTATCTGCCTATTATATGCAAAAAAGTGCGGCCTCATAAGTTCCAAGGCAAAAATAATAGAAGATCGTGATCACAATAAGGCATTGATGGTAGAGAGATTTGATCGCATTTCCTCAGATAGTAAAATTATCAGAGTTCACCAAGAGGATGCTTGCCAATTATTAGACATTTATCCTTTTGATAAATACAACACTTCAATCAATGACATCACAAAGGAACTGCGAAAAGTCTTAACAGCTCCTCAAGTGGGAATTTTAAACTTAATGCAGATGATTTCATTTTCATATTTAATCGGAAATGGAGACCTCCACGGTAAAAACATCAGCGTAACTGTGTCGCCAGAGACAAAAGTTGTCTCTTTGACCCCTGCCTATGATTTGATTCCGACAATAATATATGGGGACACTCAGATGGCTTTACCTTTAGACGGCAAAAAAGATAATCTCAAAAGAAAAACATTTATTGAATTTGGGAAAAGGTTTGGGCTTCGAACCGAAGCGATCGAAAACATGTTAAACAATCTTCTTTTAAAAGCCACGAGAAACTTTGATTTATTTAATCAAGCTCCATGGTCCAAGAAAGAACAGAATCTCTTCAAAAACCTGTTCTCCTCAAGATTGAAAGATCTGCGATAACAAAGGTTATCGGAGGCACAAGCGGAGCAGTAACCGAGCTAGGAAATAGGTCGGAAAATAATCAGGCCGTTTTTCTAAAATGCCCAACTTAACTGATAAGTGAATTGATCATTCTTATTATACGTCCCGAGGGCCGAATCAGCTTTGCCTTCAAAAATATCCACTGCCAGCTGTGAGGACCACCGTTCATTATGGTTCAACTTCAATTCATTGTGAAAAAAGAATGAGAACTTTCTTTGCTCTTGATAGAATACACTCAGGAACGTCACGGTTTCCGTGGGCCGCCACCCCAACCCTAACATCAAGGCACGCTCAAGCAGAGCTTCCAAAGTCGACAGACTGCCCGTCTCCGCTTTCTTCGAGGAGACTCCTTGCAGTAATATCATCAGATCCTGGTTTCCCAGCGCAAAATTTCTTTCAATACCAGCAACAAATAACTCTGACCATCCCGGCAACAGCGGCGAATCCCCCATCGGTTGAATATGCTGTGCCGACAAACGCAAAACCCAAGGATTCAAGCTCCAAGTCATCACTCCGGCCATCGCTCGACGTCGAAAGTAAGTCGGCGTAATAGCGATCGGTGAGGTCACCTGAAAAACTTGACGAGGAGACACTTCGATAGGATTCATGGTCAGCACTGGAATTAAAAGCGGAGCCTGAGAACTTCCCTCAAATCCCGCCATTGCGACATCCAAGGAATTTAAATTTATCATCAGCCTGAACCCCACATTGTGGTCCAAAGCCCGATCCAGAACTTCGTCATTATTAATTTGATAAGCGATATCTTCGGGCAACCTGACTTCCATGCTCTCGGTCTGCAAAGGCAGATTCAGACTTCGCGGCCACCAAGCGCTGTGTTCCCCCGGTAAAACCGATTTCCCTTGTTTAGGAATATAAGAAAAATCCCAGCTGAAGCTTCCGATTTGATCTGAATAGAAAAGGCCAGCCGAACTTCGAGCCTTCGTCACTAGCGGATCAAGATAAAACTGAGGATTCTGCAAGGACATAGGATTGACCAGATCTGTCCCTTCCCAAATCTGTCGATGAAAACCAATCATCACTTTTTGAGAAGACTTCTTATAGCTGATCGCGATTTCTTGAGCCTCGAGAAAAAACTTTTGTACGGAATCTTTCGAGGCCCAATTGGAGCGCACCCAAGGTGAGACCTGAAAGCTCAAATTTTTATTAAAATAATATTTATGTTCTCCTTCAAGCTCCACCACGAAATCCGCAGACTCGGCAAAGTCAGACTTGAGTTCAGGACGGCTGATCCCTAGGAAACTGACTTTCCCTTGAGTTTCTGACTTAGCGAATGACCCTGTCTGTGAAATTAAAAGAAAAAATAAAAAGGGGGTGAGACTCTTAAAATGAACCATCTATTTATACTGGATTTCTTCGATGGTGATGTACTCTTCGCCATTCGGCTTATGAACCACCGCTTCATCGCCGACCTTCTTTCCTAACAGAGCCCGAGCCAGGGGTGATTTCCAAGAGATTTTTCCAAGTTTAATGTCAAACTCGTCCTCACCAACAATCTGGTAAGTCATCACTTGTTCCTCCTCATTCATGATCTTCACGGTGGCTCCAAAAAACACGGTGGCGGAATCTATGGTCTTTGGATCAATCACTTCTGCTTTATCAATTCTCTGGATCAGAAAACGAACGCGCTTATCAATCTCGCGAAGACGCTTTTTACCATACTGATAATCGGCATTTTCAGAGCGATCCCCATTGCCAGCGGCCCAAGTGACAACTTCCACAACCTTGGGACGTTCGACGTGCATCAATTCATGATACTCCGCCTTGAGTTTTGCAACGCCTGACGGAGTTATATAATTTTTTGACTGATCCATAGAAGCCTAACGAGTCAAGAGCCAACTAAATGATCTTTTGATGAACACATGTTTCTTGCTTGAGGCAGCTCGCTCCTGAACTTGCTTCACTCAAAGGAATATCTTGAAGCTCCGCCATCAACTCATGCACGCTCAAAATGCGGTCAATGCGATAAGCATTGGCGCCTACTGTATAAAGATCTTTTTCGTCTTTATTGTTAAGATTAATCGAAGACAAAAGACCATTACAAATACAAAAAGTTTTTTCGTTTTCGTACTTTGAAGGACAATGACCTTTATTTAACAGATAACCCTTATCACACTTAGGGGCACGTTCACGAGCCACGGCTTGCTGATAAAAAGGTGACTGTTTGATCACGTGGAAAAGCATTCCGCAAGGTGATCCTGGTCTGCTCGCAAGCTCGATGTCCTCTTCTTTACACTCCACTAACATTTTTTTATATTCTGCATTTGCGCCGGACTCATGGGTCGCCAGGAAGCGAGTTCCCATCTGCACTCCAGCACAGCCCATGTCGATGTATTTTAAAATATCTTGATGAGTGTAAATTCCCCCAGCGGCGATCACCGGAATATTTCC
>DATBTE010000386.1:0-2301 GCA_036559425.1 Pseudobdellovibrionaceae bacterium | reverse complement strand
TCATCTTTTGTACCATTGAAGATAAAGGTGAAGCTAAAAACTCGACCATCACTACGTCCAGCGTAACCAGCTAGGCTCACAACTCCGGTCAAAAATCCGGTTTTTGCCCTGACCCATCGTTCCCCGGGACTGTTTTTCATTCGCTTCTTCAGAGTGCCATCGATTCCGGCAATGGGCAGCGAAGCTAAAAATTCCGGTTGAACTTGAAAGTCCTTCCGCAAATGATGAATGATCTTCCACATCGCAAAAGCACTGATGCGATTGTCCCTAGTTAAGCCAGAAGGATTTTGAAAATAATATTGATCTTCAGGAAGCTCGATTTTTTTCAAATGAGCTTGGATCATTTCCATTCCCGTTTCCAAACTCCCTGGCTGTGCTTTCAAAGCCCCCAACTGCTTGGTGAACATTTCGGCTACATAATTATTGGAAAACTTATTCATATCTTGGAGGGATTGTTCCACCCCTTTACTCTCGGACTCCGCAAGAATCACGGCCTTCTCCGGAACTTTGCCTGTGCGAATTTTTCCTGTCACGGAAATGCCTCTCTGGTTCAAAAAAGACTTGAGGTTATAGCCCGCCCATAAATCCGGTTGAGTGATGTTCTTAAAAATCGCTATCTCTTTGGAATCCTTGCCGATCTTTCCACTCACGTGAATCACATCACCCTGGAAGTTTTTATCCTCGACCCGCGAAGCCACCAAACTATTTTCGCTGCCCCCATTGGTGGTCGTCTTATTCACCAGATGTACATAATCATTTTCTGGATCTAAAAAGACCTTCCCTGGTTGTCCACTTTTTTCGCCTGGCCGCACGAAAATATTGATTGAATTCCAGTTAAAGGACATCGCCCCTACTGGAGCATCGTAGGCGCGATCGACCCGTTCTGGCTGACGGCTGGAATCATATCTTTTTTGGTCAAAAAGTGAATCATCCACCACAATATCGCCTTCAATTTTTTGAATCTCGTTGCGTTTGAAATTGTTCACCAAAAACCACATGTTTTCTGAAACAAAGCTAGGATCTCCCCCGCCTTTCAGAATGAGATCTCCTTTGAGAACTTTTTCTCGAACTGGACTTGCTGACAGCAGTTGGGTCTTGAATTTGAAACCGGGGGGAAAATAGTCCAGCACTGCCGACGTCGTTGCGACCTTCGAGATGGAGGCCGGAATCATTTTTCTTTTAGAGTTCAGATCCATCACTACTTCTTGGTTTTCACCTTCACCCATAGTGATATAGAGCCCTAAGTCCGATTCTCGAATTCCTGAGTGCTTAATCAGCTTCTGAAGCTCTGTTTTTAAATTCTCCTCAGCGGAAGCCGAAACAGAAATCGAAAGTCCCGAAGTTAAAAGGCAAACAAATAAAAGGTACTTCATAAAAATCTCCCTAGACTAAAAAATGGTATCGATGTGCCTTGTTGCTCTCAAGGAAAATCACTTGATACATTGAAAAGATATGAGAAAACGCGACTGGTTCCTAGTAACTCTGCCTTTAGTTATAACTTGGCTTGTTGACCGAGTAAGTAAAATTGCAACAACCGGCCTACAAGGAACCGTAACCCATGGTCCAGTAAGTTTCATTCTTCACCACAATCATGGCGCAATGTTAGGACTTTTCTCGGACTTACCGGCGGTGCTGCGGATTGTTTCTCTTTCCACGGGGGGCGCTTTCCTCCTCTGCTCCTACGTGATTGTACAGTACTTACTGCCCATTCGCAGTCTGACATTGCGTTCGGGGCTCTCGATCCTTCTCGGTGGAATTCTTGGCAACGTTGCAGATCGCATTATCTATGGTTACGTCATCGATTTTATTGTTTTGGGTTCACCAAGCCTTTCGAGCCCGGCTTTTAATCTGGCTGATGCGCTTCAATGGGTCGGTTATGGCATGATCATTTTTGCGATCGTCCGCGAAGGTGATCTTTTATGGCCTGAACACAATGCCCGCAGACAATATTGGATCAATAGAAAATTTCAACTCAAATATTGTTTGATTCTGATGGCGGTGGGCCTCAGCCTCACTATGGTCAGTCTGGTTTTTTCTTACACTTACTTGCGAGTCACCATTGCGGAACTGGTGGGCAATAATCAATTCCTATTAAATAAGTTCCTGGTGCCCTTTGTCCTCACTTATGCGAGCATTTGTATGGCTTTCTGTGCCATTCTCTTTGCTGTTGGCAGATTGATTTCCCATCGAATAGCAGGACCTATTTATGCTTTTGAAAGATTTCTGATGGATGCGTTAGAGGGCAAGGAGCGTGCCTTAAAGCTGCGGTCAGGAGATGAATTTAAACACTTGGAAAAACTT
>DATBTE010000385.1:0-15315 GCA_036559425.1 Pseudobdellovibrionaceae bacterium | reverse complement strand
ACTTTGCCTTCTTTGATTTCTACCCGTGTAAACCAAAGTTTTTCAGGAATTACTTGTTGGAAAAGATCCAGGACTTTCACCTCACGGAAACGATCCTTAGCAATTTTCTCTAAAACTGCAATACGAGTTTGGATTTTCTTCTCATCTTCTTTAAATTTCTTGATTTCTTTTACCGAATCTTCAGCCTTGGCATTAAAAGCTTGCAGCTCTGCAAGAGATGCTAGCTTGCGATTCAACTCATTCCGAATGGTTGGAATATTTTGATTTTCGTATAAGTACAATGCCATTGGAGCGATTAAAATCACCAAAAGCTTTACAAGTGCATCCTTACGCCCCTCTTCAGAAATTACAACCTCACCGGCACCATCTCCTTCAATGGTCCCTCTTGTGGCAGCCGCCATTGTTCGTATCGAAGCGAGGTTAATACGAATCATTGACTATCTCCCGACTGGCGAAGACCCAGCCCTGTAGCGATAGCAGCAAAATGGCTGATCTGATTAAGATAATCAGGTGAAAACTTTTTTGAATTGGCAGTGACCTTGGTAAAAGGGTTAAAAGGATCAAATCGAATTCCCGTCACTCGAGAAACATTTTCAATGAGACCCGTGGTCGTTGAGCTGCCACCTGTATAGAAACAATGATTTAAAGTTAAACCGTTTGTTGTGGCACTTAAAAAGTCCAAACTATTACGAATCTCATCAGTGACTATTTCGTTAGTAGAGTGAATAATACTGTGAACTTCCGCCGGCACCTCACCCCGACGAGAAACAGCACTGAGCTTTAAAGCTTCAGCTTCGTGTCGAGAAATTCCCATACTTTTATGGATTTCATTTGTATAGTTTTGACCGCCAACCGGGACATCTCTACAAAAGACCACATCCCCCTTATAGATGACTACAAAGTTGGTGATGGAGGCACCAAAGTTAAGGATTCCAACGACATCGCGAGTAAGCTTTCCATAATTAGCTTCAAAACAATTTGCGAGTGCAAAGCCACTCACATCCAAAACACTGCATTTGAGTCCTGCGGATTCAACCACCGCCGTGTACTGAAAAACTAATTCGTTTTGAGCAGCGATTAAAAGTAAATCAATAGTATCTTCAGAAGAACTAGTACTCAGAACATGATGAGCAAGACTTATGTTGTTAATATCAAAAGGAATATATTGTTCCGCTTCAAAGCGAATTTGATCCTGAATCAGTTTTTGATCCATCTTAGGAATGGTTATTTTCTTAACAATAACAGCGGTTCCCCACATTCCGGTGGAAATGTTTTTTCTTTTCGAATTAACTTCACTAAGAAGCCCCTGAACGGCCGCCCCGACGGAAGAGACATCAGAGATTTCGCCAGCGGCTACTGAATTTGGAGGAGTTGGAGCAAAACCGAAAGAGACTAACTGAGCTCCCTTTCTGGAAACATCCAACTCAGCAATTTTGATAGAACTCGTGCCAATGTCGAGTCCCAGTACTTTTTTCGATTTAAAAAACATGTTTTTCCAGCCACCATTTCAGACACTGGTCTAAAATCAAATGTTTAGGCACCAGCCTAAATTCTAACTATTAAAATTATTTCTTCTGGAGACACGAATGTCAAACGGGTGAGTCTAGCTAAAGGCTGGGAGAAATAAATTAAAATACCATAAGGCTATGGTCTGACCGCCAAACATATAAAGAACTGCACCTAG
Organism: Pseudobdellovibrionaceae bacterium; assembly: GCA_036559425.1. Taxonomy (GTDB): domain Bacteria; phylum Bdellovibrionota; class Bdellovibrionia; order Bdellovibrionales; family Bdellovibrionaceae; genus JACMRP01. The sequence continues at coordinate 13,631 of DATBTE010000385.1, read as the reverse complement.
GGCTAGATACGGACCGAAGGGAATCATCGTCTTTAAGCCTTGCTTTTGTTTTCTCGCCAAGATTAAACCAACTACACTTCCGATCACAGCCGAAGTCATGATCACGAAGGGAACCGCTTTCCATCCCAGGACAGCGCCGATCCAAGCCAAAAGCTTGATGTCTCCTCCGCCCATACCATCTTGCTTTGTGAAAACATAATAGAGATAAGCCATCGCCCACAAAAATCCGCCGCCCATGAAGGTGCCTATAAGAGCATCTAAAAATTCACGCTGTGGATTTAACCACGCGCCAAGAAGGCCGATCACAACACCTGAGAGCGTAAACTCATCTGGCAAAATCATGTGATCGAAATCGATAAAGGTACAGCAAACGAGAGGGAAAATAAAAATCAACGCCTCCAGTAGATTCCAAGTTAAGCCAAGATAAAAATAAGCTAAACTAAACAAAAAGGCCGTGAGAAACTCTACAAAAAAATACCGGAAGGAAAATTTAGCTCCGCAATGACGACATTTTCCACGTAAAAGAAACCAGGACAACAGCGGAATATTATCATACCAAGCCACATTTTTACCGCACTTCTGGCAGCGACTTCGCGGTTTCACCACGCTTTCACCCTTAGGCATACGATAGATGATTACATTGGAAAAACTGCCGAAGCAGGCTCCGAGTAAAAAGAAAAATAAATAGAAAAAAACATCCAGTTCAGACAATATCTTTTCTCCTAAAAAGTAAGCAAGCTAAAACAAAAACAATCAGGGCCCAACCGAAGGAGTGGGCAATCATCCAGACTATGTCCTGTCCATCAAATCCTAATTCTAAAAAATAATAAGACTTCCAGTTAAAGCGAAATAAATTCGGAGTTATCCAGGTGACTACTTTCACCGCATTAATGAAGAAATGATCTTTGCTTTTCTCAGCAAAGAATTGCAAGTCCGGAATCCACTCCCCCAGCATCAAAATCCCAAAAGTCATCATCAAGGATAAGATAGGACGTACAACAATGCTAAAGAAAATTACGAGAGACAGGGTAATGACGGACTCAAACCAGATCGAAAATAAGATTGTTGTAAAGTTCAAAAAATCGGACCTTGTCCCAAGCAAGAAGTATAAAACCGTCCCCAGGGCCCAAACTAACAAGGTATTGAGGACAAGAATCCCAGAAATTTTTCCCATCAAGAATTGATCGCGGGAAATCGGACGAGCCAAAACCAACAATAATGTCTGCTTTTCAATTTCCTTTGAAATCAAAAACGCTCCAGCAAAGAGAGAGATCCCTACTGAAGCGACTTCAATCGCGGTAAATCCCAAATTGACTAAGATTCGTTGTTGCTCACCGAAGGAGAGAGCTCCCAACAAAAGACTTACTCCAAAAAAAGCCACGGCTATGAAAACTATAATCAGGAAGAATCTCTCGCGAATCATTTCTCGAAGGGTGGTCACTGCGATAACAAAAACCTTCCTCATAAAGTTTCCCTTCCTTGCTCTGTAGCAAAACGGAAAGCGTCTTCTAAGCTTGCATATTGCTTCATAAAGGGCAGCAGATCTCCATCATAAAGAATCGCTCCTTTATTAATGATGACTAGATGAGAACAAAGCTCCTCCATGTCTTGCATGAGGTGACTACTGAAAAACAAGCTCGTCCCTCGCTTAGATTCTTCGCGAAGGATATCTTTGACCAATCCGCGCCCATCGGGATCTAGACCGGACATCGGCTCATCAAGGATTAATAAATCTGGTCTATTTAAAATAGCCTGGGCAATGCCAACCCTTTGCAACATTCCTTTGGAGTATTGGCGAAGCTTCTTATCGCGAGCATCATATAAATTTACGCGCTTAAGAGCCTCATGGGCTCGCTCTATAAAATCTTTTCGAGAATTCTGGACCAAATCCCAGTGGAGACGCAAGAACTCCATTCCACTCAAAAACTCGTAGAGATAAGGACGTTCAGGAAGATAGCCAATACGCTTTTTTGCTGAAAGACCGAGGGTCGCGCCGAAGAAAAGAATTTCCCCTGAATCCGGGCGCATAAAATCCAGCATGCATTTAATAGACGTGGTTTTCCCAGAGCCATTACTTCCCACGAAACCCGTGGTTTCCCCTGCAGGAAGGGAAAAAGTAACATCTTTTAGAACATGGCGAGGCTTTTCAAATAGCCCCCCCGCAAATGTTTTATTTAATGCTTTTACTTGAAGAATAGCCATATGGCATCATTCTATTCGTATTCACTGGATTTTCAATTAAAGACTTCGGTCGCCTTCAACGGCTGAACATCACTTTGTCCTGTTCGCACTTTTCGTAGAGCCAAAACGAAGGCTTCCGCGGCATCACTCTCGGTTAAGCAAGGAATGCTATAGTCCGTACAGGCACGTCGGATATCAAAGCTGGCTTCGATGGCGCGACGACCTGCTGTGGTATTGATAACCAAACTGACATGCCCTGAGCGAATGCGATCCACACAATGAGGACGTCCTTCATCCACTTTTTTAAGAGCCAGACAATGAACACCTTTCTGATTAAAGTATTTCGCGGTTCCAGCAGTTGCGGAGATGGTATAACCCATTTTCATTAAAACCCGAGCTAAGCCCAAGAGGCTTTCTTTATCCTTGTCACGTAAGGAGAAGAAAACCTCTCCTTTTTGGGGCAGATGCACATTGCTGGAAATAAAGGCTTTCATCAAAGCTTCGGCGTAATCAGATCCGCGACCCATGCTTTCGCCGGTAGACTTCATCTCAGGTCCGAGAATTGAATCAGCTTCCGAGAATTTTTTGAAAGGAAAAACCACTCCTTTGACGGACACGGTGGATGTGTCTCGCCATTGAAGATTCTCAAGTTTTAGCTGAGATTTAGGCACCCCACATACGGCAGCGACTCCCAGATCAATCAAGGGAATACCTGTGGCCTTCGCAATAAAGGGAACTGAACGAGAGCTGCGAGGGTTCGCTTCTAAAACATAAATAGCGTCATTTTTAACCGCCAATTGGAGATTCAAATGGCCAATCACCTTGAGGCGCTCAGCTAATTGAATGCTCAAAAGCTCAATACGCTCACAGGTGGATTCGCGAAGACGTTGCGGAGGTAAAACTCCCATGCTGTCGCCGGAGTGAACACCCGCGGCCTCAATATGCTCAACGATTCCGCCGATCAAAGTCCAATCCGCTCCTCTTACAAGGTCCACATCGACTTCCAAAGCTCCGAGCAAGAACTGATCAATCATACACGGTCGATCTTTAGAAATGAATTCTCGATGGCGCTCAAAATAAGATTGAAGCTCTTCTCGATTTTCAACCACTTCCATTCGCCGACCCCCCAAAACATAACTTGGACGTGCAATCATCGGATAACCGACATGGCTTTCTTGGGCCAAGGCCTCTTCAATATTTCCTACCATGGCAGAGTTTGGAATTTTTAAGTCTAGTTCCCGGCAGATCTTACTAAAGAGTCCGCGATCTTCAGCAAGCTCAATCGTCTCAAGGGTGGAACCCAAAATCTTAAAGCCGGCCTTTTGCAGCTTAGGCGCTAAGTTGATAGGAGTTTGACCACCTAGCTGAGTCACAAAACCCATGGGCTTTGTGTAGCGCATAACTTCAATGAGGCTCTCCGCTGTCAGAGGTTCAAAAAACAAAACATCAGAGGTGTCATAATCCGTAGAAACAGTCTCTGGATTCGAGTTCACCATGATCACAGGATGACCAGTTTTTTGAAAAGCCTTAACTCCACGGACACAGGAATAATCGAATTCAATTCCTTGGCCAATGCGATTTGGACCACTGCCAATCAACACCACAGGGTCTTTGACCTTCAAGGGCACACTTTTATTAAACCAATAAGAGGAATAAAAATAGGGAGTGGAGGATTCAAATTCACCGGCACAGGTATCCACCTGTTGATAACGCGGATGAAGGTCATACTTATCACGCAGCTCCCGTATCTCTTGTTCAGTTTTACCAACAAGCACTCCTAAGCGGGCGTCGGTAAAACCTTTTCGTTTTGCTTCTAGAAGCAGGTCTTTATTATCGGTGAAAAATTCTGTTTTAAATTTTCTTTCAAAAACGACCAGGCCTTCGATCTGCTCTAAGAACCATGGATTAATTTGCGTCAAAGCTTCCACTTCCGCGACGGACTTCCCTTCCCGGAAAATCTGGAAGAGATGATAAATCCTTTGGCTGTTCGGATAAGACACTTTATCAATTGAAAGAACCATCTCAGGAATACCTTGAGGATTCTTTTCCAGAGAGGCCAGAGCCTTCATCAAAGACTCCTGCAGCGTCCGGCCGATTCCCATCACTTCACCGACACTCTTCATTTGCGTATTCAGACTGTCTGTAGCTCCCGGGAATTTTTCGAAAGCAAAATACGGAATTTTGGTTACGACGTAGTCGAGGGCCGGTTCATAGCAAGAAGGAGTGCTCTTGGTGATGTCGTTGCGAATTTCATCCAAGCGATAGCCAATGGCCAACATCGCGGCAATTTTAGCAATAGGAAACCCCGTGGCCTTACTCGCTAAAGCTGAGGAGCGGCTCACGCGTGGATTCATTTCAATCACCACCCGCTCACCTGTGGTCGGATGAGTGGCAAACTGGATGTTCGCACCACCGGTTGCGAGACCCACTTCGTTAATAATTTTATAGGCTTCATCGCGCATGGCTTGATATTCTTGATCACTGAGAGTTTGCTGAGGAGCCACTGTGATGCTGTCTCCGGTGTGAACTCCGCAAGGATCCAGATTTTCGATACTGCAGATCACCACAAAAGATCCCGCTGCGTCTCGCATCACTTCAAGTTCATATTCTTTCCAGCCCAGAATACTTTCTTCCACCAAAACTTCAGAAGTGGGACTCTCATGAAGGGCACCCACTAGCATTTTTTGGTAGGCTTCTGGAGTATAGGCAATGCCGCCGCCACCACCGCCCAAAGTGTAATTGGGGCGAAGAATCAGAGGATAACCGAGAACTTCCGCCACTTGCTGACCCTGCTCATAAGTACGGACCATGTGGCTCTTAGGGTATTTCGCCCCTACTTTGTCAAGAATGCTGCGGAAGATCTCACGATCTTCCGCAGCTTCGATCACCTTCGGAGTGGCTCCGAGTAATTCCACTTTGTATTTTTCAAGGATTCCATGTTTATGAAGCTCTAAGGCCAAATTCAAAGCTGTTTGACCCCCTAGGGTGGGAATGACCGCATCCGGTCGTTCCTTAGCGATAATTTTTTCCAGGTAGTCCACTTTAAGGGGCTCCACGTAAACGCGGGTGGCTCCTTCTGGATCTGTCATGATCGTGGCCGGATTGGAATTAACAAGAATGACCTCAAGGCCCTCTTTCATCAATGCCTTACAGGCCTGAGTGCCTGAGTAATCAAATTCACAGGCTTGACCGATAACAATCGGTCCACTGCCAATAATCAAAACTCTTTTTATATCAGCTCTGCGCGGCAAGGAGGACTCCTTTAATTACACATTAAAAGTAACAGTGTATTTGCAAATTAATTGCAATGTCTTTAGCAATATCAGCGAGCTCTATAATCCCAGCTTGCCGTCGTTGGTATAAATCATTTCGGGATTCACATGTCTATATTGCTCGTATTTAAAACGCATTTTAATAAACCGAAGCATCATATAATCAGGATCTAAATCTGGATCCTTACGATGGCGCTTTACTTCATCCAAAATAAATTTTTTAGCAAGCTCCGGATGAAAACAAAAGCCACGGGTAAAAATAAAGTTATTACCACAGGGAATCAAGCGAGCTTCAAACAGCTCTTCTTCGGCAAAACCGAAAATCCAAGGAGAGGACTTCACCACGACTTTTTTATTCGCTAAGAGATCTTTAATGTAAACGTCTGTCCCTTTGATTTTATTAAATTCAAAAACAGAGTGACGATTTTGCTTTAAAACTGCCAATTGTTTAAGCTCTTCTTCTGAAAAGCGCAGCTCGCGTTCAAGCAAGCAGGCATTCAAAGGGCTTTGGCCATAACCACTCAGCTCTCGAGTGAAGAAATACCAATCGTAGAACTGAGACATGCGCAATTCATAATATTCCGAATGTTCATCCAAAGTCCCCGAGTTTTCAAAAAATTCCTTTTTGGCACGAATAAGTTCCGCTTTGAAGTTGTCTCCCGCAAAGTGATCCAAAATCTTTTTAATTAACTTTTCGTACTCGTTCATAAAACTTTCTCTATAAAAAACTTAAATAAGTTTTTTGCCTCATGAGGACCAGGGCAGGCTTCAGGATGATATTGGATTCCTAAATATTTCTTTTCAGGATTATAAAACCCCGCCACGGTTCCATCATTCAAATTAATCTGAGTGACGCGGGCCTCTGCCGGCAAACTTTGAGGATCTACGGCATAACCATGGTTTTGACTAGTCATATAGATCTGTCCCAAGAGATCATCCTTAATAGGATGATTGGCTCCACGATGGCCAAACTTAAGTTTATAGGTCTTGGCGCCTAAAGCTAAAGACAAAACCTGATGCCCCATACAAATACCAAATATTGGTTTTTTACCAACAAGTTCACGAATTGTCTGCGGCGCCACTTGCACAGCCGCCGGATCGCCGGGACCGTTGGTGAGCATCACAAAATCAGGATTGCTAGAAAGCAATTCTTGCGCTGTCGCACGGCTGGGATAAATCACGAGTTCTGAACAATATCTTTGAAGTTCCCGCAATATGTTTTCTTTAGAGCCAAAATCAAGGACTGCTACTTTTGGGCCACCTAAAAAATCACCGCGACGAGATTCTTTGGTTTTTCGACTAGCTAAATAAACCCAATCCTTTTCTAATCTCTTCTTTTCGTCGATTAAACTAAAAGCCTTCCTTTTAGCGTCGGCTTCATTATCCGACTGAACCAGTGCTCCCCAGGGAGTTCCGCCTGAACGCAGGCGCAGAACTAGCTCGCGGGTATCAAACTCAGAGGCTACAGGAATTTTATTTTCACTTAAACACTGAACCCAAGCCCTATCCCGGGTGGACTCTTGGAGTTGCAGGGTAATAAACCCTTCGATCCACAGACGAGTGGACTCCCAAGATTTCATATCAATGCCATAGTTTCCTTGCATAGGAGCCGTCATGACCACGATTTGATTAAAATAAGAAGGGTCGGTGGCAATTTCCTCATAGCCTGAATGGGAGGTATTAAACACCACTTCTCCGGCACGATTTTCACCACCATGCCATTTTCCAGAGTAAACTTCCCCGGTTTCCAGGACGAGAAATATTTTTTTCACGAGACCGCCTTTGCCGAGAGAACGCCAGCGAGCAAGGCCTGGCGTAAATAAGTTCCCCACTTTACTTGCTCTAGAATTTTGCAACGGGGATCTTGATTCACATCTAAACTGAGTTCAACTCCATAGTTCACAGGTCCGGGATGCATGATCAAACCATCCGACTTCCAAGCTTTGAGCTTTTGTAAACTCAATCCATACTGATTGGGATAGTTAGCTTGATAATTATCTATGGAGTGATCTTTGCCATGGCGCTCATGTTGAACTCTTAAAGCCATCACCGAGGTCGCCCAGGAAAGACCATCCGTAAGATTCGTGAAGTGAATACCGGAAGAATTATTCTCTGGAAGAAATTCCTTAGGACCGCACATTCCAATTTCGTAGCCTAAGATCTTAGCCAACTGGAAGTGAGAACCCATTACGCGACTGTGCTTTATATCGCCAATGACTAATAGCTTCTCTTTTTTTAAGTCGCGACCGTTGGCTTTCAAAGTCAGCGCATCCAACAAGGCTTGCGAAGGATGAGCTCGTTTACCCCAACCGGCATTCAAAATCGGAATCTTTGCTTTTTCTTGCAAAGAATAAAGATCGACCTCATCTCCGCAACGAATGACGATTGCGGAAGGCTGCATCGCTGCGATATTCAAAACCGTGTCTTCAATACTTTCACCTTTTTCAAGGCTGGTCCCGTTTACGCCGTCTAATACTAAAGGATGGAGTCCAAGACGAGCGGCGGCGGTTTCAAAACTAAAACGCGTGCGAGTGCTGGGCTCAAAAAATAGCAAGGCCGCAGTTTTTGCAGCAAAATTTTGCGCTGCTGGATTTTTTGAAAATTCCAGGGCCGAAAGAAAAAGATCCTCTATTTTTACAAAATCTAAGTTGGCAATTTCAATTAAGGTAGAGAATGGCTGAGACATCTGCAGCAGAGAATATTGGTCACCCCCTGAACGTGTCAATGAAGACGAGTCTAATGCACTCCGAAAAACACTCGTTCCCAGCGAATCCCGGGATAACGGTCTCCGCCCCAAGGCTTTTGCCAATCCAGAGATAACCAGACAAAAAGAACTTTGCCATAAACTTGCCCAATTGGCACGGTGCCCCAGTGTCGAGAGTCGTCGCTGGCGTCACGATTATCCCCTAAGAGAAAGACTTCTCCCGGGGGAATCACCAAGGGACCAAAGTCCTGATCGCTGCGATTTTTCTGAAAAATCACCCGACGAGTGTTACCAAGGTCTCTTTCAAGGTAAATATCAAAGGATTCAGGATTAGGATTGTCTTCCCGATAGAAGGCGTTTTCCGAGGAAGAATGTTCAAGTTCATAATCCAGAGGAACTTCATTGACGATAAGTTTTCCTCCGGTAATTTGGATTTTGTCTCCTGGTAGCCCAATCACCCGCTTTACATAGCTTGTGTTCGTCTGATTCGCGTAAGAAAAAACGACGACGTCGCCACGATCAGGGGTCTTTTCTCCCCAAGCGATCTGACTCCAAGGGAGTTTAAAGCCGTAGGCCATACGATAAGAAAAAATAAAATCACCAGCTTTGAGAACCGGTTGCATCGAGCCCGTCGGTACTTTGTAAGCGGTTATTATGAAGCTTCTTACAAACAAGGCCAACAAGATAGAGATTAGAATAGTAACCAGGTAATCCTTCCACTGACTGCTCAACATAGAACTATTGTACTGAATTAAATAATCTTTTCCAGCGAATTTGTCTTGGATCACAAATATAAGACACTGAAGTCAGGGTGTTCTCACAGCTAAGCCAAATGACTGAAGCGGGACCGACAAGGTATTTTTCGGGAACAAAACCCCAGACGCGTCCGTCACTGGACTGATCGCGATTATCCCCCATAAAAAAGTATTCCTGCTGCGGAACTCGATACTCTTGGCTTTCATTGCTTGCCAATGGAGAGCCATAAAAGCGAACAATATGTTTCTGTTCACCTGTATCTTCAAGATAGTATTTAAAATTATCTTCCTGCGAAGAATTCTGAAAAGAATCTTGAGCTTGCAAAGTCCACTCTTGCCCATTGATTGTGATTTGTCCACTGCCTCTCACCACGACCACATCGCCAGGAAGCCCAATCAAGCGCTTAATGTAAAATACATCGGGATTTTCTGGATAACGAAAGACTAGAACCTCTCCACGCCGGGGAGCTTTCCAACGAACAAACCAGTGATCGGAAAATGGAATTTTTAAACCCAAGGAGTATTTTTTCACTAGAATATGATCATGAACCAAAAGATTGGGAATCATACTGCCGGAGGGAATCACGAAGGGTTCAATGACAAGCCAACGCAGGATAAAGACAATGAATAGAGGGAAAAAAAAAGTCCCGATGGCCTGGGGCCAAGTTCCTTTAAGACTTTTTTTTACTCCCCTAGACATCTTCTAATTCACCTGATGGAAGAAGCGACCCCACCGAATCGTCAATGGATTGCAAAGCACCGGAATACCAGGGATTGTATCTTCACAGCTCAACCAAATAAACATAGCCCTACCCAAAATATTTTGCTCAGGTAAGAATCCCCACACTCGGCTGTCCGCCGAGTTGTTACGATTGTCACCCATTACAAAAAGCTGACCTTCTGGAACCGTAACAGGACCGTAGCTTTCATAAATATCGCCACGACGAAGCAGCATACTGTGATCCTTGTCCCCCAAGGCCTCTGTGAAGAAAACATAGTTGTTTTTATCATCGCCGAGGTTTCCATCACGTTGAAAATCCGCATCACGAAGCCAATTGAAATCATCTTGGCTGACCGGGACCTTTTTCTCTTGGGGTTTGTCATTGATAAAGAGAGTTCCATTCTCATAATAAATCTTGTCGCCAGGCTCCCCAACAACACGTTTAATAAAAAATGTGCTCATATCTTTAGGATATTTAAAGACAATAACTTCACCACGTTTCGCAGTTCCGAATTTAATAAGCCAATTTTCACTAAAAGGAACGCGGATCCCATAAACAAGTTTATTAACGAAGATGTGATCATGAATTAGTAAGGACGGCAACATGCTTCCTGAAGGAATCACATAGGCTTCGATAAATCCCCACCGAATGAATAAAGCAATAAAAACCGCAAGGAAGATGGATCCCCATCCATCGGTCCAAAAGTATTTGCTGCGAAAATCCCAACTATTCTTCTTCTCTGTACTCATATTAATCTTCCACTTTGAGGATCGCAAGAAATGCTTCCTGAGGCACTTCGACATTGCCGACTTGCTTCATGCGTTTCTTACCTTCCTTCTGTTTTTCTAAAAGCTTACGCTTACGAGAAATATCACCACCATAACACTTCGCCGTCACGTCTTTTCTAAGCGCCCCTAAGGTCTCACGAGCCACGATTTTGGCTCCGATAGCCGCTTGGATCGCTACTTGATACTGCTGGCGCGGAATCAGCTCTTTCATTTTTTCGGTCAAAGCACGCCCACGATTAATGCATTTGGATCTATGGACGATTAAGGATAAAGCATCAATAGGATCCCCATTGATTAAAATATCCATTTTTACCAAATCAGCTTCTTCAAAATCCAGGAACTCATATTCTAAAGAAGCGTAGCCCTTGGAAATAGACTTCAAACGATCATAAAAGTCCATTACCATTTCATTCATCGGAAGCTTGTACTCAATGATGACTTTTTTCTCGGTTACATAGTCCATCTTTTGCTGAATGCCACGCTTGTCTTCGCAAAGTTTGAGGATTCCACCAATATACTCGGTCGGAGTATGAACGGTCACTCTTACGAAAGGTTCTTCAAACTTCTCAATTTGCGTTTCAGGCGGCATTCCTGAAGGATTCTCGAGCATCAGGATCGAACCATCCGTCTTAGTAATTCTGTAAACCACAGTGGGAGCTGTCGTGATAAGGTCCAAGTTGAACTCACGCTCAAGACGTTCCTGCACGATCTCCATATGCAGAAGCCCCAAGAAACCACAACGATAGCCGAAGCCCAGAGCCATGGACTTCTCAACTTCAAAGGTCAAAGAAGAGTCATTTAAACACAATTTATCCAGAGCATCGCGGAGGCTTTCATATTCAGAAGCCACAATCGGAAAAATCCCGGCAAAGACCATCGGCTTGATTTTTTTAAAACCCGGCAATGGAATCTGTGAGGGATGTTTTGAAGCAGTGATAGTATCACCCACCTTCACGTCGCGAATATCCTTGATACCGCAGATAATGAACCCCACCTCTCCAGCATCAAGAACATCTTGAGCATCTGGAAACGGCGTGTACTTCCCCATACGCAGGACCTCATAATCACGATCCGTAGCCATGAATTTAATCCGGTCGCCTTTTTTGATGGAACCATCCATCACGCGAACCAGAATCACCACGCCCTGATAGGCATCAAACCAGGAGTCGAAAATCAAAGCCCGCGGAGTCAAATTACGATCTGCTGTGGGAGGCGGAACTTTTTCAACAATGGCCTCGAGAATATCGGTAATACCGATTTTCTCCTTGGCAGAAGCATGGATAATGCCCGTACAATCAAGCCCGACAGTCTCTTCAATCTGTTTACGCACGCCTTCAGGGTCCGCAGAAGGCAAATCAATTTTATTCAAGACAGGAATGATGGTCAGATTATTTTCAATAGCCAAATAAACATTGGCCAGAGTTTGGGCTTCAACGCCTTGAGCCGCATCCACCACCAGAATCGCCCCTTCACAGGCGGCAAGAGAACGAGACACTTCGTAAGAAAAGTCCACATGCCCCGGGGTGTCGATCAAGTTCAGCTGGTAAGTATTGCTGTCTTTAGATTTAAAATTCAGACATACAGTCTGAGCTTTAATCGTGATCCCACGCTCTCGCTCAAGCTCCATGCTATCCAAAAACTGAGCTTTTTTCTCTCGATCCGTCAGCGCCCCCGTTGCCTGGAGAAGTCCATCTGCAAGAGTGGACTTCCCGTGGTCAATGTGAGCAATGATTGAGAAATTTCGTATAAATTTAGGATCCATTTCGCCCGATTCTGCCTTCTATAGGCACTCTGTCCTTAAGACAGCCAACTAACAATTTTTATGAAAGACTCTTTACGACTTCTTTCAATTGATCAACTTTGTTCAGTTTTTCCCAAGTGAAACCTTCTTCATTGCGTCCGAAATGGCCATAAGCGGAAGTGGCACTGTAAATAGGACGAAGAAGTTCAAATTCCTTCGTAATTCTGGCAGGACGTAAATCCCAAACCTTACGAACCGCTTTTTCCAGAGCCTCAACTCCGACTTTGCTTGTTCCATAGTCATTCACTGTAATGCTCACAGGCTCAGCTACACCAATCGCGTAGGCAACTTGGATTAAACAACGATCTGCAAGTCCAGCTCCTACAATGTTCTTAGCAATATGACGTGCCGCATAAGCAGCGGAGCGGTCTACTTTTGAAGGATCTTTACCAGAGAAAGCACCGCCCCCATGGGCGCCATGACCGCCATAGGTATCAACGATGATTTTACGACCTGTTAAACCCGCATCACCCATTGGGCCACCCAAAACGAAACGGCCTGTGGGATTCACGTGAAATTTTGTATTATTATCAATCCACTTGGCTGGAATGTGTTTTTTGATCAACTCGTTCACGACGAAATCTTTGATAGTCTCGTTTTTTACGTCTTCCGCATGCTGAGTGGAAATCACGATCGTGTCGATACGTTTTGCAAGACCGTTTTCGTATTGTACAGTGATCTGAGATTTCGCATCAGGACGGAGCCAGTTTACTTTATTAGCTTTTCTCAAAGCAGCCAATTCACGGACTAAAGTGTGAGACATCGCAATTGAAAGAGGCATCAACTCTGGAGTTTCATTCACTGCATAACCAAACATCAAGCCTTGGTCACCGGCACCTTGATCGTCGCTCAATGTTTCTTTTACGCCTACTGCAATATCCGGGCTCTGTTGGCCAACAGCGACCATCACACCACAAGTTTTATAATCAAAACCCTTATCAGAATGATCATAACCAATGCGTTTGATGACGTTACGGGCAATATCTGTGAAATTTACTTTTGCAGCGGTTGAGATTTCTCCTGCAACCACGACGAGACCAGTAGTCAACAGGGTTTCACAAGCGACGCGACCTTTCGGATCTTGCGCTAAGATGGCATCTAAAATGCCATCGCTGATTTGATCGGCCATTTTATCTGGGTGTCCTTCAGAAACAGATTCACTTGTGAAAAGATAGTTTTTCAATTTTTCGTCCTCACTCTTAGAATGGTCTTAGTTTGACAATTGTTTGAATTTTCTTATAACGGCGCAAATTAACGCAAACCAAGATAAGGGTCAATAAAAAGCCCCCGATTTTTTAGACCGGGGGCTTTAATAATGAGTGCTTACTGCGGAAGCACTACAGAGGTTACGACACTTTCTTTCCGCTCTTAGCTTCAAACTCCAAACGAGAGTTTAATTGCTCGATTT
>DATBTE010000384.1:0-16607 GCA_036559425.1 Pseudobdellovibrionaceae bacterium | reverse complement strand
TGGAAAATCAAGATTGTCTCCGACCAGAAAAATATTTTGGAACTGAATCTCTGTTGGCAGGAAATGAGATGCAACTCCAAGCGAAAGGTTTTAGAGGAAATTTTATCCCATCTTTAAGAAATCTATCACGATCATCGCCACCTCTTCGGAAGCTTGAATAGTATTGAATTTGAGAGGACAAAGTCCCTTCGATGGAGGATCCAGCCACACGATTTTTAACTTCACGTGCGGCTAAAGATTTCTTTTCAAGCTTGCTCTTAAAATATTTTTTTACTTCAACATCAGCAACACGATCCATACGTACCAAATCTAAGAAATAGTCGAGCTCTTGATTGTTTAATTGCAGAAACTTGCCGCATCGATAGGCCTGATCTTCGGTTAAATTCGCTCCATTTTTAGGACTCAGCTGCAATGACTTCATGGGCTGGCCCCTTTGTCAGCGAAGGTCCGGGACCTGTGGAAACATATGCCGATTGCAGTGGCCAACTTATTGATGGCACCGCCGTCAGTTTTGAAGTTCGCGCAACTGCGGCTATCGGCTTTGTCGACAGTGTATTGATTGAGACTGAAACGAATCAATTGATTGATCAACTTTCTTGCCAGCGAGGCAGTGAGGTAGTCCCAGGAGTTCCCTCCGCTGGAAAGATAGAGTGGATTTGCACTGAGTACAGCACAACGGCAACAGAATGGGTTATTCGGTCACCTTAATGTCTGGAGGCGTTGTTGGAGCTACCACTGGCCAGATTAAACAAGAGCAAATGTTTCCGTTGCCCCCTAAAGTTGTTGGATCATTAATCTGTAAATAATAAAATAGCTAGCTATTTAACACTTCCTGGCACTCCATCGAGCATGATGCCTATTGAAACGTAGGAACCAGAAAGAGCAAGGGTTTCGATATTGGTGCTTGCGGAACCGGAGCGAGTGAAACCATCCACTTTATTTGTCTCAAAGCCGCCTTCGATGACGAAGAAAACATGTTTGTAGCCGACGCCTACGGAGGCACCGTAGGCCGCATAAGGCGAGGCATACCAGCCGTCAACGGCCTTGCGAGTGAATTCCCCATCTTGACTGGCGGTCTTCACCTTGAACGTGGTATTGCTGCCACCAAAGCCCGCAAAAACATCCACATGCACTGAACTGGATTTCACGAAGGGAATCCTCGCCAAAAGCAACACTGAGTCCTGATTTAAATCCGCACTGTACTCGGTGTTGATATCCGAAGGATTCTCATCGTTGTGGACAAGACTCTTTGTGTAACGGGCGCCGACGTCTAAATAATTTAAAAGCGGATAAGTCACTTCAAACCCGAACTGAGAAACTTTATCCATCTTCTTAAGACTCTGGGCCTCTATAGTCTCGTTGACATTTTGTGGATCCACGCTTGTGGTGCCGGCAAAGAACCGACCCTGAACCGGAATATCCTTTGCTAAGGAGTATTCCGCAAGGAGAGGCGACGCAAGAAGAGCTATAAGAACAAAACGATATCTCAACATATAACACCTCAAGACAATGTTCATAATATGTTTTATAAAACATCATCTCAAGTCTAGAGCTCGATTCGCAACCTTCATCCCGACCAAAGTGCTATGCCAGATCAAACAAGATAAGTTCGCTTTGATCCTTCGCCTTGAACCTTAAAAGCTCGTCATTTTCAAACGCCGCCGCATCCCCTACCGAAAGCTCATAGCCGTTAATTTTTAGTGATCCGCTCACGACCTGAACCCAGGCTCCTCTGCCTGGACGGAGTTTAAATTCAAGGTCGTCTTCCGCCTTCAAGCGAGAAATATACATATCAGCATCTTGTTTTATACTCAGCGAACCGTCCCTGCCATCGCCAGAAACCACCAGTACCAACTTCTTCGCACTGAGTTCGGAGTCGAAAGATTTTTGCTCATAACCCGGAGCCCCACCGCGAGCATTGGGTTGAATCCAAATCTGAAAAATGTGTGTTTCTTGGTCTGGCACGGCATTGTACTCGGAGTGAATAACTCCGGAACCTGCGCTCATTCTTTGCACCTCGCCGGGACGGATCATGGCTTTGGTTCCCATCGAATCTTGATGCTGAAGCGCTCCCTTCACGACATAAGAAATAATTTCCATATCGCGATGAGGGTGCGAACCAAAACCCATTCCACCTTCAATCAAGTCTTCGTTGATCACACGCAGAGTGCGAAAACCCATAAATTTCGGATCATAGTATTCGGCAAATGAAAAACCATGCTGAGATTTAAGCCATCCATGATCCGCAAAGCCTCTGTCCCCTGATTTTCTGAGTTGTAACATACAACCTCCCTTATGATTACACCTGTTTCTCCTTCTCCTATCTTAATATTACCGCAGAGATCTTTCAATTACCCGCTCGGAACTTCGACATTGTAAAGTTAACTCTTCTGGCATCCCGCAGTTTGATATTATATACATAAATCCATCGATGGTGGACGTAGTGTGGAAGACGGCTCCTGAGCCGCAGCGATTGTTTTAAATAACAGAACCAGAAAAAAAATGATGCTTCTAATAACTCCCCCCCATGCCCTCCATCAACACTCAACCCTTGCAATACTCATTCTGTATCGTCTTCATCAGCTGAATTAATCGCTGGTCCGCCACCGAGTAAAACTGAAACTTTCCGGCTTTTTCTGATTGTATCAGTCCTGCATACTTCATTCTCATTAAAAAATGGGACATCTGCGATTGTGAAGTTCCGCAGGACTTCACTAATTGCGAAACCGTCTTGGGACCCCTGAGCAGATGCCCTAATATCAATAACCTCTGCGGATGAGAAAGTTCCTTCAGAATAGACGCCACCGATTCACAGGCACCCTCAATTTTTGGAATGGACACAGCATTTTTTGTTAAATTTTTAGCTAAATGTTTTTTTGCTTTTACCTTACGCATTGACATATTATGATATAATCATATATTAAAGAAAAGGAGATTTTCATGGAAATCTTGAATATAGAAACGTTTAAATCCAAGATATTTGACTTTGAAGCCTCAAAAGATTGGCTCTTCAAAGGACCAAGACCTGCCATTATCGACTTTTACGCGGACTGGTGTGGCCCTTGCCGCGCTTTAGCCCCTGTACTGGATGAAGTTTCAACTCAGTATGCCGGTAAAGTGGATATATACAAGGTGGATACTGAGGCCACACCTGAGCTGGCGGCTCTCTTTGGAGTCCGAGGAATTCCCGCCATCCTCTTCATCCCTCCCGGTGGAGAACCCGCTATGGCCTCTGGGTTTATGCCGAAGGAAAGCTTTGAAAATGCAATTAATGAAATTTTTGGCATCTCAAATTGACCTAAATAACACCTGACAATAAGGAGTCGACATGAAGCTTGTATTAAACTGGAAAGAAGGAATGCGTCTTGAAGCTGCAACCGATGGAAACCTGATCTCTATGGATGCGAAGCCTCCCCTCGGTAAAAACGACGGCATGACGCCAAAGGAATTGGTCGCCGCAGGCCTTGGCGGATGCACCGGCATGGACGTGGTAGCCCTTTTAAAAAAACATAAACAAGCTTATGAAAACTTTGAGATAGGAATCGATATCACGATGTCGACAGGGAAAACGCCCGCTGTTTTTCAGCGGGCTGAATTGACTTTTAATCTCACCGGCCCTGTCGACAAAAATATTTTACTGGAGTCGGTCCGACTTTCCCAGACGAAATACTGCGGAGTCAGTGAAATGTTGCTAAAGGCTTTCCCTATTCGCTATATTGTAATTCTCAACAATGAACAGATCGGCGAAGGCCAGGCGGATTTTTCCGCAAATTAGCAGTAAGGGATTGAAGGCGACGTTGTCGTTCTGTCCACCCCTGAAAAAAAGCGTCGCGGTGAAATTGAAGTCAGCCGTTTTTAATTATTTGAATTCTTTCTTAAGATCTTTGCGATATTCTTCAAGAAGAATATCAATATATGAATCAAAAAATTGCTCGCTATTAATTTTCAGAACTAAGCTTATCTTTTTAAGCTTAGATCTCGGCGGCTTAGAAAGTCCACGCTCCCAATTACTAATGAACTGAGGGCTCGTATACCCAAGCCGCTTGGCCATACTCCCTTGAGAGAGACCTGCTTCTAGTCTTTTCTGTTTTAGAAATTCCCCGATTTTCATAGTCCTCTTTTCCCATCACTTATAAAAAATACACATATGGCATATATTGGTCTACATATAAATACACATATAGCTTATTTTTATTTACACTTCGTCATGTTTATATTAAGACGTTTTATGAGAAAGCGGCGTAAGTTATGGAAAATACGAATAATTTATTCGGCATCAACCTTAGAAAATTAGTCGATGCAAATGAGAACAGCTACGAGGAGGCCGCCGAGACATTGGAGATTTCCCTGTCTTTCTTGCAGCAATTAATGCGTGGAGAAAGAGTCCCCTCCCTAAAAACCATCAATAATGTTCGTCACAAATATAAGGTGACCTTTAATGACCTTCTTGAATCCCCTCTCTCATCTGAAAAATCGATTCCTGCAAAACGAACCGTTGCGGAAATGACAACCGAAGAACTTAAGGAACTTCTCAGGCCAGAAATCAGAACAGAAATTTATGAAGCTTACACTCTCGTTAAAAAACTAAAAGAAATATGGGGAGAAGAGGGGTTTCAGGCTATTCAACGAGTTTCAAAGGCGGATGTTTTAATAACCTTAGATGTCCTGGCCGCCCCTTACGCTGTGGCTCCGTCAAGTAACTCCGGCGATTCTCAATCAAACCAGCAGATCCAGGATGGAATGCAAAAAACAAAAAGTCACAAATTTCCAACTCGCTAAGGCCTAGCTGTCTCAAGTAACTCACAAGCTTATCCGAGGGTATATTTTTCGCCTGAATTAGACTCAGTAAGGAACAAGACTTAAAGAGTGAGACATTTTTCATAAACGTACTTTTAATTGTCTAACTTTTAAACGTCAACCCCAACTCCTCGAATTTTTTTCAAACTTCGCCAACAGATATAAATTTACTCTAAAACCTGTTATACTTACGCGAAATGGAATCAAAAAAACTCACTCAATTCTTTAATCGCAACGAGGACTTCTCATTCATAAATCGACTGCCAGAGTCCGATCAATTGGCTTTATCAGTGGCAATGGAGGAGTTTGCAGCCACAGATACAGAGAACTATAGCCCTTCTCTGTACTCCCAGCGATTGCTTAACAGATTAAATTTACAGGTCGACAGATCCATATTCACCCGGGTTTCAAAAGATTTGGAATTTGAATTTTGGACAGCCCAAGGAAAACTTTTAGGCAGCTCTAATGGGTTTTACGCATTGTCTTCGTTCACCCTTGAGGAACTTTTCAGAAAAGAAAGATCGCAACTTTTTCAAAGGGACCAGAAGTATACTGACCAGCTGATCTCTGGTATTGGCCTGGCTTTGCAAGGGACCATTGTGGAAAATCCCGTTGAGGTTCATACAGTCACAGAAATCAAGATTAATCCGGTCAGCGTATCGGTTGATATTAAGTTAATAACTCCCCTGTATAATGAGTCTGGCTTGATTGTTGGAGTGGCGGCTTTTTTAAAGCTAAAGAAGATTTAATCTCCTGAAGCATGGAAATATACATTGCCGCGGCTAAATCACAGTTATCCGCAACCGCCTGTTGCTCACTGAGCGTCAGCTGATCGAACATTAAAAAGGCTTTCTCGAGATGATCAACATCGTCTTCGGCATGATTCCTCAAAAAGCTATTCCCCTTAAAACCGGAGACCTGATCCAACATGGCCTTGCCGATGTGAACGGCGAGTCCTTCGAGCAAAAATATATATCCTAAAAACGATTTTGGCGATTTGTGCTCTATCCAATAATATTGTGTTTGGTACAAAGCCTGAGTGGAGGCCATCTCTTGAAATTCGTCGATACTTCTTCCTAAAAACTTGAGGTCATTTAATAACATCTTATCATGGCCTTTTTCCTCGGATAAGTGATCGATACAGCGGATATGATAATTACGATCATCAACAGAGAGGCCCGCCGACAAGGCAAGCATCGGAGTAGAATGCTTTACAAAGAAATAAGCTTGAGCCAACCACTGTTCATAGAGTCTTTGATTGGAAAAATCCATAGACACAAGTGTGGCACCGACCTCGCTGATGGCACTTTCGATCCTCTTTTTCATAAGTCTCCCGAGATTAAATGGGTTTTATTTTCTTTGTTCGCATAGAGTTCTTCAATCACTTGCTGAGTTTTAAAATATCTATGGGATTTAAAGTTTGATTTCCGCAGCATCATAATTCCGCACTCAATTCCATGCCTGCAGATCATTCCTTGGTTCTCAAAACCAAAGCTCTCTGCCATCTTATCGGCTTTAAGATCCGTGCGCGAGAACCCCATGGCTAATGTGCAGGGCGAATCCATAAACGCCCTGAAGCCCAACCCCATGACCACATCCCCAATCTGAACTTTAGAGAACTTTCCGCGGAGAAGGGGATGAACCGTCACCCATTCACAGGTAAAAATCTTTTCCTCATCATCGACCAGCTTGGCTTTCATCGAATCACCAAGAGGGGCAAAATAGGGAATATCGATTAAGCCATTTAAAGAAAGATCATAGATACTCGCCAGCATAAAACCCTCTATCAACTGTTCTCGCTCTATCACGCACAACAGTTTAGATTTCCAAAAGAACTCTGGTCTTATTTGCTCATTGGCTTCAGTCAGGATGGGCGTATAAACCTGCTTCCAAACCTCAAAAGCGGAATTAGCAGTGCTCACATCAGACTTTTCAATGTGCGAAAGATCTATGAGTTTTAGCATTCGCCAATTTCCTCATAAATTTATCAGCTCGACAAGAGTCTTAATATAAACTGGACCTGCTTTTAATTCGAAAATTCCAGCAACTAGAATAAGCTTCACTAAGCCGCAAGCTTATGTTCATAAAATGTCCGCTGGCGGTCATTTAAAATAGACAGAAGTTCCGCAGTTGATTTACTTTTGGAATCCAACCATTCCTCAACGCGTGCTTCATTTAAAAAAATTGGACAGCGGTCATGGCCCGTTTCTAAAACTTCTGGAGGTGGCTTGTCCGTGATAATCGCAAAACTGTCAAAGGCCTTATCCCCATGTCCTCCCCAATGATCCCAGAGACAAGGTACCACCATATACTCCATATCCTTGGGCTTATACTGGAGAACGATATTTTTCACCGTTTCCTTGATGCTCAACTTTCGTTTTTCGAATTGATGAAGCTTCACGTTTTCAAAAAAACTGGAAATGATTAAAATACCATGTTTTTTTTCAAATTCGTTTCTCCAAAATCCTGTCAAACTATCCAGCCGCGCATTGTAGCAACCCGGATATTTTCGATCGAAACTTTCCGGCATTTCTGGAGGACGCAAATGATATCGCATCGGCACAATGACTCGTTCATTATTTCTTAAAATGATCACGGGGGCCCAATCAAAGGCATAAATACGAGATTCATTTTCCGAGAGGGTGTCACTCTTTAAATTTTCCATGCGTTTTTCAATACGGGCGATTTGGCGACTGGCCACGGCTTTTTCTTGCTCCGCTTTTTTGGTGGCTTTTTTCTGCAAGCTTGCCACGGCTCTGTCGAAACGTGTGGCCTGCTCAAAAAGCTCCGATTCCAATTGGGTCCATTGCCGAGCTCTAAATTCTTTGATTTTATTCAGAATATTCTTTTCTTGGATTGTTTTCGGATTCTTAAAATTGAATTCCAAACCCCTTGGGATATTGATTTTTTCGCCCTGGTTTCGTTTTTCAAATAGTTCCTCCCACGAAGCCATTTCTACCCGCGCCTGGTACCGGGCCTCCAACTGCTTTAACTCCTGTTTGACAATAGCTGAGTAACACATGGAAGTGATTGTACCATGGAAGAAGAGCTTGAAAAGAATTTAGTTTTAGCAGGGATTCCGTTAATGAATCCTTTTTTGGTCATCTTGCCACCTCATGGACCTAGTTAACAATCCTCTTGTTTCAACTGTTCAGCCATGCCACCATTTGAATGTGTCGAAGGATTTTATTAATTTCTTTTTTAAAAGATCCCGAGGAATGCGTATACTGGGACTCTTTCTTATTTCCATGTCTATCATCCTGGTATTTGCCTCCACATTGCGTTTCGAATTCGTTAACTTCGATGACTACGATCATTTGCATAAGAATCCTTCCGTCGTCGATTTCAATCTTGAGCGACTCCCGAAGATCTGGACCGAGCCCCATTTTGGATTGTATATACCAGTGACTTACACCCTGTGGGGTTTGGAATTTAGATTTGCCAAATGGCTTGCAGATTTAGACGAAGATCCGCTTTCGCTTCCCTCGCCTTTTATTTTCCACGGGACCAATGTGCTCTTTCACACCTTCAACGCTCTGTTGGTCTATTGGCTACTCCTGCAACTGAGCCTGGGAATTTCTGCGGCAGTTATTGGAGCTTTAATCTTCGCTCTTCATCCCGTTCAGGTTGAATCCGTGGCTTGGATTTCATCCTTTCGTGATTTATTGGCAGCCTTTTGGGGACTCTTATTTTTAAACTTTACTTTAAAGACCTTCCGAGATCCGTCAGCTTTAACGAAGGGCCCCAGGACCATGGAAGGATTAAGCCTCACTGTTTTATTGATACTGGCCATACTCTCAAAGCCCACAGCGGTCATTTTCACGGTCTTTGCGCCCCTCCTTTTGTACCTCCAGGAATGGCGTCCACAAAGACGCGGTCTAGGTATTGTAAATATGTGGTTTTTTCTGTGGCTATGCTTAACCTGTACCTTTACAGCAATCGCAAAACAAATCCAATATGATGCAAATGTCGACCTCAATCCGCAGCTCTGGGAAAGAATCCTTCTTTCTTTTCACTCCCTCACCTTTTACGCGCGATCCATTCTGTGGCCTTCGCAGCTTTCTCCAGACTACGGCTTGAACCCTGCTTATCTTCTAAATATGTGGCACGCCACAGGCTGGCCCATTTTCACCACCGCGCTAAGTGCTGTGCTCGTAAGTGCAGTGAGTGGGCTCGCTTGGCGCCGTCATCCTTGGGCAATGGGACTCTTACTGGCGATACTTGGCCTTGCTCCCTACTTAGGGCTCTTAAGCTTCAATTTCCAAAATGTCTCGCTGGTGGCCGACCGTTATTTATATCTTCCCATGATCGGCATGAGTTTCTGCTTTGCCTCTTTGCCACTTATCCCCAGGAAAAAACCCTTGGGTCCCCTGAAATTATCGAGCATAAGTATATTGCTGGTTATGCTTGCCATTGCCAGCTATCAACAATGTGCTTATTGGCGCACCAACGAGGTGCTCTACAAAAGAATGACTCAACTCAACGCACGAAGCTTTTATGGGTATAGTGGCTTGGGGGGCATTGCCTTGCTCAAAGGTGAGAATACACTTGCGATTGATTTGCTCCGAAAAGCGGTGGAACTCAGGAGTTCCTATCCTCCAGCACGCTACAACTTGGCCAGAGCCCTCGAGACACAAGGAAAATATCTAGAAGCTCTCCAAAACTATGTACAAGTGATTAATATCGACCCCTCTTTTATAGAAGCCTATCGCGATCTCGCGAATCTCTTATTGCTTCAAGGTCGCCTAACCGAAGCCAAAGAAACTGTGGAGCATGCTTTGCAAAGAGATCCTTCTTCAGTCGATCTTCATTCTTTAAAAGAGGAGATTATGAATGCAAATCAGAAGGCCAGAACGAACGATAAATGAAAAAGCGAAGGAAGCTGTTGAGCTTCCTTCACCGCCTCCGATACCTGAGACTTTTTGGGGGTTCCACAAGATCATCGGCCCTTTGGCTTAGATCTCTAGTCTTCCCATCACTCCAGTCCGGGGACTCACTTCTCTTTATAGAAGGATTATGCACTTTTGTTTTTTCGATCGCAAGCCAATTAACTGTTTTTGAGCGTCCTCTTTTCGCGACAACGACAACCGAAGATTCTATTTAATTAAGGATCAAACTGCTCATGTCCCTCTTTTTTAAGATCCTTCATCTCTTGGTAGATATTCAAAGCAGCGGCATTGTTCCCTTCAAGAAAAGCCTGCTGCAGTGATAAGCTATGATCAATGCATTGCTGGATAAGAGTCTGATATCCTTTCAGAGCCTCAGCCCTTTGCGCCTCAGGAATTCCATCAAAAGACTTGGGCACTTGCTGGATAACCTGCGCAAAAACCTCAGCCATGCTCTCAGCGGATTTTGCATTCACGGTGTTTTTTGTCGGATCGTTAATATGAGCGCCGATCGATTTAAACAAAGTATTGGCTTGTTTCATATTGGCTTTGAGGCTGTTTTCCGTTGACTCGACGGACCCCGCAAAAGCTGAAGAGGAGACGATTGTCAAAGACAAGAATAGAGGGAAAATAAACTTAAGCATGAGCTTTCCTTTTAAAGTTTTCGATGAGCGCGGTCTACAATCTCGTTGAGATCATCGAGTTTTGATTTAGCTTCCTTAAAATTTCTGTTCGCTGGCTTTTGCGTCTGAAGCTTGCGGAATATTTCCCGGTACTCCAGCAACCCATCCTTGAAGTCGGTCATGAAGTACACATAGTCATCCACTAATTCCGCTTTCTCTTTTTCATCCGTCATAGAAGAAATTTTCGAAGGCAGAACGTCCCCTGTAGGATCTTTAAGCACTTCTTCGGCGCAACCTATGGCCAGATTTAATTTGTCGATGGCCTCACCCATTTCTACTTCCGTAGTCTCTTCGTGACCCCAAGGATTAGTAGACCTCAAAGTGATGGAATCCGCCGCAAGCGTAAAACTGCCAAAATTTCTCATCACTCGAGCGACCGTGAGGTTTTCCTCTCCGACGCCCAGTCGGCAACTCGCTTTTGCAGTGAGGGGCAGGAGGATAAATGCTAATATTAATAGATTCAGATTTATTTTATTCATAATGTGTCTCTGATGAGAATCATAAAAAAAATCTTTGGGGATGTCATCAAGTTCGATGATTCTTGCAGTAAATGAAAATCAATTGGAAGAACCCAAGTTGATAGAATCATTCTAAAAATATAACAAGACAGCCCTCATTGTTTTTCCCATTGGGAAGCTTTTCATAGACCCAATTATAGCCGGCCTGCTTAAGATATCGAATCGTCAGGTTCTTTACTATTCCTGTTCCTTTTCCAGTCATGATCCGAGCTCTCTTCAAACTGGAATTAGATACTTTCACAAGAAATTTATCGACCGCGTCCTCCACTTCGTCACTTTTGAATCCATGAAGATCTAATAAATCTTTGGCCATATCACCTCCTGCGAAACTTTATTTTAATATTATTTAATTCATTTTCCAAGTCCACCCTTATCGGCCTCAGAAAAGTGTTTAACATTAGAATCTTTCTAAAAAACAGTGGGGGAAATTTCGTTTTTGTCGAAGAGTTTTATAAATCTTGAGCGGCATTTCCGTGCGGCTCGGCGTTAAGCTGGGGACTTCGGGTTTAATCTCGGCCTTATTTCCGTCTTGATCTCCTCTTTAGCTCATGAAACCCTCAATAGAACTCACCACCTAAGATAGGCAACAAGATTCAATTCTCCTAAAGGAGTGACCATGGGTTCTATCTTTAACAGTCGCATTAAGAGAGCCCTCGAGCTCACCAAAATGGCGGCGAAGATGGGTTTCAAAGAAATCACTTCCGGCGATATTCAGTCAAGAATAGAGCAGGCAAAAATTCTCACCGAGAGTCTAGGAAATCTGCGGGGGGCCGCAATGAAATCCGGACAACTTTTAAGCCTCGATCTTGGCGATTACTTTCCACCAGAAGCAGTACAAATTTTGGCGAAACTTCAAAACCAAGTTGGGGAGAGCCCCGATTTGGATCTTGCGCAAACACTTAAGCGGGAGCTCACAGAATCTCAGCGCCAAGAAATACAAAAAATACAGTATAAACCCTTCGCAGCGGCCAGCATGGGACAAGTCTATAGGGCGCAAGTCGCAAACAAACCCATCGTAATCAAAGCCCAATATCCTAACTTGGAACAGTCGATCGAGAGTGACATCAAGATGTTGAAAAGGGTGTTCTCGGCCATATGCCTGCTGAGTGGACGAGAAATGAATCTTGATTATCTCTTTGCTGAAATCAAAGAGGTCCTTATGCAAGAGGTGGATTATCTCAAAGAGGCAGAGGCCCTCTCGAAGTTCTCAACTCTATTTCAGGCCCATGAGTGGAAATTTGCAAAAGTAACGACCCCCCGTGCCCTACCCCACCTCAGCAGTAGAAGGATTTTATGTCTCACCTATGAGCCAGGACTTACACTGAAGGAATGGATTGATTCGAATCCTAGCAAGCAAGAACGCGAGATCATCGCCAGGTCTATTCTTGAACTTTATATGATGGAATTTTTTGAGTGGGGCTTAGTGCAGACCGATCCTAATCCAGGGAATTTTCTTATCCGCCGAAATCCAGAACTTGAAATCGTCGCCCTGGATTTCGGCGCCTCCAAATTCTATTCCCTTGAGTTTCGAAAAAACTATGTAGAACTCCTTAAGTCCATCCATAGCTCACCTCCCAACATCCTGGTTCAAAAATCTATCCATTTCGGTCTGTTAGACGCGAGAGAAAGCCAGGACGCTAAGCTTGTTTTTATAGAACTCTTGAAATTAGGGATGAGCCCCTTTCTGCGTAAAACAGCGGACGATAAAAATACGTTTGATTTTGCGGATGATACTTTTTTAAAGGAAAATACACGTCTTTCAAAACAACTCATACAAATCCTGAAGTTTTCTCCACCCCCTCACCAACTGATATTTCTTCACCGAAAATTAGGCGGGATTTTTTCTATTTTAAGAAAACTCAAAGTCGAATTGAATATCAGTGAATACGCTGACAAAATAATAGGTCCAGGATAAAAATTGGCAGTGACGAAGATAAGCTTTACTTATCGAGCCCCCTTCGGATAATTGGAGGAAGCTGCAGAAGCAGGACTTCCACAATTGGAATTATTTAAGCTTTCATCCGATGAGTTTACCGGCTTCAAAAAGCAAGTCAATCTGGCGCCAGCCGGGGTGATAACTTCACCCGCCCCCGTCATATCGACATAGCACTTTTTACTTTTTAGGAGAGTCTCCGGATTGCTGCCCAATTTCGCACAGTATACTTTCGCAGTAGCTATGCTTACACAATAAGGTTCACGGGTTATTTCTTGATTGCAGCTGAGCTCACTGGCATAAGAAATCTTCGAAGTCATAAATACTGTAAATAATAATACAAAACGGCACATCCATTCCCCCTTCGTATCATTAAATAATATCTATTTTACAAGGGTAAACAATAAATATGACTGAAACGAATCTCTCCGTCTCATTTTGATCCAAATAAAATTGAAAATCATCTAGGTCAGCATTCCCCAGGTTTGCAGCAGATCGCTATCTCTGTGCCACCGCTCCCCAATATCAGTACGGTAAAACATATTCGGAACTTGGATGTTCTTAAGCCGAGAATAAGCTTCTTTGCGAGCATCGCTCATCGTTGATCCCGCCCCCGTCACGACCATGGAATAACCCGAAGTACCTGCCAGAAGCCACTCTCCATCGACGAGTTTTATTTCGCAGGGATAGACTCCTTCCGTCGTTGGTCTTTTAAAAACCACTGGAGCATCTTCTGAGAATTTTCTAAAGGTCTCATCGTCAGAAAATGGAAACGGCGGCACGGCCACCACCACCGCAAGTTGCAGCCCCTTTTTGGTTCTTAAGTGAAAGTCGTGACCTGTTGCCAGGGCATACATGAAGTCCCCCCATTTCGAAAGAACTCCTTCTAGTTGCAAATTCAAGGTCGGATAACCAAAGCGCGGAGTAAACTCGAGAGGATAAATCCCCCGAGCATTGACGATGCAGTTAATATCGAAATATCCTACATAGCCGCCGATGCGAGGCTCCATCTTAAGGAGAGTCTCGCGAAAGAGTCTCGTATCGCTGGCCCAAAATCCGGTTGTTCCCATTTCGCCGGTGGAAGGACCTATGTCGTCGTTCATCATTTTTTTATGTTCAAAGTTCACCAAGGCTGGCATCACAAACTTCTTTCCGTTGAAAAAGGCGCCAATGGCCACTTCTACACCTGAGACGAATTTTTGAATTTGGAAACTGCGAATCTTCGTTCCCCACCCTTTACGATAGCGTTCTAAGATGGTGATCACGTCTTTGCCATCCTCTTCTTGACCAACATAAGAAAGAACTTTTTCATTTTGAGCCTTGCCGCTGGGCTTGACCACATAACGGCTGGGATTCGTTTTCACAAATTGGATCGCACTTTCAAAATCCTGGAATTCCCAAGAGGGAATGGTTGTCAGGCCGGCGGCTTTCATTTCTTCAGTGCCAAATTCGCGATCAAACTCAAGCCGATCGGAATACTTTGTACCCCCGACAACTTTGCATCCCTCTCGACGAAGATGCTCGCAGACTTCACCAAAATCGGAGTCATCAAAAATAATCGCATCGGCCCAAAACTTGTATTTCTCCCAATTTTCGATTTTTTCGACGAAACCGTCACCCACCTCTTTTTCTGTCCGGGAAAGCACCGTGTATTTGACCTCATGCCCCTCTTTAAGCATCTGCGTAGCAAGAACATGGAGTGAAGACCAGCGGGTCACAAATAAGAACTTCATACCCAAATCTTATTCTTACTCTCCGCACAGGGGAATTAAATGAGCTAGAAGTTGTACAATTGCACAACAGAGTTCTATTGCTAGCGCAATGCGCTCCATTAGAGGATAAGATAGAAGAGTATGTGTTGGAATCAAGAAATTTCATTATCTATCGCTGGCGCGGGGTATATAGGGGCTTATTATTTAAAAAAGAAAACGAAAGATCCTTATTGTTGGTCCCCTATTCTTTTTTTTGCGAGCATGGAGCTTCTTCAGGGGCTTACATATTTCGTCATTAACGATTGTCAAAATCCCGCAAATAGACTTCTCACTTATTTAAGTTATTTACATATTTGTTTTCAGCCTATTTTTTCAAATATTTTTTTCATGTATTTTTTAACCAAAGAAAAGAGAATGAAAGTCATAAAATGGGTCATGCCAATATCCGTTCTTTCAACAGTTTTAGTTTTGCAGAAATTATACATTTATGAAGGTTGTGGATCCTGTCATCCAGAAGAAATTTTCTGCTCAGACAAAGTCTGCTCCTATTTTGGAACTTGGCACATTGGTTGGGAACTTATATTGAATGATAATTCTTTTTACACACCCGAGTGGCTCAACAAATTATATCCTGGTAAGATTGTATTATTGTCTCCCCATTTCATATCCATGTTTTTGCTTCCACTTTTTTATGGTGAAATAGGGTTAGTGGTGTTCTTATTCATCACAGGACCTTATTTTGCAATGAGTGTGACAAATGACAAAAACGAATGGGCATCCATTTGGTGTCTTTTTTCAACAACTCAAATGTCAATTATGCTCTTTGCAACTCGTATAAAACATAAATACTTAATGTAAAAAATGATTAACCATCTCAAAGCATCTTCTCGATTCGTTCCAGTCTGGTTTTAATTTCTGCGTTTTCTTGTTCTAACTTATGAATCTTCTGATCTTTAGCTGAGTCGTTAGCTTTAAGCTGAGCGTTCTCAGCTTCGAGTTTAGACGCTTTATCAATCACTAAAGCAATTTGACGGTCTTTCAATGAGCTGTCGTCAAGCCATTTATGATAAAGCTCCTTAACTGCGTTTAAAACCGTCCAGATGATGGCATCGTTGGTAATATGGTAGTAACCATTATC
This sequence comes from Pseudobdellovibrionaceae bacterium, assembly GCA_036559425.1. Classification (GTDB taxonomy): domain Bacteria; phylum Bdellovibrionota; class Bdellovibrionia; order Bdellovibrionales; family Bdellovibrionaceae; genus JACMRP01. The sequence goes on along the minus strand of DATBTE010000384.1, from coordinate 940 downwards.
ATCCTGCGAGACAGCCTCAGGAACGACTTTTAAAGCGTCCTGAGCCTTAATGCCAACGTATTCTTTCTCAGAAGGTAAATCGAGTGGGTTGCCTTGCTTGTAATTGAAATAAATTGGATGAATTCCCTCAATTGAAGCTAAGCCTCGATCAAATGGAGCACGAATATCCTTGAGTCTTTCATCGGAAGCGATCGTCCAAGTACTCGTCCCAGGCTTCGCCGCAGAGTCAGTGGAAAGTTGAAGCTGATAGGATGGGTTTGGGATGCCAATGCCGACGTTGCCGTTGGTATCAATATTTATTCTATCTATGTTATTAGTTCGAATACCTAGACCTATATTATTAAATGTGCCCATCATTCCCTCGCCAGAGCCCACGTCAGCACCTAAAAAAGTAGTTTTAGTGGAATCCCCAGCCGAGACATACGAGCCTCCGAGCATGGACACATTGATCCCTGGAAGTTGAAAATTATTTGGAAAAACCCCTGAAGACCGAGTGCCTATTGCAAAAGATTCGCTACCGACGAAAAGCTGGGCCGTAGGATTGATCGTTCCAATTCCGACGTTGCCCGCGCTTGAAATGAAAAAGGAATGAATGCCATTGGAACCATCGCTCCTGTAAGTATCCAAGCTAATGGCCCCATTGGTAGTGGCATTTGGCCCTATCGATGCAATTCGGGTTACCCCTGCACTATAGTCAAAATATCCTGACGAAGCATGAACCGCCGCCGCGGTTCCGGATGTCGTTATTGATCCCGCGACTTCAAACTTGTCAATCGGCGCTGCCGTTCCAATCCCGACATTGCCGCTGGGATAATAAATATCCGCCATATTCGCGGGAGAGATTTGCCACAGTGAATCCGCAAGTCCCAGGGCATAACAACTATTGAGATTATAGGAAGCATCCAGAGTCGCTTGCAAAAAAACCGTCGTCGTCATTTGT
>DATBTE010000383.1:0-2079 GCA_036559425.1 Pseudobdellovibrionaceae bacterium | reverse complement strand
CTACGCAACGGAACTTGGGTCCCTGGAGCTTAAAGATCCAGGCAATAAATCGATCTGCATGAGTTATGACTTTCATGTTACAGAAGAAAATAAATTAAAGTTGATAGAGGTAAATACCAATGCCTCGTTTTTAGCTTTGGGTTACGAGATGTATAAATCTCGCCAGTTCCCGCTTCCTGTGAAAGATTTCTCTTTAGAAGAAATTCGTAAAGACGTTGAGACTGAAATAAAGCTCTGTGGTAAAATCGCGAAAAGTCCCCTTACAGTGGCCATCATAGATGAAGAGCCTGAAAAACAAAGACTTTTTATTGAGTTTTTGGTTTATCAGGAGCTTTTCAAACAGTGGGGCTGGGATTCTAAAATTACCGATTATCGCAAAATTGAACCTGCAACCACGGATTTTATCTATAATCGTTATACTGATTTTTTTCTTAGCAATTCGGAAAGCCAACAGCTTAAAAAGGCTTTCTTAGATAAGCAAAGCTGTTTTTCGCCAAATCCCTATGAGTATTTCCTGTTGGCCGATAAACAACGCATGATTGATTGGTCACTATCTGAAAATCTGACTCGCTGGAATGTCAGCGCTGAGGACCAGGCTATTATTCAATCCGTCGTCCCTTTTAGCCTCAGCCTCGAGACTCACAATAAAGAGGATATCTGGGCAAAACGTAAAACCTTTTTTATTAAACCGAAGCGCGCCTTTGGATCGAAGCAATCTTATAAAGGCGCCTCTATCAGTCGTAAAATTTTTGATGAACTTGCGGGCCATGAATTTATCGCTCAGGAATTTGTTGCTCCCTCAGAACAAATTTTTAAGACCCCTGAAGGAGAGCAGAGCTTCAAATTTGATTTAAGATGTCTGGCTTATCAGGGACGCTTGCAACTGATTGTGGCACGCCTTTATCAAGGTCAGGTCACCAACTTAAGAACGCCCCATGGCGGCTTTGCTTGTATCGAATTTTTTTAGCATAAAGCTCATTTCCTGACGGCATCATATTTAACTGAAAGATATTGAGTAATACCCTCGGTATCTTTTGAGACAACGACTTCATACTGATCAGGACTCAATTGATAGATGTGATAGTTGCCCCCAAATTTCATCAGAACTTTTTCCAGATCCTCACCGTCTTTAAAAGCAAGGCTGCGTTTATTCCAAACTGAAAATCCTTCTTTATCGGTGAGCAACTGAAACTGCCATAAACTCTGACCGACTCTTCTTTTTTGTGTTGTATCAATCAGAGTGGGGGCAAAGAGGGAAAACCGAAAGGTCTCATTACTTTTGGTACTGCCACAAACAATCTTAGATTCATTTCTAGGGCTAGTGCCTGTGAAAGACTGATAGGAATGAACCTTAAAACCGTTTTCGATGTTTTTTGACTCTATGAAATACTCCGCTTCGTTAGCGACTAGAATGATCTGCGGAAGCTTCGCAAAGCCCCCTATGATTTTCGGACGTATTTCAGTGATAAAATCCGGCCGACCTTCGCAATTCCGAGCCGTGGTAAAGCTGAGTTTTGCAAGTCCTGAGCCTGAATCTTTTCGCTCGGCTTGGGTGATTTTCGTGAACAAAACCAAGCTACTAAAAATAATTATAATAAACGATTTCACGGTGGTACTCCTTCGGCTTTTTCTTATCGTTCATTTTGCAAACGCACTAAAGATACGGAGAAAGAGTCTTAGACTTTGACCTAGATTATGCATGTCTCATTTAAGTACGTGGACGTTTAGCCGATATAGTTAAGACTAAGGATCTTTACAAAGGACTTAAGTAACGATGCGCATACGGACATCCCCTACTAAAAAAACTCAGGAATCAGAAAATTTCTATTCAGCGTTTAATAAGTTGGACGGGCAGCATCCGTGGATGGATCAAGTCCCTGAAGGTTTCGTCGCCTATCGCGTACGTCAACTCGGAACAGGAAAAGTCGCTTATTTTAATTTCGTACTGGCCAAGGAAATGGGCCTTATCGACTCCCATCATCCTTATCAAATGACAGATGAGTTAGAGAAAAAACTGATCGAAATTTTCTCTATTCAAATCATTAATGAGTATGATGAGCTCACCAAAAAAAGAATTTC
>DATBTE010000382.1:0-1628 GCA_036559425.1 Pseudobdellovibrionaceae bacterium | reverse complement strand
TATCTAGATAGAAGCCAGGGATTCGACAAGATTACAAAAAAATGACAAAAAAAAACTCTTCTCTTTCTTCTTCAATCAAGTTCGCTTATAAGGAGCGCACCTTGCGTTCAAAATTTTAAAATTGGGGAGAGTCCACCGCTATAAATCATCGTTCATCATCAATTCCCCACCAATAAACCTCACCCTCTGTTGCTGTTTTCCAGATTTTGGAAAAGCGCTTGGTATTGTGGTTTTTTTATTTAGACGGTTTTAGCTAACTAGGGATTCCCTGCGTTTTAAACGATTTGGAAACCTGAAAAGTTGGCGCCCTTTCCGCAGAGGGGTTGTTTAAACCGTCTTGGTGGCGGGCCACCTGTCGCTTCTTGTATCAACAGAACATTACGGGTGGCTCACTGCCTTTTTTTTCAACCCTTCCGGTGTTAAATCAGTTCGCTAAGGAGGCGGTTGACATGAACATATTCGATTCCAAGATCTGATTGGTATTCTTTCTTCCCCTGAAGATGAACTTGCATAGCACGCACCATGGGAAACCTTTGTTTTAGATATTTGATACCTTGAGTGATCTCGCTATCCCCGTATTTCGCTTCGATAAAAAAAATAGGTCTGTTATTCTCAATAATAACAAAGTCGACTTCGCGCTGCGCTTTATCCTTATAAAATCGAAGATCAAGATTTCTTCCATTTACATCTTGTTCAAAATAAATCCATTTTAATAAGTGAACGGCAACAAAATTTTCAAAACGGCCGCCTGGATCAACAATCGCGTTCCAATCAAAAAAGAAAAGTTTCTGTTCTTTTTTGACAGCTTTAACCTTAGGTGGTCCAAATGGACTGATACGAAAAACAGCATAGAGACGTTCGAGCGCACTAATCCACTTAGACAACGTTTTGTGAGAAATCTGAATATCTTCTGAAATTGCATTGATGGAGAGAGTCCCGCCCACCAACTCAGGAAGTCGGTGCAGGAGTATCTCCATATTTCCCAAATCTTGAATCAGTTCGTTGGTTGCCACTTCTTGTCTGATGATTCTCTCACGATAGCTGCGAGACCAGCGATTGCTTTTGCTCTTGGACTGAGAGAAGAAAGGCTCTGGAAAACCAGAGAGTTCGAAAAGTTGCTGAGTATCCTTTGTTGTCCTCATTCCTAGTTCTTTAAAACTCAGCGGCATCAACCTAAGGAAGTGATATCGTCCCTGGAGACTGTCACCCCCCTTGCGAAGAACGTCCAGCTTGGCGCTTCCGGTAACGAGAATTTTTTGCTGATTTCCAAGCTTGTCATAAAGCCCTTTAAGGTAATTCCTCCAAGTCTTATATTTATGAATTTCATCAAAGATCCACAGATCAGCGGGGTGAAAAGATCGACTTAAAATATGCGAGCGATCCTCATCCACATCCCAATTGAGATATTGGGTGTTCTTAAACAGAGACCGTGCCAAAGTGGTTTTACCCACTTGGCGCGGGCCAGCCAATAAAACCATTTTATCATTTAGGTCGGCGAGAATTTGACTCTTGAGGGAACGTTCCATCCCTTCAAGGTAGACATTTTTGGATGGGTGTCAAGAATGTTCTGTCTTTTTTTGGATACCTATCCAAAAAAAGACTTGCGAAAAACACTTAAGCGGAAAGCT
>DATBTE010000381.1:0-5477 GCA_036559425.1 Pseudobdellovibrionaceae bacterium | reverse complement strand
CCAGTCCCGCTTGCAGGTACTGGGCTGCTTGGCAGAAATGCGGCCGCACCCTTCACTTTGTTTTTATAGATTTCATACAAAGGTGGCGTATAAGCGATAGCCACCGCTGCCACTGCGGCAGCAATCCAGGGTTTCATATTCCTAACCACAGCATAATCTTCATCGTGATAGGCTTCCGCCACGGGAAACTCTATCCCTTCCTGCATAGTCTTTTTAGAAAATAAAGTTGCGAAGACCACCGTAAAAAACATCACCATGGCAATAGTCATGATAATTCCGCCGATGACAGCGATATTTGAGGGAAAGATCCAATCACCACGAAAATAAACTGATTCAGGATTAAGATAGGTAAGTCCCATATTGGTTCGCCTTGGCATTCCCTGGAGTCCCCCGATAAAGGCACCCGTTGAGGAAACAAAAATTCCAATGCTCCAAATGTAAGGAAACCACAGATTCATCGAGGGATAGCGGATCGCTTTGCCAGTCAATTGGCTGATCATATGCAAACTCATTCCAATAAAGGCCAGAAAGGCCGGACCGGCTACCGTCATGTGGAAGTGCGCTGGAAGCCAAGCGGTATTGTGAACAACGCGATTCATACTATAAGATGCATTCACAATTCCTGTAATGCCACCAAAAATAAACAAAATCAGGCCACAAATAAAGTAACCAAAAAGCCAGGCGTCCTGTTCGAACCATGGAAGTTTACTCCACCACCCAAAAAGTCCTTTGCCGCCTCGGGCACGCGCCCCATACTCCATAGAAGCCGCAACAACAAATGCAGTCATGATACTTGGAACGGCCACTAAAAAAGTTAAAAATGCGTGAGCCAATTTCCAATTTGAATCTAGTCCCGGCTCCGTGAATTGGTGATGCAAGCCCAGGGGCGAAGAAAAAACCAGCAGCCATAAAAAAGCCAAGCGACCGGCAAAATCAGAAAACAATTTCCCGCCCACCAGCTTAGGCAACATTGTGTAATACATGATGTAGGCGGGTAAGATCCAAAAATAAACCAGCGGATGACCAAAAAACCAGAAAAGCGTTCGTGCAAGCACAACATTGACCGTATCGGTCCACCCTAAGGACCACGGCAGAAGTAACACTAAAACCTCATAAGCCACCGGGGCCGTAGCAATTTGCCAAACCAGAAATGTTGTAAATATTCCTAGAATCGCTAAAGGTATTTTTTTTCCTGGATTTTCTTTGCGCCAGCTCCTGTACACCGGGATCCAGCCCCAGAAGGCAAGCCACGAGCCAACCACAAGTAAAGTCACTCCAATATAAAATGAGGGATGAGCTTTCAATGGCGGATAAAATGTATAGAGTACTGAAGCACTTCCTGTAAAAATCGGAATTGCAGCCATCACTGTGCCGATGGCCATTGTAACTCCTGAAATCACCGCGACCTTAACAGAGGGATGCTTTCCTAAAAAATAAGGGATCAAAGCATTACCGAAAGCCACCGCAAAAAAAGTGGTGAAGACAATGGCATTGATCACGCCGTGTAGAGTAAGCCCCTGGTAATACTCTAGTCCCCCAAATGACACTTGCCTTAACCATCCGGCGCGATAAAGAAACTGCAATAAGCCATGATAAATACCGACGATCAAAAGTACGATCGGAAAGACCAGTTCAAAGATAATTATTTTTCTCAGCGCTGGTTGAATGTTCACCATTACTTCCTCCTACAGCCATCTTAAATATTGGATTATTACTTGAATCTCTTGATCACTCAGGGGGATGAGCGGCATCAGGGGTTGGTAACCTTGAACCACTTTCACTTGCGGTTGGCGAATCGATTCGATCAAATAAGCTTCATCAACTTTAATTGTGACACCATCGTCCAGCATTACTGTGCGTCCGAAAATTCCTTTAAAGGTCGGCCCCACACGCGGCGATCCATCAGTGCTGTGGCACCCAACGCAGGCTTTTACCTGCAATAATTTTAATCCTTCAGCTTCAGCTTGCGAAGTGAGGGCTTCCGGCACACCTTGATTATTTGGCAACGGATTATCGCTGACATTAATGACTCCAATCATATTGTGATGGCTGAGGCCACAATATTCGTGGCAAACCACGTTGTATTGCCCAGGGTTTTTCAGAAACAATTTAACGTAGTTCACAGCGCCGGGGACTGCCATTAAATTAGCATTGGTTCCAGGAATTTGAAAACCGTGAGTCACGTCTATGCTATTGAGATAAATGTCTAAGGTAGATCCTGTTCGCACATTCACCACTGCTGGATCAAATTCCCACATCTTAGCTACATAGTGAATTTCATAATGATCAGGGGCCCGCACAATGACTTGTCCTTTAGTAAAGGGTTCAGCGGAAGTTAAACAAGTCGGCACATCAAGCCCATACTTATAAACGGCATAGACAGTCATTCCAAAACAAAATGCCAAGAAAAAAAAGGCTAATGCAAAAAGTTTTCCTTCGAGTTTAAGGGCCGGAGACATCAGCTATCCCCTTTGCAACATGATCCAGTATACAAATGTCCAGATCATGGTGAATAAAACAATTAGGCTTATGAAAAAAGCCACAGCCCCTCTAGGAACAAAGTCGACAATTTCCATGGATTACTTCCTCCTTAGACGAATGCAGGAATCAATCTTGCTTCAAACAAAGTCAATGAGAGTGCTTTCCAAACTCAAATTGTGATTAAAACTTCTAGGAAGAATGAAAAAATTTGATTATTTTTTGCCAAAAAACAGCAGACGTGGATTGAGCAAAATCTAAAACCCTTTCTCTGAATGAGAATAAAAAGAGGAACTCCGATGAACGTAAAAAAAATCTACACTTTATTAAAAAGTCCCATGAAAAAGTTAAACACTCTTTGGCTCCTTCTCTGAATGCTCCGTTCGAACTTAAAAATTCGACTACTTTTCTCAATGTTGATATTCTTTTCTCACGGGCCAAGGAGGTCGGTATGAAAAAATTAAGGATAGCATTAACGTTCTCAACTGTGGCAACAATCCTCGCATGTGAAAGTCATATGAGCAGTGGTGGAAATTCCATGCTTATATCCAGCAGTCTCGATTCGCCATTTTTAAGCAGTTATCCTTCCGGGAATAATAACCTACGGATCAGTCTTACCGACGCCCCATCCAAAGATTTAAAAAACGTCTTCATAAATGTGGACCATGCCGAACTCTTTGTCAGAAAAGGATCTGGTGAAGGGCGCCTTATTGTCGCTCAGGATTTGGGATTAATAGATCTCATGACGCTGAGAAATGGAGTTTTGCTGCCCCTTGAAGATTTGAGTTTGCCCGCAGGTCTTGAAATCACAGCCATTCGACTCGTTTTAAAAGCAGACAATAATCACTCTATTAAAGCAGATGATTCTCGCTGTGAGATGCAAACACCAAGTGGTCAACAATCCGGAATAAAAATTCATTTGAGCCAACCTTTCGTTCTTGAGCAAGGACAGGCTTATTCAATGGTGATGGATTTCGACGCTGCAAAATCAGTAGTGGTGAAAGGGAATGGCGGATGCTTACTAAAGCCAGTGTTGAAACTTCTAAGCGTTACTAAAAGCTCAGGGGATGCCGGGGAGGATGCCTCTTCGACTGATGCTTCAGGCGAGACTCCAGTCACTGATGGAGCAGACACCAACATCAGCACGGAAACTACCAGCGATTCCACCTCTGACAGTAGCGGAAGCACGGGTTTTGAAGTACCACCGGCTGATGGTTCAACAACTGAGCCTCCTGTCATGACTGTGCAAGATACATTCAACTTAGCTTAACCACACCAATGCGGGGTAAAGCAAGATCGGATTTCTGAAATCAAATCCTTAAACCAAGGGACAGAGGAAAACTCCTGTCGGTAGACAAGGTAAAACTGCCGAGCAGGAAATGCCCTCGCAGGAATTGTGACAATCCAATTCTTAGCTTCAGAAACATTCAGATAAGTGGGCAGTACAGCCCACCCCATTTTTGCCTCCACCATTTCAACGATGCTTAAGTAATTTTCGGTGGCCCTCATCATTTTTAGCGTCTGCATATCGGTGGAAGTAAAAGAACAGACTGTCCTTAACACCTCATCATGCGGCCGATATCCTAAACATGGCAGCCGCTTAAGTTGATAAAAAAGCGCATCCCCAAATACATGTCGACTTGAAAGAAAACTCTTAGGAATTACCAATTGGAATTCTTCTTTAAAGAGAGGCTTCGCAATCAGTTCCTGTGTGTTCGGTGGAATCCTATGAATAACACCCACCTCTAAATCAAGATCCAGAAGAGATTCGATAATCTCTTCGTTCGATCGCTCCAGAAAAAATATCGTACCGTTAAATTTTATTTTGGATGACATTCGATCCAAAACCCCTCGCCTTGCTGAAATTTTAATCTTGGCCTGGCTTGGATCTGAATGAAGCGTCCAAGTCTGCCGTACCAATTCCTGTATGTTGCCAATTCTTTTTCTGAGGCATTGATGAAGTTCTCGACCAATGAGGTGAGCACTTTCTTTCTGCCACTAAAAGTAAAGACCGCATTCGGCAGCCTCTCTTCCAATTGTTTGAGTTGCTTAGACAGCGCAGGCTGCGTGATTTGAAGGCGTACGGCAGCTTCGCCGATACTCTTTGATTCATTGAATACGACAAAGGCATTAAGAAGATGAACAGGTATATTTTCCATTTTCAACATATAACTTAAAGAATATAAAATATGAAATCATATTCCTTATGCAAAAAAAGATTTTCTGGGATTCTACACAAAGACCAGGAGGTCCATCATGACTTACGAAAATGTCGCATTCGTTTCCCTTACTCCTAACGCTGAAGAAACCATGGCTTACTGCGCGCGAGTTAGCAATGTAGATAACCAGAACAATCCAAATGTGGCTGGCCTTCTCAGCTACTGCATTAGACATGGCCATTGGTCGGTCTTTGAACAAGCGAATATGGTTCTGGAAATTAATACTTCAAGAGCCATTGCGCCCCAGATTTTACGACATCGTTCTTTTTCATTTCAAGAATTTTCTCAACGATATGCCGAAGCCAGCGATTTCATGACTTTTAGCGCGCGCCGACAGGATCAGAAAAACCGTCAGAATTCTATAGATGATTTGGATTCCGAGACGCAGAATTGGTTCACCACTTCACAATCTGAAATTTGGCAGATTGCTTACGCGAAATATTTGGAAGCCTTAAAAAAAGGAATTGCAAAAGAATGTGCAAGAGCGTTCCTCCCACTCAATACCTCAACAAAATTGTATATGAACGGGACCATTAGAAGCTGGATTCATTACATTCAACTTCGCGCTCAATCAAACACGCAGCTTGAGCACCGAAATATTGCATTATTGTGTCAGCGGATATTTAAAGATCATTTACCTCAAGTATCAGAAGCCCTCGAATGGAAATGATCTTTAATTCTTTCCACAGAAAATCGGTTCGTTTGAATAATTCGTGGGTTAAAATTTAAGCAAATTATGTTTTTTTTGAAAAGCTGAAGGTCTTCGCTCAGCAGTGAGTG
>DATBTE010000380.1:0-3623 GCA_036559425.1 Pseudobdellovibrionaceae bacterium | reverse complement strand
CCTCTTCTTTTTCCGAATTCACATCAATCTCTTTACACCAATCCCGAGAGGCAGCGGACCCCTGCAGTTCAGGTTTTACATCAGACTTTTTCACAGGCTCCGTAGGGTTGGGGGGCACAACCGGAGGGTTTGGGTCCTTATCTTTATCCTTATCTTTTATAAGCTCTTTTTGATTCTTCTCAAACTGATCTTCCAGGGCAGTGGTAAGCTGCTCTAGTGAATGGGTGGGCGTTTGCTCTGTAACATCCTGAAGGAAGGTTTCTCTCTCCACTTTAGTCTCTAGAATTGATTTTCTTGGGGGAAGTTCACGGACCGGCCCCAGAGTGGTTTTAGCTTCCCATTGACGTTGCTCACTGGCAGTGAGGGGATCTGAAGTAGCGGGGGGCCGAAGTTGCGAATCCTCAGGAGTATCAAAAGACTTTCCACCACAGGCCGACGCTAAACTGGAAATCATGGCGAGTTTTGCCAGAGAACTTACAATTTCAGCATGAACAGAATTACGTTTCATAGTTTTCTTTCCGCCGCTTTTTCGTCAAAGGGCCTCATTGCCGATAACAAGTTTGCAACTCCTATGCCGCAATGAAATCCACAGTACTCTGTCAAATCATCACACAGCTTTCTTGGGGAAAGAGGCTAAGGAGCTTGAATCTTTCAGACTTTTTTGTGGAAAAAAATACCTGTTTTCTACAAACGGAAACCACCCTAAAAAAACTTCCTCTGTTAGAGACAAAGTTAGGCTAGCGAAGCCCTAAAAGAAAATCAAAATCCTGTTTACTCAAAGCATTGCTGCCCATGCCCACCTCAAGATCCTTTTCTGTATCTGAGAAAAGAGCTTGAAACTTTCGTTCTTTGCGGCTTTTTAGCAGTTCGATTTTTTCTTCTAAAGACTCATGCATGATATATCGAAAAACCTGAACGGCTTTGCACTGCCCCATGCGGTGAGCTCTATCTGTCGCTTGGTTTTCCACCGAAGGATTCCACCACGGCTCCAGATGAAAAACATAACTTGCTTTAGTTAAGTTTAAGCCGACTCCCCCGGTTTTCAAAGTCATCAACAAAACGGCTCCACCGGCGACTTTTTCGAATTCGGCAAGAATTTTTTGTCGCTGCGGCACTGACACTCCACCATGGAGGACAAAAACGGGAATATTCGCCATTTTCAATCTCTTTGCCGCATGCTCCAGGGTTTGCAGAAACTGCGTGAAGACCAGAACGCTTTCACCAGATTCAATAATTTCACGAAGGGAATCTAAAAGAGTCTCAAGCTTAGGTGGTACTTTTTCGTAACGCACATTCGGTAAACCGGAAGGATCAGAACACGCCTGACGAAGTCTTAATAAGGCTGTCAACATCTGCAATTGGACACTCGCTGCGCCTTGAGATCCCTCACCGCTCTTTAGGGCTTCTTGTACTTTTTGATTGTAGGAAAGAGCAATGTCTCTATAAATTTCCATTTGCCGATCCTCAAAGGCGATGCTCACTTTGGTTTCTTGCTTCTCAGGCAGCTGGTCCAAAATTTCCTTTTTGGTCCGACGGAGAAGTAAAGGTTTGATCTTCAGTTTCAGATCTTCCATCTCTTCCCGCGTGACCATCTCAGAATTTACAAATTGGCGGCGGAAGTTTTCAATGTTGCCAAGGCTTCCAGGCACAAGAATATCTACCAGAGAATAAAACTCTCCATAATGATTCTCCATGGGGGTTCCGGTCAGGCAAATTCTAAATTGCGCAGAGAGCGAACGCGCCGCGCTCGTTCTCTTGGTGCTAATATTCTTAAGGTTCTGCGCTTCATCAAATATCAGCACTTTCCATTTGTACTGATTTATAAACTCCTCATGTTCCAACAAAAGTCCATAAGTGATAAGCACGATCATTTCTTCTTTTGCCTCGAGTCTTCGTCCTAGGGCATCCATATCATTTTTGGCAAACACCTTAATGGCCAGCTCGGGCGTGAACTTTTCGATCTCGTTTCGCCAATTGAAAATCAAAGAAGAAGGCATGACAATCAGGACCTGCCCCATCTCCTTCTTCTGACGAAGATCATCGAGAAAGCAGAGTGTCTGAAGAGTTTTACCAAGCCCCATATCATCCGCGAGCAGAGCACCTAACCGCAACCTGTAAAGATCTTGCAGCCACAGCACCCCCGCCGCCTGATAAGATTTCAGAATATATCTTGATGACTGTGGGAGTTTACGCTCACGATCAATGACACCAAGACGATCATAGAAATAACAGAGTTTTATCCACTCTTCATCCCCACGGATTTCAACCCCGGAGGCCCTTAAGGCCAAAAGTTCCAAAGTCTGACTGCGTGGCAATTTGTAAATAGCATCTCCGTTTTTTTTCTTTTGCACATCCACTTTGCCTTTTTGCAATCTGAGCCAGAAATGCTCAAGCCTTCGCAGAGACGGCATTTGCCTTTGAGGAATAAGGAAAAACTTTCCTTTATACTCCATCAAGCCACCGCCTCCCAGGTTTACCAATTGCTGCGGATCCACTTCTTCGCCGCGCAAGAAGAACTTCGGATTCAATTCGAACCAATTAAAAAACTTTCGCTCCCCCTCGCTCTCCCCTTCTGATTGTAAAATAAAGTCCACGCGAAACTCGTCGTCTTGCAATTCCTGAATGGCCTGCCCTTTAAAATAAATTTTAAAATCATGGGGAACCAATAGTTGCAGAGATTCCAGGGTGCTCTGCAGGCTCGAAGCATTTTTAAGGTCTCCTGTCGGAAAATGAAAAAGCGCCATCGCCAACTCTTCCACATCAGAAAACTTTCCTGCACTCACCTTGGCTAAAAAGGGGGTTCTTGCTTTTTTAAAAGCCTCGCCTTTAGAAGTGAAGGCCATTTTCTTAAGCAATTCATAAATGAGCCGGAACTCGCGTTCGACGACTCCCTCCAAGATGACTTCGCCATGCTCAGTATAAAAACACTCTGTGCCACTCAAGGTTTTCAAAGTGACATGCACAAAATCTTTAAAACACGCCAAAACTGATTTTGAACAAAGAGTCGTCAAAGGTAGATCTCGAATGAAAACAGCCTCGGTGCCAGCCAGTAAAAGCCTTTGAATATTCTGATGTATTTGCAGAAATAGATTATTTTCTTGGACTTCTGTTCCGTCAAATAGCCTTCCTTCAAAATGAAAAGAAAGAATTTCCAGGAAAAGATATTGCAGAATTCCTAAATGCTTTAAAAGTTTCAGATCCCATTCTCTTTTCATGGAAGAACGACTCGCAATATCTTTTGCCTCGGCCTTTAATAAAAATGGCAGACCTTGCGAAAGAATTTGCAAATAGAGTGTGGACCGAGAGGTCCACCCCATTCGCCTCAGATTTTTTTGACCCGCTATTCGGGCTTCCTGCTGCACACAGAAGCTTCCTCTCTCATCCACATGAACCTCGGTCTGACTTTGATGAGTCCCCAAAGTGATGGAATTTCCCGCGAGGTTGACGGGGATCCTTCGAGTCCGTAAATATTTTAAAATCGCTTTAGTCCCAAACTCCCCGATCACTTCAAAGCCAGGTCTTTCCCCATTGTCCAGGAAGAGCTGATCATCCAGCCCCCATAAAATATCCTGCAACTGACTCAATTCTTGATACCAAGGATAGATTATCATGATTCCCGATTG
>DATBTE010000379.1:0-6720 GCA_036559425.1 Pseudobdellovibrionaceae bacterium | reverse complement strand
AAAATCCAAGAACGACTCCGAACAGAATGCTTTAAAAAGATTTTTAAAGCATTTTAGATCCGATCATCCGAAACTTAAGACGATATTGGTAACAGACGCTTTGCATGCCAATCAGCCGTTATTAAAGGAGCTTGAGAAGCATCAGATGAGTTTTATTTTAGGAGTTAAGCCCGGTAGTCATGAGAAGCTCTTTGCCGCTATTGATAAGTGGGATAAGCTTCAAAGAACGAATCATCTGACAAGAGAAGAAGAGATTGGCGATAAAATAAAAAAGAAACGAGTGCGGGAGTATCGCTATGTCAATGGCATGCTGTTAAATCATCAAGATGTAAATACTGCAATAAACTACCTAGAATTTTGGGAAACCATTCAGTGGGTGGATCGCAAAGGGGATCTTAAGGAAACAAAAGTGCATTTTAGTTGGGTCACGGATTTTTCTCTTTATGAGTCCAACGTTGAAGAGATGGCTCGTCTTGGGAGAGCCCGTTGGAAGATAGAGAATGAAACATTCAATACATTGAAGAATCAGGGTTATGAGTTTGAGCATAATTTCGGTCACGGCTATAAAAATTTATCTTCAAACTTTATGTTGTTAATGATGTTGGCCTTTTTAGTTGATCAACTTCAGGAGGTTGGCTGCAAATTATTTGGAAAAGCTTTGCAGACAGAGTTTGGAAAACGAAGCAGGCTTTGGGAGAAGTTCACTAACTTGTATGAGTTTTTGCCCGCTCAAATCACCGATTGGAATATGTTTTTAAGCCTCATCGCAGAGCCTGAAGAGTGGACGCTCACGCGAAACACTTCTTAAAAAGTAGAAAATCTCTCCCTTAAAGTATAAGAAAAATTTATGGAAGTACTGAGGTTTGTCAGAAATCCCTTCTGGCAATGTATATCTTTTTGTCAAAATCATTTTCCTCCCAGAGAAATTAGAAAAAATAGGAGCAAAAAGCGTCCCGACCTCAAAACAAAAGCCAACCTAATGGAGTACCGGGAGTTCCTGGCTCGATCAGTCCCTATATCTTTTGGCACATCACATGCAGAGTATGATAATGTAACCAACAACTTGAAAGGAAACCCAAATGAAAAGTATTCTTATGTCAATAATCGTTATGATGTCTATAACTTCCACATCGGCGATGGCGAATGACCTTAAGGTTATCGAGAGCACCGAAACCGAGATTCTTCATTTACTAACAAATGTCCAAACCATTACCTTGGGAAATTACTCTGCACGCATAATCACGCTGAGTTCCTTTGCTGAACCTGGCAATACATACTATTTACTCCTTTCGCAAGATGCGGGTTTTGATCCCGAAGAAACTAATACCTCTCTGTTGGATTTGAGCGAAGGCCTGGGTCTCAAATCTGACTCTCATATTAAATCTGTGAAAAAAGTGAGTTCAAATCAACTTGAGGTCTCTATTGAGAAAAATAATAAGATTTCGACAGTAAAGATAAATGTGAATGGACTAAAGGCGTCGATTAGTAATCACAGTCATCGCTAGCTTTCCGACTCGAGATCTCACGTACCGTAGGGGGACAAATCTTTACAGATTTGCGGGCCGAATTCCCTTGGTTTTAGCGCCTGACTTCTCGACGGAGTAATATAGACTGGGGCCGAAATTCGACCTCGGTAACATCTCTGTCAACAAAGCGCAGGCATGCTTGAAAATTTCAAAAATTCTGTGAACTGGAACGAAAGGCCCGCGTTCCTATTCACACAAGGCAAAAAAAAAGCCGTCGACTCTCTAAATTGAGAATCGACGGCAGAAATGATATTACGGTGAACTTGTTTACGAGGTGGGTGCTTGAACTTCAGTTTGCGGTGGCAATGGCGATGGTTCCATAGGTTCCTCTTTTTGAATTGATGTGTTTTGGGCCTTTTGAGATTCTTCTTTTTCACGAGCTAGTTTTTTCTTCGCAACCCACTCTTTTTTCTGGGCGCTTATACTACCATGCGAACAGCCCGCCACTCGTGCGCACTCTCTAAAAGAAAGTCCGGCTTCAAGCAAACTTTCTATGAGTGCTGAATTTCGTTTGCGAACTCGGCCAATAATTTTTCCTTTGGCGCGAGCATTAGCGAGGCCAGCGATGACACGATTTCTGATAATTTCGCGTTCCATTTGTGCCAGCGCGCCGAGGATCGTGAACAAAGCTAATCCCATTGGGGAATTTGTATCAAGCTGTTCAGTTACGGAGTTGAATCTCACTCCTTTATCCTTAAATTTTTGCAGAGCTTTAAGGAGATGACTGACACTTCTTGCAAACCTTGAGAAGGAAAAAACTATTACCTGAGAGCATTCGCCCTTGTCAACTCTATCCATCATTTGGTTCAGAGCAGGCCGACTTTCCTTAGCTCCTGAAATCCCATGATCCACGAACATTTCGTAATTCATGATACCTTGCTTTGCGCACCAGTCAAGTAAGGCAAATTTTTGACTCTCGACATTCTGCTCAGTCGTGGAAACTCTTAAATACAAAAACACAAGCTTATCTGTAATCATTTTCCCTCCGGAAAATAAAAAAAGGCTCGAATATTTTGAGCCTTGAAAAAAAATGAAATTTGAAAATTAAATCTAGGACACTGTACTCCAGCGAAATTTCAGAGCCTCAAGGATCACCTTTTTCATTTCAGGTTCCATGGATGAGGCCATCACAAAGGGATTGTCTCCTCTGGGAATTTCGTTTTTCCAAATGCAGTACGCCCAAGTTAGGGCCGCTTTGTGGGATTCATTCAAGGGGAGCCTGAAAAGGGCCTCCCAGTTAACGGTTTGATCCTCAACGCTGATGTACTGCCTAGTGCTTTGTTGCAAATAGAAATCTGCGCTAACAATCAAAAGGACTGAAAGAATCTCCCTGGAGAGTTTCCTTTCCCATTTAGCCGCGTTTTCTGACATTAAGTCCTCCAAAAATGGTTTCAAAGTTAATTTTTGGCTCATTGGCGGGGGGCGTTCTCCTTATTAAGGTGCGATAAAATTTTCAGACGTGAATCCCGTTGGCTGTCAATTCCTTCAGCGATGCTTTTTAGGCGAATGCTCTTGATCTTTAAAAGAGTTAAAAATGAGGAAAGGGATTTTGAATCCTTTCCGGAAATGTGTTTAAGACTTGGGACCACAATCATGGAGATCTCATTTCGTTCAACGAGGTCCAAAATCTTTTGCCAAAGGGGACGATCATTTTCTTCCGGCAGCATCTCTTCGGCGAAAAGATCGGTTTCAACCGACGTGTTACGGCAATACTCCTGAACCGACTTAAAGGCTGAGGATTTCTCATTTTCTAAAGCCAAAGAAATATAGGCGACAATGGGGAAACCATAAAAACAACTAGACAAGCGGACCTCCAAAATAAAAAAGCCCGAGGGGATCTCGGGCTTAGTGATTAGAAAAAAAATATAAAACAAAAAGTTTAAAGTCTTTTAAGGCCCCAACGCAAAGCCAGCGCCTGCAAGACCGCTATTTGTAGCTTGGGGGGCAGACTGAGGGCCGCATCAAAGGGATTACTCCCTGGACGAAGCTCATCAGTCCAAACTCCATAGGCCATGGTGATGGCAGCCCGGTGGCCGGAGCCAAATGATATTTTAAAAATTTGTGGCCAATGAATGGTTTCAGTATCCAAGTTAATAAAAGATTTCAAACTCTCCATAAGATAGGGATCGGCTTTAAAAATTAAAAGCACCGCCTCCATCTGGGTGGATAATTTTCTCTGCGGTATTGACGTAACTGCTGACATAAAACACTCCTAAAAAATAAGTTAAGGTAAATATTCTGGGACCCTATGGCTTTTTCGGAATGGCCCGTGGCTTTGCATTCAACAAAGTTTTCGTGAATCTCGCATAACTCATCTGATCGTGCTCAGAGGCACGGATGGCAGCTTTTGCCATATTAATAGTAAGATCCGCGAGCGAAGGCCCAAAGCCCACGGCCAAACCCAGGGCTAGTGCCCAGCAAATAAAACGCAGCATAAATCTCTCCTCTTCCGGGATTTAAAAAATCCCAAGTGATAAAATGAAAATCAGAAAGAAGAAGAGTGATTGCTGTTTTCGACTGCTAAGATTGTAGCGATTTTGGAACCCTACCAGGAGCCTACCAAAACCCTACCATATTTTGAAATACCGTGAAATATGCTGAAATGCCGAGCAGAGTGCCTGCTCACGTTATTTGTTGTGTAACTGTTTATTTTGATTTGAGTTTTGAAACTTCACTCTTAATGAGGCACGAAGAATGGCGGAGGATGCGAGATTCGAACTCGCGTTACGCTTTTGGCGTAAACTCGCTTTCCAAGCGAGCGCCTTCAGCCACTCGGCCAACCCTCCGCAGACTTGGGATACATAAGAAGCTGTTATTGTTAGCACGAGGTCCAGACGGGGTAAAGATCAGAATTCTATGAATTGCCCTAAAATTGAGCCTAATTTGATTTTTTATGGGCCGAGTTGAGGCTTAGGACGTAGCCAAGGCCCAGGTCTATGGACTAATCTACGGAAAAGTCGTGAAAGATGAAAGCGGCATCTCAAATTCGATATACTAGGAAACGGAGGTCTCATGCCCTTTTATGCTCAAACTTTTGCCGTTGCCTCGGCATTCTTTTTAGTTGGTTGCGTAATTGGTTGTGGATCATCGACGGTACGTCTTCCGGCCTCCTTTAAACCTAAGTATGATTCTCAAATTGTGACCTCTCTGAAATCTGCGGCGTTAAACGGAGTTTTGTTCCAAGTGAGCGAAGGCGTTTTTCGAGATGTTCCGATCCAACAAGTGGATAACTGCCGTAAGACAGAGGCTCCCAATTGGACTGCGAATTTTATGAATCTTTTGGACCTTCTTAATAAAAATCCTCAATACTATGGGAAATTTCACGTTGTCGATTTTAAACGGGGAGATAAAGCCAAAGCTGAAATTTCAAGAGACATTGATGGTCTGAGCTATTTGAACATCACCTATGCCAAACGTGAAACTCGCGATAAGGTCACTCCCGCGACACGGTTGCCTTGCTCTGAAGGGATTTCGGAGTTCTTAGGTAAAGATCTTGTGACCACTTTTATTGATTGGCCTAATAGCGAAGAAATTAACTCTGTGTTAAAGCAAGCTTCGGCTAAAGCTAAAATTGAGCGTTTTAAATTTAATACCGAATTCTTAGTTTTTTTAGCTGAACATCAGACTATCTTAAAGATCGCTCCGGAAGTGGCCTTCGAGCGAAGTTATGAAGGAGAGTATTTTTTAGGAAGTTGGCTTGAGAAAATGGCCCAGGAACTTCGCCAAAAAGATACTAACATTGATTTTATTAATTATTGGCTGAAAGAAATTGGCACCCATAGTAATCAAGCAACCACGATCGAATTTTTTGGACTTCACCCTGAGAGCAGCTTAAGTTATGGTGTGCAGGTGGACACCGTAGGAAGATTTTCACGTAAACTGAATAATTATCAAGAGCCGACTTATTTGTTCATGTCCTATCGTCAGCACAACGGCGCGTATGTCTATAATAGTCTTGCTGACCTTAATAAATGTCTGCAAGGCCTGATGGTGATCTATAGCAATGCGCTCACCATGGGGACCAGCTTAGAGTCTGACAATGATAGCTTTTTAGCTCCGGGTTATTCTTGCAAACCCGAAACCAAAGACTAAGCTTTGGACTTTGTTGGCTGTTGATATTTTCGCATAAAGAACAGCATTAAAATTCCTGGAATGGCAATGAGGGCGCAGGCATAATAAAAATTAGCCCAGCCGAGGCCCTTGACCATGTCTCCAGAAAATCCCGAGAAAAAGTTTCTTCCTAAAGTGGCAATGCTGGAGAGAATCGCGTACTGAGTTGCCGTATAGCGCTTGTTGGTCACAGCAGAAATAAAGGCAATAAACGCTGCCGTTCCCATTCCTGAAGTGATGTCCTCAAAGCAGACAGTCAAAGCGAGGGCCCAGTTCTGGGGACCGGTGAAGGTCAATAAAGCAAAAGTCCCCGTTGAAAGAGCCTGAAGAATTCCAAAGATCCAAAGAGAACGGAAAATTCCAATATAGTACATGAAGGTGCTTCCGATGAAGAGCCCGACCAGAGAAGAAACCAATCCGAAAGTCTTGGCAATGAGACCAATGTCAGCATTGCTAAAACCCATCTGTACATAATAGGGATTTAGCATCGCTCCAGAGAGGGCATCACCGAGTTTAAAAAGGAAAACAAAAGTCAAAATAACATAAGCACCGTCACGACGTAAGAACTCACGGAAAGGATCTATCACGGCGGACAGTAAAGTTTTTGGCACGCCTTGGGAAGCTGGAGGCTCCGGTGCCCACAATGTTGCTAAGATACCCACGCCCATCAAGGCGGACATCAAATAATAGAGCTCGTTCCAACTGATGTTCCAGCTCGCGTTGCCTACGAGTCCAATCGCCAAGCCTCCTGAGAAGAGCATCGCGATTCGATAGCCATACATATTCATCGAAGAACCAAAACCCAATTCTTCGTCTTTTAATAACTCACGGCGATAAGCATCGATCACGATATCCTGAGTGGCACTAAAGAAAGCCGTTAGCACAGACAGAGCTGCCATGCTCATCAGTGATGTTTTTGGATCAAATATTCCTAGAGCGGCAATGGATGCCACGAGTAAAACCTGGGTGGTAAGCATCCAACTGCGACGCCGACCCAACTTAAAGAGAGTGAAACGGTCTATCAAGGGGGCCCAAATGAATTTCAAAGAGTAAGCCAGTCCCACCCAGCCAAAATAACCAATGG
>DATBTE010000378.1:0-1799 GCA_036559425.1 Pseudobdellovibrionaceae bacterium | reverse complement strand
TTGACCGTTATCTAAGGTCGCCAGACCACCATCTTGTTTTCGTTGAATATGATCAATTGATATTGAATTTCTATGAATTAAGCCGCCACAGATATGGCATTTTGGTGCCTTTTCTAATGCGTCTCTCATATAAATGGCACTTTTTTTACCTGTATTAAAATCTTTTGCCAAGGAATCAGACTGGTCAGACGGCTTTTGAAATGTTAAGTATTCGAAGTCTCGACTAGATACAATTTCACTTATAGCTTCATCAACAGATTTCCCTGCTTTGAAAGCAAAAACAATTTTTTGAAAGAAGCTTGATATGTGCTTGTAACTTTTCTGGGCGGTTCTATGCTTGCGATTAATTTGTTGAATTAGATAGTCATATTCAAGGATAAATTTTTCGAACTTAATTCGAATATCAACAAAATCATTTATCTTTTTTTGCTTGTCTAGCGCCATCACAAAATCAACCATAGCAAAGAATGAAGCTGTTTTGTGTCTTCCTTCCATAGAATAGAAATACACAGAGGGATGTAAACCAAGCGATGAAGGATGATTGCTATTTAATCTATATGCAACTTTTCTGACATTTTTGAGGGTTTGTATTGTTGTTTCGCCAGTTTCATCATCTTTATCGTTTGGTTTCGCATTGCAAACAATATTTATGAAATCCAAAACTAACGGTAAAGCTTGATGAGAATAAGCCTTTCCTCCCACTGGTATATCGAGAGTTTTAATAGGTGTTTGAAGCTTTGGGTCAAACAGGATTTCATTTATCTCTGCAGCCAGTTCTTGCACTTCAATCTGTATAGGTTCTGAAAACGACCAATATTTGTGACCTTTCCCACCCCTAATGATTGCACGAGCTGAGATACTGTTTGGTTTTTTTCTAGATTCAAGAAGCTTTAGTTCTGTTTTATCAATTGGAGCAGCTTGCTGATTTATCTTGAAAAATGAGCTTTCTGCTTTTCTTGCATCGCCCTCAACCCACTGAAGTTGTATCGCTAATGCACCTAAATTTTTAGCATATTTAACAATTTCTGGTTTGACTTTATCTGGATGTGTAAGAGCTAATCTAAAATCTTTATAGGATCCGACAGTCTTGTTCACAAGTTTTCGCGTTTCCTGTGCTATCTCCAGTTGCTCATCGGGGATGATGGCATCATAGAACAGTTTTGAGGTTTCTCCATCTCCGTAGTCATCATTGACCCAAGCAGATAAAGCACTTAATCTATGGCTTCCATCAATTACGAATAAGTATCCACCGGAGCTTCTCCATAGGATAATTGCTGGTATCAAATCGCCTTCGATAAAGCTCCTTATAAGTTCACAAATTTTTTGGCTATCCCATTCGTTAGTTTCTCTTTGAAAGTCTGGCTTTTTGAGGTTTGGGAAGAAAAAAGAGTCTGCTTTTATATCCTCAATTGAAATGGTTTCTTTTTTCTTACCAGAATTTACTTTTTCTTCTACCTCAAAATCTTCTCTTGCAATCAAAGCGTCCAAATTAACTTTTGCCATATTAGTTCCTATAAAAATCTAAATCATTAGTCATGTTGGGCAAACAGCTTTATCGTTTACCTACCCTACAGACTAAAACAACATATCCCACATCTCATCCACTTTCTTGACCACCTCCGGCGACATAACAATCGTTCTGCCCCATTCCCGATTAGTTTCTCCCGGCCATTTATTAGTCGCATCAAATCCCACTTTGGAGCCTAAGCCTGAAACCGGCGAGGCGAAATCAAGATAATCGATCGGCGTGTTTTCCAGTATGGTCAAATCCCTGGCGGGGTCCATGCGGGTCGTCATTG
>DATBTE010000377.1:0-2425 GCA_036559425.1 Pseudobdellovibrionaceae bacterium | reverse complement strand
GAATTTTCAATCAAAGAACTCTTTCTTAACCAGGCTTCGTGGCAAAAACAAAGGTCCTCTTCCCTGCTTAACTCTGGGCTCGGCTGGCTGGAGAAGCTCAGTCGATCTGAGGCTGCTCCCCTGCACTCGTTTGCTGAATATAATTGGAAGCATTTAGTAGAAAAGGAAATCATCCCTCATCAAAAACCTCGTGGAAGTTGGGGAGGCTATACACTCTCCACTTTATTCAGCTTAGTAACAATAGATCATTACTATAACCACGACTTCTCGCAAAAAAGAGAAATCGAACAGCAAATGAAAAAAGGATTTTCTTTTCTACAGACTCTTTATTTCAACACAGGCAGCAGTTCCCTTCAGGGAGTGCTGGATGACGGGAGTTATTGGGATACTGCGCTTGCATTGCGGGCTCTGAGGGAAAATGGAATTGCCAATGAAGAAATTCAGAATTCCGCGCAATTTTTAGCAAATCTTCAACAAAAAAATGGAGCCTTTCCTTTCGGATACGATTTTGAAGACTACTCTGACGTAGATGACACCGTAGAGACCGTTTTTGCCTTAGAGAACCTGAATCTTGCGCATTACAATGAAAAGAAGGCTTTGAAATTTGTCGCCAACTTTCAGAATCGAGATTTTGGGTGGGGCACATTCGACAAAAATAACACCGGCAATGCGCTCTTAAGAATTTTTACACAAAACTTCAATGATTCAGCAGAAATGTTCGACATCAGCCGCCCCGATGTCACAGGACATGCTTTGGAACTCCTCGGACATTTCGGCTACACCTCCACCAAATCCCCTCAAGTCGCTAAGAGCATTCATTACTTAAGACTTCAAAGGGATAAAAAAACCATGGCTTCTTGGATGGGGAGATGGGCGGTAAACCATATCTTTGGAACCAGCGCAGTCATCACCGGCCTCAGAGCGGTGGGTTTGCCCAGTAAGGACCCCATTATTCAGGATGCGATCCGCTGGCTCAAGAGCATTCAAAATAAAGATGGGGGTTTTGGAGAAACCACGGAGTCTTATCAAGATATAAGATTGCTAGCGGCCAATAAAGGCGTCAGCACAGCGAGCCAAACCGGTTGGGCAATTATGGCTCTGGTTGATGGTGGCGAAGCCCAATCCGAAGCCACCTCCAAAGCCGTCGATTTTTTAATGAAACAATTTAGGGAAAATGGACAAAGCAGTGGAAGCACTGGTTTTTGGACCGATGCAAGCGTGACCGGAACAGGCCACCCGGGATTGATTTATATGATCTATCCTTCTTATCCCTATACATGGCCATTAATCGCCCTAGGCAAGTATATGAGAGCTGTCTGCAAAGTGGAGTCCCATCCTCACCAAAACTACTGCGAGAATTATCTTAGGAAATAAAATCTGCCGCCGATGTCCCAAAGTTCTCTAACGGAGAGGCCTTCCCCAAGGCGCGGAATTGCTCTCATCTGACCAACCTTTAAACACCTTAATTTGTGTCTCTCTCCAATGAGTTAAGCACTAACTCCCCGTTTGTTTTATTGGCATATTTTTCGCAACTAATCTCTAAGCAGTACTTTTTTATATTGAATGCAGGTAAGTCCAAAGGAGGACCCCGTGAAGTTGCGCTTAGTGAAATCTCTTGTTGTTGCCTCAAGCTTTTTGGCTTTAGTTCCCGCATCGCATGCCGCGGAACTCTGTGCAATGGTGTTTGAGCAATCAAAAGATTTAGCTCGCAGTCCGGCTTTTCCACAGGATCCGATAACTTTAAGCCGTGTCCGCGCGGAAGTGGAGAATTCCAAAGTCGCTTCTGATTTTTTCATGAGCGAGTTTCAAAAACAGTCTGACAGCCTCAAGGCAAAATATAAAAATAAAGTTTTAGAACTCGATTATCTGTGCATAGGAGCCGGGCCACAGTGCGCGGCGGCCTCCCTTGTATTAGGTGGCGTCAAATTACGAACCCTCGTTCTAGAGAAAACGGATTTGGTATCCAAGACTTTTGCTGAAAAAGATTTTTTCATTAACTCTACGGAGTCTGATGGACTCTCTATGCATCAATTCCCCAACGGAGTGGGAGACCTGGCCGATTATACTTCCCAGAAGTATGCCTTGTCTTCACAGCTAGCCGCCCATCTTCAATTGCAACAGTTTGCTTCTAATATCCCGGTCCTCCTGGAGACGACCATGACCCATGTTCGCGTGCTGAAAAAAGAGGGAAAGCCCCTGCTTGAAATCACCACGGATCAAGGAATCGTTATTACCGCGAAAAACCTCCTTCTTGGAACAGGCCTCGGAGAAATCGGCACGAAAGTCAGTGATCAAAATTACCAGGCCGCATTCAAAGCTAATTATCAAAAGCATCTCACTCAACCCGACGCCATACAACCCATGATGTCTACAGATACCTTTTTGAGTGTCGTAAAGAAGGCAAGTGGCAGTGGAAAAAATATTC
>DATBTE010000376.1:0-13075 GCA_036559425.1 Pseudobdellovibrionaceae bacterium | reverse complement strand
AAAACTAGGGGGCTATATAGGACGAAATAATGACGGTCCACCAGGAATGATCTCTGTTTGGAGAGGATGGATGGTGCTGATGCAATCGGAAAAAACATGGAGGTCAATTGAAGCTTTTAATTGTGGGTAAAGATAAGGTTTTTTAGAAGGGGGTAGTTTGTTCCAACTGATGATAGAAAATATGCCAGACCAAGATCCATTGGTTTTTATTAAAACAAGTCTTTATTCTATCCGAATGTTTTCATTGAACTTCTGGTTGTACTCAAACAGAAGTAAAGTCGCGCTACGAGTTTCAAAATGAATAATAAACGCCTTCGCGACTTATGAGGAGAGCAATCGGCTCTTGCCTGAAAAACCCCTTAACTAACGACGCTGTTTCAACTTTCGTTTTTTACCGTGAGAATTTGTAATGCTAAAATCGGCATCAAAGCTAAGATCCAGGCTCAAACCAAGTTCAATGCGCTTTTGTGAGGTTTGACCAGGATAAGCCCCGATCTCTTCGGTATAACTTGCCACATCAAAATGTAAAAATAAAAAGCTAAGTCCCAATCCATAGCTCGCATTGCCTTGATTAAGACCCGCACGGAGATCAATGAAAGGCAGAGAAATTTCAGTTCCCATATGTAACTTTTGACCGAAATGATATTGGCTCTCAGTAATATGACGATACTCAAAGCCCGTCGTCCAATCAAGGCCCGGCAAATCCATCAAAGTAGAAGCACCAAAACTTAAATTATCATGAATTCGTGGGGGTGCATCGATTCCATCCGATTTTGTAAAGGCCGTCGATCCCACATCCTGCCACACCAAAGAAAGCGATGGGCTCAGCGGCATCGGGAGCATGGTCATGAATGCCATATCCACACCGTAACCATTGCCTTTGTTTTTAAATTGATCCGCAATTTGTGCAGGATCGCCTGCGGCAATCACCCCTAAATCAATGTTTTGCTGGCCACCCCAACGCGTAATGCGCTTAAAACTCAAACCACCGTAAGAAATCGGCCCCAAGGGAAAAGCCCCTCCCGCCACCAATCCATAGTAATTTAAAAAAGTTGTTTCAAATTGTGGAAAAGCCGGGTTATGGAGCACCAGATGCGTCTGAATATCGGTATAAGCGCCAATTCCAAAGTAGGGCAAAGTGATCGCCGCTTTTCCCCCGCTGCGAAGCCAAATATCTTTTCCAAAGAACTCGCTGAAACTGGCTGAATCGCTGGAATTGATATCTTTAAAATCGTTATAGACGTCTAAACCATTGATCCCCACTTCAAGGTTCAGAACCTCTAAGTTAAGTCCTTCCGTTCGTCCCAGGGCTGCGGGGTTTACAAAAAGAGCATTGGAATCATTCACGATCGACATGTAAATGCCTCCCATGCCATTGGATCGAACATTATGATGAGTCTCCATCACTTCGAAAGCATGGGAAGACAAAGAACTAAAAATAAAAAGAAAAAAACCAAAAAGTGTTTTCATGGCGGGCACACGCACTGTGTGGGATCGGCGTTATTACAACTTCCAACGCCGAAAGATTGTGAATTGATCATCGCTCTTGACAATAAAATCGGAGGATCGGCTTCATCCTCGCTCGCGTCTAGGCCTCCTGAATAGTCCAACGCCGGCAAAGAACCCCCAAAGCTATCAAGAAAGCTTTGAATCCCCGAAACCCCACTAAGAGTTGAGCCCACCACCGCAAAAAGGCTCAGAAATTTATAAAAGCTTTCGATGATTGCTTTGGCGTCAGCAATGGGAACGCTGGTGCTACAACTAAATCCAGCATCCACAGTTCCATCCCCAGCGTCGGTGGGCAAAATATCCGCATCGGCTCGGAGTCTATTGCCGATTTTCGCCATCTCTAAAACCAATAAAAATAGATTCTCGCTTTGAGATCTAACTCCAATAACTCCAATACTTTCAATGATGCTTTCCGCAGTTACGCAATCGGCATAGTTGGCCGTACTGACTCCTACAAATCCATTCATCGCCATCTGAAAAAAAGAACTCGAGGAGCCCCCGGTTAAATTAGTCACAAAGGGAATAAATTCCATCCCGCAACGAGCGGCATAGGCTCCCGCCAGACTTTCTTTTACTTTAGCCGTTGCTTGAAAATCCGCCGTCGTGGCAAGGATCTTTGTAATCGCTCCAGTATAATCCGCGGAATCAATCAGTTTTTGCGCGTCTTCATACAGAGCTTCATCGGTGGTTTTATTCGAAGCTAAGTCTTTATATAAATTAGATCCCGTGCAAGAAAGAATTCCTGCCGTAACGATCAAGACTTGGACTATCTTAAATATATTTCTTTTCATACTTCCGATCCCCTCCGCTTAGAATCGAAATGCAAACTTAAGCACTGTTCTTCGGTCTTCCCTTGGTGTGACCTCGTCACCTATTTCTTCTCCGTATGTCGCAAATTGAAATTGCATTTTCTCAGAAGAAATTTCGAAACCTGCTGTGTAATACCTTTGTTGATTGTAACCGGCCCGGATAAAAAGGATGTCCGAAATATTAAATTCCGTTCCAACATGAAGCAGTTTCGCTTTATCGTTTTCTTGAGATGATGTTAATAAACCACGGTATTCCACCGACCATGTGGAGCGCACATGAGAGGAATGAATAGGAAAAATCGCGAGAGCAACATCCATATCCTGTGAGACCATCGCGGGATGATCTGTCGTCTGCAGACGGGCCCCACTGGATTTGTCAAAAGTCGTATTTCCCACATCATGCACAACCGCACTGATCGTGGGCAACAACGCCCAAGGGGCCGTCATGATTAAACCCACATCATTGCTTATGCCTGTTCCTTCGGTAACCCCTAAGGTCGTTAAATCCAAAGCGGCCGGATCGGCCGCAGAATTGTTCACTTCAATACGGTTGAGCAGTTTCGCATTAAAGCCAAATTTGATTCGACCATCGAAGAAACGGAAGTTGTATCCTAACACTAAAGCTAAATCACTTCGGTAGTAGACATCCATGAGAGTCCCCGCAGCGTTCATCTCGCCGTCTAAAAGATAGCTCCCATAAATACCGATGCCAAAATTCTTCGCCACCAGGGAAGGAAACATTTGAGCTTTGGCGTGATAATAAGTTTCTCGAGAGGCATCCAGTGAGTCTTTAATAGCGGCGATGCTAAAAGGTTGAGAGATGGAAGAGGCGGAATTCATTTTATTGAAATTGTTTGAATAATCCACTTCAGGATCGAATGTAGTTCCATAAAATTCGCGCAATTTACCCAAGCCTGCGGGATTAATGAGAAGAGCCGTTTCATCGTTGACAGTCGCGATCTGCACTCCCCCCATAGCTCGCCCGCGCGCGCCTTCATAAAAAGCACGACGTTCTTTCGCTCCCACAAGGGGGGAGAAAAAGGAAAGCAAGAGTAGTAGATATGAAACCGCTAAAATCCTTTTCATTTAAATTCCTCAGACTTCACTGTCCTAGCGTTCTTATCGGCAGAGTGAGCTCTCAGGTTGAGACATTGAAGAGAAATCCGTCCATAGGTCCAGAAGTGAGACTCTTCCAAATTATAAATCCCAAATTAAGAATTTCATTTTTAAATCAAACGGGGGTGATTTACCCAGAAAATAAAAAAGATCCAGAAATTTAACCCCCGTTCACTTTCTGCCGTAGAATAATATAATAGTAGAGATATAACGGTGAGGATCTGCGGAGGATATTTCAATGACTTATGGAAAGAAAAGTTTATCTTGTTTATACACACTGGCTTTGAGTGCTTCTTTTTTAATTTCTTGTGCTCCAAAAGCTGCTGACAAAATCGGTGATGCCCAATTGTGCTTGGATAAAGCCACCCAAGGAACTGCGGCAGCTTGCTTGGAAAAAATTGAAGGAATTGATACTGCGGCTGCCAATGTCATGCGCTGCTCTGCGGGCTTTATTGATGAGGGTTTCACCGATCCTACTCGCTTCAAGAAAGCTTTCGATGCTCTTAGCCAAAAATCCGCCGGTGCCACCAATACCCTGACCTTCCTTTCATTTATCGCTTTTAGCAGCAAAGGTACAGCCACGGAAAACAAGGCCTTCGCAACCGATACTTATAATTCTTGTCTAAAAACCAAGGCAAAGGGACTAACTCTGCTAGGATCTATGGCGATGACCGCGACGGTCATTTCCGGAGGATTAACAGCCCTTAATGATGGCGCTGCCATTCAAACTGCCATCACTTCTTTACTCGGCAGTGCGGA
This sequence comes from Pseudobdellovibrionaceae bacterium, assembly GCA_036559425.1. Classification (GTDB taxonomy): domain Bacteria; phylum Bdellovibrionota; class Bdellovibrionia; order Bdellovibrionales; family Bdellovibrionaceae; genus JACMRP01. Next base: position 8,882 of record DATBTE010000376.1, on the reverse strand, counting down.
TGATTCCTCTAAAACCGCCGTAGGAAGTGCGGTGATTGCGACATACACCTCTAGCTGCACCGATGGCTCTGAAGCCAACCAGGGGCTCTGTGATCAATTGAACGGGTACCTGGGTACTGATGGAGCTGTGGATATTTCAGATCCTCTCGCTGTGGGGAATGCCATTCTTACTAATTGGAACGGCCTCACTCCGGCACCGGTTCCTTAAGCGGTAAAAAATTAAAAATCCATATTGAAGCGTGCGAGGTAGCTGCGGCTTTCTTGAGGAGAACCATTCGGCCCAACATCTTCAGAATAGGTCACTAAGTCCAGATTGAACCACGCGAACTCAGCCCCGAGCCCTGCAGTCAGATAGCCTTGGCTGACTCCGACGTTGTAATGTCCCTTCCACCAGCTAGTAACTGTCCAGTCAAACTCGAAGCCGGCATGCAGACCTTTTTTGAGATTGAAAAGAGGATGTCCGATATCACGAATATCCAAAGTGCCACGCCCCCCGAAAATCCAAAGTGAAGGATACTCCCAGCGAGTGCCCAGATCTAAAACGCGATACAATTTCTCAGGTGCCGCCGTCTTCTGCTTATTAATCAACTTCAGCGATTGGCCAAAACCCACCTCGCCGACATTACGAACAACCGCCCCGAAAGTGGGTTTGGCCAGAGCCAACCAAGAAAGCAATCCCTCAGTAGGAATATTGGGAGTCCACAGGGTTCCAATATCTGCATCCACAGTATAACCCTCTTGCAGATCCGTTGACTTCACAAGGTTAGGATCCACCGCGGCTTCCATGGCGCTCACCGGTTTACTGATATAACCCCGATTGACAATCTTACCGGTGAAGCCCAGAGAAAATCTGGAATTGGGTATCCAGTCAAAATCCCGAGCATATGCGTAAGCCAAGGTCGTATCCGCGTAAACAGTCGTATTAATAGCGGGACCCACCTGATTATGCACATCCATTTGCACCGTCACATCCGCGGGAATCACTGCGATCCCCCAGTTCGGTCGAACCCAAACTCCATTCGGTCCGACGACACGAAGTCCATAGGTATTGCCACCCAGTCCGTTAATTACGTCCATAATCGCTTGCTGCTTTTCCGCCTCAGCTCCAGGGGTGTTTTGAGCCGTAGTGATTTGCTTTGAGAGCTCGGCGAATTTTGCAGTGGCCCCCAAATCGAAAGACAAATTGACTTGCCCATCCGTACGACGAGCCAAACCGGCTGGATTATAAAAAATTGCACTGTAATCATTAGCGACGGCGACAAAAGCATCTCCCATCCCAAGAGCGCGGGCTGATTGATAGTGATGATGGATGCGAAAACTCAATCCACTATCGTCCGCAAAACAAAAAGGTCCAGTCACTATACTTACCAGGACCGTTAAAAGAAGCTTGCCTCTCCCAGCCACCATAATTCCTCCAATAACACTTTCCCAAAAGTGTATTCGTAAAATATACTTTCTTGTATGCGTCTTTCCATTCCTATTCTTTTTTTGACTTTGGTCGTGAACAGCATCGCGGCAAATGCGGCTCCAACCATTCACCACGAGCCCCGCCCCATTGAAATCTCACCCAAAGATAAAAGTGAACCTCTTTACAGCTCTGACCCAAAAGAGCGCTATTGGTCTTTCCGACTGGGTTTTCTCGGAGGAACCCTGAGCGAAGCCCAGCCAACAGATCCCTTATTTTTTTATGGCTTGGGTTACAAGTTCCTGAATGGGTCCCTCAGCACCTGGCAAATGGAAGTCAGTGGCGCTAAAGATAACTTCCTACACCTCGTCGTCGGCAAGAAATTCTATTTTTCTTTTCAAGACACCTTGCCTTACTATAAATTCAGTGCGGGCGACCTTATAGATTCAGGGGGAGGACTCGGCTCCATCTTGAATTTAAAGAAAATCCAAGCCATAGCCGCCATAGGTTTGGATGATGTACTGAAATGGAACCAGTACCTTCAAGCTGAAATCGGCGTGAGCTATGCCTTAATTGGCACTCAGCTCGAAATATCCCTTGGTTTTGGCTTCTAAATAAATCTTTTAGGTCAGAACTTTAGTTGATTAGCTTTAGCTCCCGGAGAATGCGCAGAATTTCCGTTTCCAAAAAATCTGGACCTTTGGTGTTGTGAATAACATATTTTGTTCTCCTAGCTTTTTCTCGAATGGGGATCTGTGCCTGTAAACGAGCTTTAGCTTCAGGCTCTGTCAGTGAATTTCTTTTCATAAGTCTTTGTAATTGCAAATCTTCGTCCGTAGCCACAACGATCACTTCATCAAAATGATCTTCCATTTTTTTTTCGTACAACAAGGGGACATCATAAAAAGCGACGCTTTTGCCCTGTTCTTCCAGTCGCAATCTTTCCGCAGCCACTCGACGACCGACTAAAGGATGGATAATGGATTCCAACTGTCTTCGCGCCTCTTCCTGACCAAAGACGAGAGCGGCAAGAGCTTTTCGATCCAAACCACCTTCTGGAGTCTTCACTTGATCACCAAAAGTTTTAAAAATCTCCGGCAGCGCCGCCCCGCCTGGACCTGTGACCTGGTGGGAGACCTCGTCCGCATCCAAAACATCATAGCCTAAAGCCCTGAGCTTTTGAGTGACTGTACTTTTTCCGGTGGCGATTCCACCGGTGATCCCAATCCATTTCATCATTAAAGGTCCAGATTCCTTAAGCGTTTTCATTATTTTACCGATATTTTCAACAAAGGGGAAACGAATTTAATGTCGCAGCAGTTGGAACAGTTTGGTAAATACCTACTCCTCGAAAAGCTTGCCACTGGCGGAATGGCCGAGGTGTACCTGGCAAAGTCCATCGGTGCTGTGGGAGTTAATAAATTCGTCGCCATCAAACGCATTCTTCCTCAGCATTCTGAAAGCCCCGAATACATTGAAATGTTCAAAGAAGAAGCTAAAATTGCCGTGCATTTAAATCACGGCAATGTGGTATCCATCTACGATTTCGGCGTGGAGTATCGTCAATTCTATCTCGTGATGGAATATGTCGAAGGTCGCAATCTCCGTCAAATCGTCAACGAAATGAAAAAAGCCAATGTGCAGTTCTCGATCGATCAAATCGTCTACATCATCAAAGAAGTGGCGGCCGGTCTGGATCATGCTCATCGTTGTATTGATGGAGGCACGGGACGCCCGCTGAATATCACCCATCGTGATATGAGTCCGCAAAACATCATGGTCAGTTTTGAAGGCGAAGTAAAAATCATCGACTTCGGGATCGCTAAAGCGGAAACCCAATCGGAAGCCACCAAAGCGGGAACTCTTAAAGGTAAATTCGGCTACATGAGTCCTGAGCAATCAGATGGCATGCCCATCGATTTGCGCACGGATATTTTTTCTCTGGGAATCGTTCTTTGGGAGCTTTTGGCCAATGACCGCCTTTTCACTTCAAGCAGTGAGGCCGCGATTTTAAGAAAAATTCGCGAGTGCCAAATTCCCAGCATCCATAAAATCAATCCGTCTGTGCCCCCTGAATTAGAGCGTATCGTGAATAAATCTCTGACAAAGGACAAAAGCCTTCGCTACCAAACCGCGGCCGCTCTTCATCGCGATCTGAATCGATTTTTGAATGTGCAATATCCAGAGTTCACTCCGCATGATTTCAGCGTGTTTGTGAAAACCGCTTTTTCACAAATTTACCTCGAACAGAAGCGCCGTCTTGTGGAATATGCCCAACTGCAATTACAGACCCAAGACGATAAAACTTTAGTCACTCGCATGGTCGGAAATAAGACTGAGATTGTCGCGCACATCGCGCAAATTCCCCATCAAGTGCCGAATACATCTTCCATTGTTACCGGGGACAAGAGTCTGACAATGGAAGACAATGAGTTAGGAATTAACGTTTCCGATACGGATTTAAAAATCAATTTAGCCAGCTTAAAAAGCTCCGCAGACACCACCTCCCCGCGTAAAGATTTCTATAAAATGGAGGACGAGAAAGTCCGTCACACTTCGCCGATGAACACCCGATTCACCACTAATAGTTATACTTCCACAAAGGTGAAAACAGCGGCACACCGGGCCTTAATTATTGAACAGGCCATCAGCTGGGGATTGGCATCCATCATTGCCGTCGGCATGATCTTCGGGGGCTGGTACTTTTATAATACTCCGTCGGGTCAAAAAATGATTCATAATTTCCAAACCGGCAGCGAAAAAATATTGGTTGGGAATACGAACTCAAGTAATCCGACTACGTCGAAACCCATCGAACCCAGTCCGCAAAAAACCGAATCCGCCTCTATTGCGCAGTACACAGTGCTTTTAGAGAGTCAACCGATTGGAGCCCGTATCTATATTAATGGAGAGGATACTGGGGCCTTCACCCCGAACCGTCGCTCTTTGGAAGCCTATAAAGATTACGTGATCACGCTTAAAAAAGAGGGTTATTTACCATATGAGAAGACGATCCGGCCTGTACAAAATGCATCCACGTTCTCTATGTCTATGCAGCCTGCTCAAAAAGCCGCTTATATAGCAATCACAGTTGCCAACGGAGGCTTAAAAACGGTAATCTACGTCAATGGAATTCTCTTAGGTGAAAAACCGCCTATTAGTAAATACGCAATCCCGGCTGGCATCCCTGTGAAAGTCACAGCTTATGACCCCTTTAATAAACTTTCAGCTGAACAAGTGGTCAAGGTCGATGCCAACCAGAAAAAATCCGTCGATCTTATTCTCGGCGTCGACCCAAGAAAGCCTGCAGGACAGTAATTTATGAAGCAAAAAATCACCGCGCACTCCACTGCCACTATCGGAAACAGTTTACTTTCGTTTAAAGATCGAACTGCCAAAAAAGCAGTGATGATTAAACGGGGCTCTCAATGGACCAGCAAAAATTGGTCTGAATACTATAAAGATATTGAAACTCTAGGGGCTGGATTCTTAGCTCTAGGTATAAAACCCCAGGATCGCGTCGCGATCATGTCCAACACTCGCTATGAGTGGTCCGTCGCCGACCACGCGGCTATGGGAATTCATGGGATCGTCGTTTCAATTTATCAAAACAACACTCCGGCTGATGTGGAATACATTTTAAACAACTCTGAAGCCAAGGTTCTCGTTCTAGAGAACGACGCTGTATTGAGAGTTTGGAATGAGATCAAATCCAAGTGTCCAAAAGTAAAGACCGTGATTCTTATCGAAAATAAAAAGCCGATTGAAGACCCCATGATTCTGAGCTGGAAAGATCTCGTGCAAAAAGGCGAGGAGCTTTTACAAAAAAAACCTCAAGCCTTCGAAAGTCTTTGTGGCTCCCTGAAAACGACCGACACCGCCACCCTTCTTTATACTTCCGGCACCACAGGCGCCCCTAAGGGAGTGGTGATCACCCATGCTCAAGTCATTTCAGAAGTCGGCGAGACCTTCCCTATGTTTGGCGTTGATGAGCGAGATATCGCACTGAGCTTTCTGCCCTACGCCCACATTTTGGGACGTATTGAGCATTGGGCCCACGCCTTTATGGGCTTCTCTCTTGCTTATGCCGAAAGCATTGAGAGGATCCGTGGAAATTTGCTGGAGATCGAGCCTACTTTCTTAATCTCGGTCCCGCGTATTTTTGAAAAAATCTACGATTCTGTGGGCACCCAGCTCGAGGCCTCACCTCTGAAGAAAAAACTTTTCACCTGGGCTATCGGAGTGGGCAAAAAAATCACTGAACTCAAGCTCACTCGTCAAGCGGTTCCGCTGGATCAGCTGGCGGCTTACGAATTGGCCCGAAGACTGGTCCTGAATAAAATCAGTTCTGCCTTCGGTCGCCGTCTGCGTTTTGCAGTGAGTGGCGGAGCCCCCCTGGCCCAAGATATTTCTATTTTCTTTCACGCCGCCGGCGTTTTGATATTAGAAGGTTACGGCCTCACAGAAACCACGGCGGCCATCACGGTAAATACTCCGTTTAACTATAACTTTGGCTCTGTCGGGCGCCCGATCGGTGATGTGGAGCTTAAAATCGCTGAAGATGGTGAGATTCTCGTTCGCAGTCAAAAAGTCATGAAAGAATATTATAAAAATCCCGAAGCCACCGCCGAAGTTATGACCGAGGGTTGGTTCCATACGGGCGACATCGGCACGATTTTGCAAGGGGGAGATCTTAAAATCACGGATCGCAAAAAAGATCTTATCAAAACTGCCGGCGGCAAATATGTGGCGCCACAAAAGCTTGAAGGTCTTTTAAAATTAAATCCATTGATTTCCCAAGCGCTGATTTGCGGAGATCAAAAAAAATACATTGTCGCCCTGCTGACTGTGGATCCCATTTATTTACAGAACCTCGCCAGTGCCCGCGGCGAAAACGCCACCCATTGGACTGAACTCATCAATCGTCCGTGGGTGCAAGATTTCATTCGCGAGTATATCGCTGAAACCAATGCGGGGCTTGGAAATTTCGAAAGTATTAAACGCTTCTTCATTCTTCCGGTGGAGTTCACGGTCGAAAACGGAGACCTGACTCCGTCCTTGAAACTCAAGCGCAAGCTGCTCAGCGAAAGATATAAAAAAGAAATCGATAGTCTGTATAATTAAAATTAAAATAAGACTACATATAAAAGCGGAAGCCAATGCTCACATATCCTCCGTTAAAATCGAGAGTTCGTGGCAGGCCATCCGCATCGAGAACCGGATCGCCCGCGACCTTTGCCCCGCTAAATGTGGTCACGTCTTTACTGTATTTGAAATTATTAATTTTCATCACTCGATAGCCGAATTCGAAAATATAAGTCGTGGTATCGGTCATAAAAGATTCCACACCGACGGAGCCCCCATAAAGCATGGCCGTGCCTTTGGTTTCGACCGTATGGTCCGTCACGCCGGGATAACTGATAATTGTATATTCATTCTTATAACTAGCATTGCCCAAGCCGGTATAAGCGGTGATAAAAGATCGATAGGTAGCGGTTCTCTGGAGATTGATCTCCAAGCCGACTTTCGGCGCATAGACCGTTATATCGCTGGTCAGATTATAAATATCGGCGCTCCCATCATTTGCTGGAGCATCCTTCACAGAAGAAGGACTAAAGATCTCGAACCCAAAGCGCAGACTCAAGCTGGGAGTGGAATAAAGAAAGCCGAACTCACCGGTATAATTGTAAGCCACTTGGCCGGTAAAGGTATTGGTGGTGTTCGCTTCATTCAGAAAAGCATTTTGTTTGACCGCCGAAGGACCTCCGGTCGCAAGAAAATAGCTGGCTAATCTTTCATTATTAATATTGAAAACCCGGGCTTCAGCCCGAGTCATCGCACCACATAAAGAAAGCGCCAGAAATGCAAACTTCAAAGCCACCTCTATTTGGTTTTTTTAGTCTCGAAAAGGTCAATCACTACTTTCGCAGTGGTTTTTTCGCCTTTCACTTGGAAGACACGGGCAAAAGTTCCAGGTTTCAAATCCAAGGTTAGATTCAAGGCCTTGTCCTCGGGGTCCAAAATCATGGAGCTCTTTTTAACAAATAAGGAATCTTTGAACCGAGTTGCCAAACGTCCATCGTCGATGCGGCTGTTGGGTGTTTGATTGAAATCTAAAACCAATCGATTGGGATTCTTCTTCAATTCCGCATGAAAATAAGCTGGAAGTCCTTTTTGTGGATTCCCCTGCATATCGCCAAAATCAATCACGATACGCTCCACTTTCTTTTTAACATCGGAAGTGCGCCGTAAATCCATTAAACTAAAACCCGTCCCCGCCACTCCCCCGGTCGCTTCACCCTCATTGATGAGAATTTTACCGACGACAGGTACGAGAGGTTTTGCAGGAATTGCTGCCGAAGCTTGCAAGGAAAAACCTAAAAGTAGACTGAAAGAAAGATAGATAGTTTTATTCATCCTTAGAACTCCTTTTCAGAGGACACTCTTAAGTTTCACCCGATCCTTAGTGCGGGTCAACTGAGCTCGGACTTTTTAGTAGATTTTATTTTTCGAGTTTGCGAATATAGTCTGAAGATATAAATCGGAGTTGTTATGAACTTGGCTCACTTCAAAAAGGACTTTAAGAAACTGAGCCGTCCTCATGACGCAAAAATCCTGCAGCGCTTTTTTAAAACAGGTCCTGGGGAATATGGCGAGGGAGATCTCTTTGCTGGGATTAAAACTTCCCCCTGCCGAACCCTTGCGAAAAAATACCTCGACCTTTCTTTCGCAGATATTTATCTCCTTTTGAGTTCCAAGATCCATGAAGAGCGCAGCATCGCCCTAATGATCTTGGTTTTGCGCTTTAAGACAGCTCTCAAAGATGCGGATGAGCGCACTCAACAACAAATTTATAGGTTTTATATGAAGAATCTAAAACATGTAAATAATTGGGATCTGGTGGATGGCTCCGCCCCTTATATCAATGGTCCTTACTTGTTTAAACGGGACCGTAAAATTCTTTATAAATTGGCGACTTCAAAAGTTCTTTGGGAACGGCGAATCGCCATGCTCACGACTTTTCACTTTATTCGACTGCAGGATTTCCGCGATGCCTTAAAGCTCGCGAATATTCTTCTCCAGGACAAACACGATCTCATGCATAAGGCAGTGGGCTGGATGCTCCGGGAAATCGGCAAGCGCGACATCGAGGCGGAAAAGGCCTTTTTGGATAAGCACGCGGTCACCATGCCTCGCACGGCTCTCCGCTATGCCATTGAGAGATTTCCTGAAAAGGAGCGCCAGTACTACCTTCATCTAGGAACTATTCGCCAAAGGCCCTTCGTCTAGGAGGTAGAGGGCTCGGCGCAGAGAGCAGCCTGCTCTGGGAAAGTGTTACTAGACTTTTTTTTCGCGAAACAAACCCCAGCCTTCAAGCTCATTGAGTTCGCAATAATCAAAGACGTTTCTCAAGTCCCGACCCCAGTTCAAAATTCTCACTGCTGTCCGGTAAAAAATTAAATTTTCATAGGCGTCA
>DATBTE010000375.1:0-2698 GCA_036559425.1 Pseudobdellovibrionaceae bacterium | reverse complement strand
TCAGAAGCAGTTTCTCGATGAAAAGCGCAAGGAGTTTGAAACGCAGCATGGGGAGTCGGAGGGGCAGGCGTTTCCTGAGAAAGCGGTGCTTTGTAACAAGTGTAGTACTAAGGCTATGGTGTTGATGGATGGGTGTATGACGTGCTTAAACTGTGGGGAGAGTAAGTGTGGGTGATGGGGGGCTTGATCATCAATGCTTAGGAGATACTAGATGACAATTGCTGAATTTCTGTGCTTTCTCAACACTAATGAAGGGGTTTTTTCCACGATATTCTCTGGAATCGTTATGTTAGCTACAGTGGTGTATGCGTTTCTCACCCATAGCCTAGTAAAAGAAACTAAGCATATGCGTGAATTACAGACAAAACCGAAAATTGAAGTAATAGCCTTTCTTAAAGAAGAGTTTGTTAACATCATTACGCTCCGCGTGAAAAATATTGGTCTTGGACCTGCCTTAGACGTGTGTTTTCGACTAGAAGGTGAGTCTCAGACTGATGGAGAGAAAGAGCTCATCCAGGACTTTTCAAGAAGTCAATTTCTTATGACTGGATTACGGTATCTCGGACCTGGGCAGGAATTACAGACTCGTTACACTGAGATAACTGAGAATTACTCAGAAAAAATCAAGGCGCGCTTGATGATAGAGGTTACATATAACAGCAGCGCAGGTAAGTCATATAAAGACAAGATACCAGTATATTTTGAGGAATTTGAGGGTTATGGCACGCTCGGTACACCGCACTTGTATGCAATAGCTCAATCCCTTGAAAAGATTGAGAAGAACCTGGATCATCTGGCTACTGGGTTCAAACGGTTGAAAACAGATACATATTCCGAAAAGGATCGCCGTAGGGAGAGACAGGACTTGGAAGAAAAAATGGAACGGTACCAACAAAACAACACTAATTCCTAACATATTTATTTCTAAGTAACACCTACCCCAACCATCACTTCTTGACTTATCACATAAGGAATTATTCATGGATGTAACAACCGTGCTTAGCAGCATCAAAACTGCTACCGAAATTGCAAAGCTGATTAAAAATAGTGTTGATACACTTGAAAAAGCCGAATCAAAATTGAAATTGGCAGACCTTATTTCCGCTCTTGCAGAGGCAAAAATTCAGGTTACAGAAATCCAACAAATTTTGTTGGAAAAAGACGCTAAGTTAAAAGTTTTGCAAGAACAACTTACTAAAAAGGAGATGCTTCAATGGGAGTCCCCTTACTACTGGCTCATTGATGGCACGCTGAAAGATGGGCCATTCTGCCAACATTGTTATGATAAAAACCTTGATATAATTCGACTCCAAGGAAATGGGAAGGGTTTTTGGGAATGCAAGGCGTGTAAAAACTCTTACAAAGACAAAAGCTACAATCATAATGCCAGCAGCTCTATGTGGTAATTTTCATCGTTCCCACGCTCCGGCGTGGGAATGCAGTCCCAGACGCTCTGCGTCGTCTTGCAAAATAAGGCGTCGCTAGCGCGACGCTTGATTGAATCGGGTTCTCGCACCCGACGGCGAGATACTTTTCTTTGCTCCGCCAAAGAGGGTGTAGACAAAATAAATAAGTCATTGAATTTTAATGATAAAAATATAGGTACCTACCTATTCATTTTCTAAAGTGCACTTTAAAATCAATTAGTTAAAAATATTTTGTCTACACCCTCAAAGAAAAGTATCCAAAAGAAAGGCGGCCCGGTTGCCGCTTAGTTCCTGCGTTCCTCGCTTTCGCCGGGGGGTGCCGGAAGGGCCATCCCTGGCCCTCCGGCAACGCGCGGCTTCCTGCCGCGCCCCTGCGGGCTGATCCCGGCGAAAGCTCCGGTACTCGGCGCGGCAAACGGGATTGAAGTCGTCACACCGGCTGGTTTTCTTCGCTCCAACTGAACGATTGCTCGTTTCCACGCTCTACGTATCTTTATGCGCAAGCAACGGGAGTGCAAGCTTCGCTTGCGCTTGCAGGCGAAGCCTGCACTCCAAGCTATCACTCGTAGTTTTTACGCTGGTTCCCAAGCTCCCGCTTGGGAACCCAGTGAGCAAAGCTCTAGCTTTGCGAGCCGGGAAGCTAGAGCTTCCCGTACTGAATTCCCAAGCAGGAGCTTGGGAACTAGCACTAATTTTCTTCGTTCTTGCGCGACGATTACCTCGTTCCCACGCGCTGCGTGGGAATGCCGTATAGGACGCGCTGCGTCCTATATTTGTAAGGCCGATATTTCAACGAATTTAACCACAACTCGCGGCGCAGCGCGCCTTGACTGCATTCCCACGCAGCGCGTGGGAACGAGACATGACAATAAACGCTGTGCGAAAACGAAGAAGATTTGCTTGTACTACGACTTCAATCCCGTCTGCCGCGCCGAGTACCGGAGCTTTCGCCGGGAACAGCCCGCAGGGGCGCGGCAGGAGCCGCGCGTTGACAGAGGGCCAGGGATGGCCCTTCTGGCAACCCCCGGCGAAAGCGAGGAACGCAGGAAGCAAGCGGCAACCGGGTCGCCTTTCTTTTGGATACTTTTCTTTGAGGGTGTAGACAAAATAAATAAGTCATTGAATTTTAATGATAAAAATATAGGTACCTACCTATTCATTTTCTAAAGTGCACTTTAAAATCAATTAGTTAAAAATATTTTGTCTACACCCTCTTTGGCGGAGCAAAGAAAAGTATCTCGCCCTCGGGGGCGAGACCCCGATTCAATCAA
>DATBTE010000374.1:0-4279 GCA_036559425.1 Pseudobdellovibrionaceae bacterium | reverse complement strand
AGTTTCAAAATGAATAATAAGCGCCTTCGCGACTTATGATAGCCGTATCTTCGTCTAGTAGAAAATTTAAGACCCTTCTATAAAACGGAGAGAATTTTACAAATGTACGAGGATAAATGTACGAGGAAATTTAAAACCAAAAAGGGGAGAAGTTCATTTGAAAACCTGCATCGCCGCAGGATCCTTACTTGTATACAGAAGTTTTTGTCTGAATGGCGCCTTCACCTAGTCCCCCTTGAAAAGGATTGACCGGCCGATGTTCTAGCGATGAATGGTCTGATTCTACGTCACAATTTTAGTTCGATCTTGATTTTAGATTGCCGATTTAAAGCTGATGGTTTTTCAACAGGCCCACTTGTTTTCAAGACAAAGCCTACTCAGAAATGCGCAGGCTTTGTCTTTGTAGTGGTCATCCTTCACCTCCTCATTAAAATTAAAGCCTTAAGTCCAGTTTTTCTTAAAAAGAGATAATCTCACTTTAGGATTTTCAAGAGACGCCGATGAGTGAGGTAAGAGTAACTACCCATTCAGGTGCTAAGACGGCATCCCAAGTTTCAAGGATCGAAACTTGTGAATCTTCAAGGAGGAGGAATTATGGGTCTTCGTATTAATACGAATACAGCTTCGTTAAATTCGCAGAGGGTTCTGTGGGGAACGAAGTTAGGTCTCGATAAGAGCATGGAAAGGCTCTCGTCGGGTTTCCGCATCAACCGAGCTGGTGATGATGCCGCTGGACTCGCGATCTCTGAAAATCTCAGAGCCCAAATTCGCGGTTTAAAACAATCCTCTAGAAATGCCCAAGATGGTATCTCTCTGGTGCAAGTGGCAGAGGGATCGATGAATGAAATTTCTTCGATCTTGATCCGCCTCCGAGAGCTTTCTGTTCAAGCGGCTTCCGACACGGTCGGGCCCACAGAGCGCCAATTCCTGAACGTGGAATACGATCAGCTGACTTCAGAGATCGATCGTATCGCCGAAGGAACGGAGTTCAATGGAACCCAACTTCTGGCAGGGGTCGGCTCTATCTTGGATTTCCAAGTAGGGACCAGAAATAATCCCGAAATTGACAGGATTTCTTTTGATGCTTCTAAAGCCGATGCCAGTTCCGCGGCCTTAGGGGTTAACTTAACAAGCGTGGCCGATAAAGCTTCAGCACAAAACGCCTTGGCGGCGATTGATACTGCGATCGTATCAGTCTCGGCGATGCGAGCTGACTTCGGTGCGATTCAAAATCGTCTGACCTCCACTGTAAGTAATATTCAGGTGAGTGTCGAGAACATGTCCGCAGCTAACAGTCGTATCAAAGATGTGGATGTAGCGGAAGAGACTTCTGAAATGACTAGAAATAATATCTTGTTACAAGCCGGTACTTCTGTCTTGGCACAAGCGAATCAGCAAGCAAATGTAGCACTTTCACTCTTGAACAAATCCTTCCAAGGTTAATCCTTACGGATTGATCTTTGAATGATAAGGTTCCCGGTCTTGAACTTCAAGATCACCCTCAAGAGCTAAGGCTTGTTACACATGACGTGTTGACTGTATTGATATCTGTTTCCTGCGCATGGGGTTGCCTTGCAACCCCATATTTGAGGTTTTGGACTTAAAATGGATCTTGCTTTTTAACTTCTTTCAGATGCATGGATGCATCTTGGGGCAAGGATCCTTCATCTCTTCGAAGCATAGAATGTGCTTTGATGTCAGAAGAAATCTTCGTAAAAGATTTCATTTTTGCATTTTATTTGAATTGAAAAAAACTGGACTCGAAATTTTTTGGAATTATTCCGATAAGAAACCGGGTTCTATACTAAATTTAATAAACAATTGCAGGTGCATGAAGCGCCTTATTGCCAAGGGATGGCAAAGATCATTGGAGGATCTGATGTTACAAGGAGGGTAAAATGGGTATGAGAATTACAACCAACGTCGCTGCGCTGAATGCCCAAAAAAATCTGGGGATGACGCAAAGATCGATGAACACGTCAATGGCACGATTGTCCTCAGGAATGAGGATAAATCAAGCCGCCGACGATGCTGCGGGTCTCGCTATTTCAGAGAACCTGAAAGCGCAAATTCGGGGCCTGCGACAAGCCAATAGAAATGCCAATGATGGGATTTCACTGGTGCAAGTCGCGGAGGGCAGTTTGAACGAAGTTTCAAATATGCTGATTCGCCTAAGAGAATTAGGAGTTCAGGCGGCGTCTGATACGATTGGTGATACCGAGAGAAAGTTTTTGGACGTGGAGTATCAACAATTAAAATCTGAGATTCAACGGGTGACGGAATCCACGAATTTCAACGGCTATGATCTTTTGAATGGAACAGGTGGAATTATCGATATCCAAGTCGGTACCCACAATGACCCCTTTAAAGATCGAATCTCTTTCAATGCTTCGGCAGCAAATGCGACTCTAGAGTCCTTAGGACTGGTGTCTGAAAGTGCTGCGACGAAAGAAGGAGCCCAGCTCAGTTTAGATGTGGTGGATCAGGCCTTGGTCTCTGTGAATGCGATTCGAGCAAACTTTGGAGCCATGCAAAATCGTCTGACTTCAACCTCCAATAACTTGTTGGTTTCGGATGAAAATTTATCAGCTGCGAACTCTCGTATTCGTGATACAGATGTTGCTGCGGAGACTTCTGAAATGACAAGAAATAGTATCTTGTTACAAGCGGGGATCTCGGTTTTAGGCCAAGCAAATAACTCTCAGCAAATGGCTTTGAAGTTGTTAGGATAAAGTTAGGATAAAAGATGAAGATGGCTAAGGCTTGAAGGTATTAATCAAGGGTAGGATGTATTTCTTTGAATGAAAGCATCCGCCGCTCTCCAGAGCTGCTCCTTGCGCTCGGGGGTGATATGTTCGAGAGTCTTGGCCATCGCTTCGAGCTTTGGGTTTTTTAAAAAGAAGGCGTGGTGCTTATCAATAAAGCGCCAGTATAAACCGTCCACCTCTTGGCACCATTCGTCTTTTGTGTAGGTACTTATTTTAAGCCAGTAATTTGCCTTGCAGATATGAAGGTCATTGGTAAAAATTCCTCCGTCAGAATGAAGTCCCATGCCGTAAACATTGGGGCCGGTCGCCCAGGCCACGGAGTCTAGTTGCATTTCCATGAACCAGAGGTAAGCTTCGAGGGGAGCAATCTCTGCAAGGTTCATCATATTACAGATAATTTTAAGCCTCTCTGTATGATGAATATAGGAAAGCCGAAGTACTTTTTTTATCGCGTCGTCCAGGGGGGGGATTTCGGTTTTTCCGAGACGCCAGTTTTCGTTGGGAAGCCGGAAGTGTTTCCAGAAGTTGCTTTGCTCTTGGGTCTCACTGAAGTTTTGATGAATGCCCCGGGCATACTCGCGATAGCCAATGATTTTTTTTACAAAACTTTCCAGTGAATTAAGAGGAATTGGAATTTCTGAAGTGGACTGCACCGCCGCAGTGAGGACTTCACGAGGGGTGAGAAGCCCCACATTTAACAATGGTGAAAGAACTGAGTGGAAGAGAAAATCTTCACCAGGGCAAAGGGTTTCTTCATAGGGCGCGAATTCCGCTAGCCGATACTTGCAAAAATCTCTGAGTGTTTTATGAGCCGTTTTGCGGCTGGTAGGATACCAGGCGGTAAGGGACTCACCTGGATGGTCAGAAAACTCTTTATCGACCAGTTTTATAACCTCGTGGTCAATCTCATCATGACCTGGAAAAGGAAACTTTGGAGTTCCATGCTCATGAGGACATTTAAGATGACTGCTTTCGTTAAAACTGAAACGCCCACCTATGGGTTCCCCATTGGGTTCTACCAAGATTTTCAATTTTCGACGTTGGTCTTCATAAAAGCTCTTTAGAAATGGTTGAGGATGCTGCTCTAGGTAATTTTTAAAATGAGTGCGAGAAACCAGAAACTGCGGACTGGTTTTAATTTCGAGTGTATATGCATTTCGAGCACAAAACTCCAGAATTTTATTTTCGTGGTCTTTGTCTTCAATCTCGAAAGTAATGATTTTATCCAAAGAACTTTCTTTGAGGACTCTTTCGAGGATTTTTTCATAAGGAAGGCCATCGGTTTCTGCCAGTTCGAGATAGACTAAATTGTAATCCTGACGACGAATTTCGCGAGCATAATGTCGCATTGCCGAGAGATAAAATATTAATTTGTGCTTATGAAATTTATAAGTCGTCAGTTGCTGACGATCCTCAATCATTAGAAAAAGATCATTTTCATGTCCCTTGAGATAGGCAGTTGAAAATAACTGTTCACTTTGGATGAGAAAAAGACCCTTAGAGGTTTTCAT
>DATBTE010000373.1:0-5970 GCA_036559425.1 Pseudobdellovibrionaceae bacterium | reverse complement strand
CTCATCCATATGTGCTTTTGCATAACTCATGGCTGCATGGGCGGACTCTTTCATAATGTCGCCTAATTGGCCAGTCAGCAACAAGTTACCCTTGCCTTTCATTTTAAGGGCTTCAACATAAAGTACTTCGCCACCGGCTTGTGTCCACGCAAGCCCTTGAATGATCCCAACTTGGGAATCAGCCAACTTGTCTTCACGCAAGAAGCGTGGAGGCCCCAAGAGCTCCGGTACTGTGAGTGCGTTGACTTGGATGAATTTCGTTTCTTCCATAACAACCATTTTAGCTACTTTGCGGCAGATAGAGCCTATTTCGCGCTCTAGGTTACGAAGACCGGCTTCGCGAGTATAGCCACTAATAAGATATCGGAGGCCCTCATCGTCGAAGACCACATTTTCACTGGTCAAACCATTGGCTTCAATTTGTCTTTGAATTAAATGTTTTTTAGCGATTAAAAGCTTATCATTTTCAGTGTAACCAGGAATATTAATGATTTCCATACGGTCACGCAAAGCCGGTGGAATGTTTTCCAACATGTTGGCTGTGGCGATAAAAAGGACATTTGAAAGATCAAAATCTACATTTAAGTAATTATCTCGGAAGGTTGAATTCTGTTCAGGATCCAATACCTCAAGCATCGCTGCAGAAGGATCTCCGCGGAAATCAGAACCCAACTTATCGACTTCATCCAGAACAATAACAGGATTGTTAGTTTTAGCTTGGCGAAGTGCTTGAATGACCTTACCAGGCATAGCACCTACATATGTTCGACGGTGCCCCCGAATTTCCGCTTCGTCTTTTACTCCGCCAAGTGAAAGTCGGAAATACTCGCGGCCCATTGATTTAGCGATAGAACGGCCTAGGGAAGTTTTACCTACACCTGGAGGACCAGCAAAACAAAGGATAGGACCTTTCATGCTTGTTTTCAGTTTGCGTACCGCTAAGAATTCAAGAACACGGTCTTTAGCTTTCTGCAGATCATAATGATCATCATCCAAAATTTCTTTGGCTTTTTTAAGATCTAAAACGTCTTCTGTTTTCTTAGCCCAAGGAAGGTCTACCATCCAGTCCAGATAAGTCCGAACCATTGTGGCTTCACTGGCATCTGGATGCATCCGTTCAAGACGAGCCAGCTGTTTCAAAGCTTCAGCTTCAACTTGCGGAGGCATTCCTGCATTCACGAGTTTTTCGCGGAGATCTTCCATCTCCTCGGATTTTGAGTCCTGCTCGCCAAGTTCGCTTTTTATAGCTTTCATTTGTTCGCGCAAGAAATATTCACGTTGAGTCTTAGACATTTCATCTTTTGCATTGGTACGAATCTTAGTTTGCATTTGCATAACTTCGATTTCCGCAGCCAATAACTCATTGACGATTTTAAGTCTTTCTTTAGGGTCTGAAGTTTCTAGAACCTTTTGTGCATCTTGAACTTTCACCCCTAGATTACTGGCCACAAGATCGGCGACACGACCTGGATCGTTGACGTCGTCTAGAACCAACAAAATATCCGGAGATAGAGGGCGACCCAGAGCAATGATTCTTTCGATATGCTCTTTCGCTGTTCGAATCAGGGCTTCTGATTCAACTGCTGGAAGTTGTGACGGGGTTTCATGAATTTTATCAACCGCCACTTCAAAGCTTGGGGTAGTTTTAACGTAATTCTTCACGCGAGCTTTAGCAACGCCTTGAATGAGGATCTTTACGCGACCATCAGAGAGTTTTCTCATTCGCATGATCATCGCTACCGTACCTACTGTATAGATAGTATCCGGAGACGGATTTTCTTCGTTTATATCTTTTTGAGAAGCCAAGAAGATAAGGCGATTTTTTGCTAAAGCCTCCTCTACAGAACGGATCGAAGCCTCACGACCAACAAACAAAGGTATGATCATATAAGGAAATACAACGATATCTCGAACTGGCAACATGGGTAGTGTCTGCGGGATTTCTAGTACTTTTTCGTCAAAGCTCATGTGGCTCCTCCGCTGAAGCGGAAATTAAGTGTTTCTTGCTTGAAACACTTGTCGGAGGTGCAACAAAAAGGCTTTAATAAAAAAATGGCCAGGTCTAAAGAAAATCAATAAAATCAAGACTGACATCCATGTCAGAAGGCCTCATCCAATGAGTTAAACATGAAGCTACTGCTGATAGGAGTTGCGTAAATCCTCTTGGTCCTCCATGCATTCAACGCACATAGTGGTAAAAGGTCTAGCTTGGAGGCGGCGGGCACTGATTAAACCTCCACAACATTCGCATTGACCATAAGTACCTTCGGATATTTTTCCGAGGGCACGCTCAATCATGATCAGAGAATTGCGGTCTCTCTCATGAAGGTGAATGGAAATGTTGTTAGATAAATCAATAGACGCAGCTTCTGCTTCATCAGAAACCATGACGGCACGCGATTGTTCTTTTTTAAACTCGCTTGTTTTGTTCAGAATAGCGCTCTTCTGTGAAAGAAGAGATTCTCTGATCTCACTTAGCTCGGTTGAGTTCATCTTTACCCCCTTCGTAAGCTTGCTGAATGAATCGCTTCACACAATTAACTTAAGGATGATCCTTGGCCGAAAACTGAAAGCGCATCTTACAAAGGCTTTAAGGAGTGTCATCAAAAAAAATCAGAGTGCTAAAATTCTCAGCACAAACTAACGCCTCGCGAGGGGAACAAAAAATTTTTAGCGTGCAAATTTGCGAAGCATAGCTTCTTGAATTTCAGCTCCCTCAATGCTGAGACGAGTCCATGGAATAGCAAAGAGGCGTTCGATCTCGATGGGTTCTTCCGTTTCTTCACAAATTCCGTATGTGCCATTCTCAATCCTGGCAAGAGCTTGATCTATTTCGAGAAGCTGAATGTACATTCTCTCTTGTGAAATAAGGAAATGATTTTCCGCAAGTTGAGCGACTGTTTGGTCAACCTCATCACCACTGCTTTTTTCAACATGGCCAAAGTCTAGTTGAGACATACGAACACGATTGAGAAGGTCTTGTCTCAATAAGATTAATTTTTTTCTGCACTCGAAGATTGTTTGTTGGTTTAAAGTCGTATTCACTGGCCCCCTCCTTTATGTATTCAGTATGTGTATTTACATACTATTGAGGACTAAGACAGTCGTTCTTAGGGGGCCGGTTAGCAAAGATGTTATTTTTGAATTTTTAAAGGCACAATCTCGCCTTTTTCAAGAGTAATTGCCATGAGAGGACGTTGGATCTCACGATCTGGACTCATATTCAGCGTACCTAATGCTCCGGGAAATTTTTTCAATGAAGTCAATTCACGAGTTAAAGACTCTCGAGTCGCAGCTCCTTGAGCAATGAGCTGACGCAGTATTAAAGCAGAATCATACGCTTGAATTTCAATCAAAGAAGGCTCTTCGTTAAAAGTTGTTTTATATTCCTGTACAAAGCGTGAATGAGTTGCTGTGGAGGGTAGGAAGCTGTCTACAAAAATAAGGTTATTTGCAAAATTACCAGCACGCTTAGCAAGACCGGGAGTATTCCAAAGATTGGTCCCTAAAAGTTTCACACCTTTGACACCTGCAAAAGATAAAAAGGCGGCGATTTGGCCCATAGACTTTGCACTATCCGGAATAAACACAGCATCGAAATCAACAATGGGAGGGAGGACTTCTTCTTCATGAGAAATGCGGACGGATTTCTTCTTGTCGGACTCAGCATTTTGTTTAGTGCGGACCTTGTATTCATCCAGACGGGCTTCGATATAATAAGTCCCCACAAGGCGTTGAACGGGGAAACGGAAATCTGTTTCTTTTGGGCTGTAGGTTTGCACCGCAGTCACAGTACCGCCACGAGCCAGAACCTCGTCCCAAAATAAATTTGTATATTCTATGCCGTAGGGATCATTCGGATAAACAATGGCAAAACGTTTTAAGCCATAGTCCTCCATAGCAGTTCGAACTAAGTAGTGAACTTGCATTTCACTTGTAAGCGCGTTTCTAAAAACAGTGGGGCCCAACTCAGTGAGTCCTGACTTTTGTGAAAGACCAATGGTTGGAACCCCCAGTTCGTCGGCCTTAGCAGCTACTGCTGGCGCGGTTTTGCTTAAAAGACTTCCAATAATTGCAATAGCATTATCTTCTTTAATCAAGCGCTCTACTCCGCGACGAGCATTGTCGGGATTTCCTTCACTATCCATAACAGCCAGACGGAAACCAGAACCAGGGTTATTGAGTCCTAAGCCCATTTCCACTCCACGAAGCGCCTTCTGGCCCATAGCTGAGTTTTTTCCAGTGAGCGGAAGTACAACTCCAACAGTTTTTGATTCAACAAGCTTGCTGCTTTCCAGTTGAGATAAAATGTCTTGAGCACGAAGAGCTAAGTCACTGCCAGGCAAAAATTCGCCCACACTTGAAAAATATTTTTTTGCATGATCTTTGTCGCGCTCTTCTAAAGCTGTTTCACCCAGACGGAAAAGAGCATATCCACGAGTGAAACCGAAATCAGAATCGTGAGCTACTTTTCCAAGTTGTTCTTGGTTGAGTTTGCCCTCGACAATCTCAATACTTTTTAAGCGGAAGGATTCTTGCTCTTGGGGAGTGTTCGCGGTCACAGAGAAATTTACACTCTGTTTTAAGGCTTCCATATAATCGCCTGCAATTTCCAGCTCATGCACCTTTATGCTATTGGTTTTCGCTTGGGGCGGAAGTTGTTGGCCCATCCCCCCCATCTGTTTACCAAGGGTGGTTTGCGAAGAAGACTGAAGGGGCGTTACTCCAGCGTGGCGCCCATTCTTTTGCGGTACCTCAGGCCTTTTCGTTTGCACACCCATACAAGAGACCAGGGTCAATGTAGAGAGAAGCAGAAATCCAGTTCTCATTTTTTATTCCTCATAATATTGACGACTTTTTCTTTAAACGCTTTCACGAGCGGAGTTTCCTCTCCAACCTTGGAGAGTTCCTCGAGAAGCTCTTTTTGATGAGCACTAATTTTCTCTGGCGTGTCGACGATTAATCGGACCAGCATATCCCCTGAGCCAAAGCCACCGATTTTAGGGAAACCTTTACCCTTAAGGCGGAAAGTTTGTCCTGTATGAGTGCCGGGTGGAATACGAATCATGGCTTTTCCGGTGAGGGTTGGAATCTCCACAGAGGTGCCTAAAATCGCATCTGTATAAGTGACAGGAAGATCGATGACGATATCGTTGTCTTGTCTTTTAAAAAGGGGATGTTCTTGCACCTTAATGATAACGTATAAGTCTCCCGGAGGTCCCCCACTAAGTGAAGTATCGCCCTCTCCAGCAAGTTTAAGGCGTTGGTCTTCCTTTACGCCAGCAGGAACATTTACAGAGAGTTTTGCCGTTTCATCTTTACCGCCACGTTGACGGACAAAGCTAATAACTTTTTCCGCCCCCAGAGCAGATTCTTCAAAAGAAATATTAAGGGTGTAGCGAAGATCAGATCCCTTAGATTGGCGTCGACGTGGGCCTCCAGCGCTTGCGCCTGGGCCATGTCCGCGAGCTCCAAATATTTCACTAAATACATCGCCGAAAATATCCTGAAAAGGATCTTGACCAGTACCGGCACTGCTTCCAAATCCGCCGGCTCCGCCAAATGGACCGCTAGCTCCGCCAAAGCCATTTTGGGCTCCAGCATGTCCAAATTGGTCATACATTTCGCGTTTTTTTGGATCACTCAGGACTTCATAAGCTTCAGAAAATTCTTTAAATTTCTCTTCTGCTTTTTTGTCGCCTGGATTTTTGTCAGGATGGTACTGCATTGCAAGCTTGCGGTAGGCTTTTTTAATTTCATCCGCAGTCGCAGAGCGAGGCACATTTAAAAGAGAATAAAAATCTTTTTTAGACAAAAATCAGCTCCTATTTATTCCAATTGTTTCGCGACTACAACTTGTGCAGGTCGAATCACTTTATCATGAAGTTTATAAGCTTTTTTGAAAACCCGGGCCACATGTCCCGGAGGAATTTCATTAGTGGGCTCTGAACTCAATGCTTCCATATAGTT
>DATBTE010000372.1:0-4385 GCA_036559425.1 Pseudobdellovibrionaceae bacterium | reverse complement strand
TTTTTCTGCAAAGCAAACAACGAAATCTCTGAAGTTTCTTTCCGTCGCGAGCGCGAAGAAAGTGTCCGAAGCAAACGACTTCGGGAGCTTGGTCCGATATCTGACTCTTTTTACTACAATAAATACACTCTGGCTGCATAGACAGAGCTAAAGAGCAATCCCTCGGCCATCAACAGAGAAGGGGGCCAGTTTTCAAACATTAAGCTTCGGAGATCTACTGTTTCCAGTGGCTTTCTAAAGCTTCCCGATCTTCCGGATGGGCGATCGCAATAAGGGCTTTTGCCCGCTCTCCGAGGGTCCGGCCGAATAATTCCGCAACTCCATACTCAGTCACCACAAAGTGAACATGGGCCCTGGTGGTTACAACACCAGCGCCTTCCTTCAACATTTTAACGATTCTTGGAATTCCTTTATGGGTGCGTGAGGTGATGGCGATAATCGGCTTGCCCTTCTCAGACAAGGAAGCTCCGCGAATAAAATCTATCTGTCCCCCAACTCCAGAAATAATATGACGCCCGATGGAATCCGCACAGACTTGCCCTGTTAAATCGATCTCTACCGCAGAGTTAATCGCTGTGACTTTTTTATTCCTACATATAACACTGGGATTATTCACATAACTGCTGTCCAACTGCATAACAGAAGGATTGTTATGAATAAAATCGTAAAGTCTTTTTGTTCCGATGACAAAGCTAGAAATGGATTTTCCCGGGTGAATCATCTTCCGAGAATTATCAATGATTCCCTTTTCCAAAAGAGGAATCGCCCCATCAGACCACATTTCCGTATGCAGTCCTAAATTTTTATGCCCATCGAGAGCCGCTAAAACCGCGTCGGGAATAGATCCAATACCCAACTGCAAAGTGGCACCATTTTCAACAAGACCGGCCACATTTCGACCAATGGACTTCTCAACTTCAGTGAGGGGTTTAGTAGGAACCTCCGGCAAAGCTTCATCCACCTCAACGGCGAAATGAATTTTATCAAAGGGAATAACTCCATCCCCAAATACTCTCGGCATGCGAGGATTTACTTGGGCAATAATAAGCTTGGCTGATTCAAAAGCGGCGCGGGCCACATCCACACTCGTCCCTAAGGAACAATAACCATGCTCATCGGGAGGCGAAACATGTAAAAAGGCCACGTCAACTTTTTTTCGACCGCTGCGAAATAAACTGGGAATCTCAGATAAAAAACAAGGCAGATAATCGACAGAATCAAAATCAATGTAAGGTCGAATATTCGGGCCCACAAAAAAGTTACATACTTTAAAATGCCCCCGATACTGGGGATGAGCATAGGAGGCATCACCATTTGTATGGAGATGCATGATCTCCATATTTTCCAATTCAGAGGCCCGTTGCAACAGACTCCTTATTAAAGCCTGAGGAACCGCAACGCCGCCATGAACAAAAATGGACTGATGGGACTCAATGAAAGAAATAGCCTTTTTCGCAGTGACCTTTTGAACCATCTCCGCCTCTTCAATCCTACTTCCAATTATTTAATTTTCTCGACGAGTTCCTGCATGGTTTTCATCTCTTTGGAAATGTCCTCCGGAATATGTGTTCCGCTGGATCCACTATAGGCCATCACTACCAGATCTTGATATTCTTTCAAACATTTTTTCGCCACGGGATTTTTAGAAAACTCCATGACACATTGTTTTAAATAAAGCTCTGGCAAAGAATAGAAAGCTTGTTGGCTAAATTTAGATTCGCAAAACGAAAGCCAATAAAGAATATCAGGCTTAAGCGAGGTTTCTGGATTTTCATTGAGATACTCATAAAGGACACTCGACACCTTCAAGTATTCCAGCTCTCTTTTTGGCAAATCGAAGCTAAAATTTCCCGCCAGTTCTTCTTTCAAGGATTTTTCCACGTATTGCCTTAACTGCGCCGTCTGAGCGGCCGTGAAGTGAGGATATTTTTCATCCTGCATCTTTAACACAGCCGTTTTAAAACCTTTTACTTTGGAAATAAAATGAGGCGGAAGGCTTTTGTTCTTTCGATCTTCATCCAAGACTTTCGCAAGCTCAGTAAGGTCTCGTTGAACTCTGACATAATAGTAAAGCTGGCGATAGAGAACCTTTTCAAGGTCATCCGCAGAGACCACATTTTTTGGATATCCATTGAGAGCACTCAGATACAACTTCATCGATTCTTTGAAGTTACGAATGATAAATAAAAATTCCGCTTCTTCGAAAGGGTTTGATAAAACTTTGCTTTGATTTTGACTCATAAACTGAGTTGATACCGCCGGCAACTGTGTATGACAAGACATACAAACACCCAAGGTGGATTTAAACATCCACAAAGAGTAATCCTTGCTTCCTGAATTAAAAACTATTTGAGCCTCTTTAAGCTGCTGATTCAGAACCTTACCAGAAATTTGAAATCCGGTCTTATGAATTTTATCTTCATGATTGATCTTCACACTCAACGCCACCATCTTTTTCAAAGAGGCATCAATTTTCTGCGCGTTCTTAGGATCACTAAAAGCCTCTGGTGAAACAATGTAGGGCTTAAGATTGAAAATCTCATTTAACATTTGATCCATGAATGGCTTCACTTCGGCTTTGCCAGACAGGACTAGAAAAAACAAAGGCAAAAAAACAAAAACTTTTTTCATAATACCCCCCTCGCCCATTTAACCCGCCTAAAGAAATAAAAGCAAGAGTCCTGCAAATATCTGTACCGTAAATCTGTACCGTGAAAATCTATCCTGCAAAAATAGTTGTGGCATAATGACAGTTTTGTCTTTTAATATGAAAATATATTCTAACACTGAGGATGAGGCTTATTTCAAATGAACAGCAATAATTTTCCTAGAATCAGGTTTTTAGGGGGAGCCGGAACCGTCACTGGTTCAAAATGCCTTTTAACCTACCTCGATAAAAATATTTTGATCGATTGCGGGCTTTTTCAAGGCCTCAAAGAACTCCGCCTTAAAAACTGGGATCGCTTCCCCATTGAGCCAAAGAGTATCGATGCGGTGATTCTGACTCATGCTCATATCGATCATTCAGGTTTTATTCCCCGCCTGGTCAAAGAGGGCTTTTGTGGCAAAGTCTTTTGCACAGCTGCCACCCTCTCCCTTTGCAAACTGCTGTTGCCGGATACGGGACATTTACAACAGGAAGAGGCGGAATACTTGGGGCATCACAGGCTTTCCAAACATCACCCTCCGCTTCCCTTGTTTGACAAAGCGGA
Source organism: Pseudobdellovibrionaceae bacterium (assembly GCA_036559425.1). GTDB lineage: Bacteria > Bdellovibrionota > Bdellovibrionia > Bdellovibrionales > Bdellovibrionaceae > JACMRP01. Next base: position 1,173 of record DATBTE010000372.1, on the reverse strand, counting down.
GGCCGAAAATTCTCTAAAATATTTTGTTCCTAAAAACTTCAACGAGGAGTTTGAAGTCTTTCCAGGCCTCACCGCTTGCTTTTTATATGCCGGACATATTCTAGGTGCGGCCATGGCTCTCATCCAAGCCGGCCCTCGAAGAATCGCCTTTTCTGGCGATATCGGAAGATCGCAGGATCCTATTTTTAAATCTCCCCATATTTTACCCAAAATAGATTACCTCATCGTTGAGTCCACCTATGGAAACCGCCAACACGAAGTGACGGACCCTTTGTTAGAATTGGAAGTTCTTATCAAGGAGGCGATTGAAAAAAAATCCGTGGTTATGATTCCCACCTTCGCGGTGGGACGCGCTCAAGAACTTCTCTATTTTCTTTCTCTTTTACGTAAACAAGGGCGCATTCCCTGGATTCCGATGTACCTCAACAGTCCCATGGCCACAGACGCCACGAAGATTTTCTGCGAACATCAATCTCTTCATAAGCTGTCCCCTCAAGAGTGCCTCGAACTCTCCAATGTGGTTCATTACATTCAATCCGTGGAGGAATCCCGAGCCCTTAACGAGAAGAAAGGCCCGATGCTGATTCTCTCAGCCAGTGGCATGGCCACCGGGGGGCGCATTCTCCATCACCTGAAAGCCTTCGCTTCCGATCCAAAAAATATGATTATCATTGCCGGATATCAAGCCCTTGGCACTCGAGGCCGCTCCATTCAAGATGGCGCGAAGGAAGTGAAAATTCATCGTCAATTCGTAAGCATCAACGCCAAAGTCGCCACCTTGGAAAATCTCTCAGCACATGCGGATTATACGGAAATAGTGAGCTGGCTTTCTAAATCTGAAATCCACCCTGCAAAAGTTTTTGTGACCCACGGAGAAAAGGACTCCGCCAGTGAAATGAGACGGCATCTTGAGGAGACTTTTGGATGGAAGTGCGAAACGCCTTCCCAGGATCAAGAATTCATATTGAACAACTAAGTGATTATAAATAAACCCACACCTTTTAAGGGATGTGGGTTTTGTGAGTTAAAAAATGGGGTTCGTTTGAATAATTCGTGGGTTAAAATTTAAGCAAATTATGTTTTTTTTGAAAAGCTGAAGGTCTTCGCTCAGCAGTGAGTGATATTGCGAAGTTTATCCATCCGTGAGAACGCCGAATTATGGCCATCGTGGCC
>DATBTE010000371.1:0-2605 GCA_036559425.1 Pseudobdellovibrionaceae bacterium | reverse complement strand
AAAAGAATATGCGGTTGATCTTTTGAAGATTGCAATCGGTGATTTGAAAACAGCCAAAGCTCTTATCGCATCTCCTGATCCAGGAAGACTTGAAAATATTCTCTATATGATTCAGCAATCTGTAGAGAAGGCTGTGAAAGTGGTTCTGATTTCGAAGCAAATTCCTTTTCCTTTAGTGCATGACTTAGGAATTCTCATTGCTCTATTGCCAACGTCCGACTATCCCCCTGGGGGATTTGATCTAACTGCATTGAATCCCTATTCAACAATTCGTCGTTATGAGACGGGAGAAATCCCTTTAGATCCTGATGAAATTCAAGGTGCTTACTCGGTTGCCGAATTAGTCATTGCTTGGGCTTCAAAGTATTAGGAGGAAAATGGCATTTTTTGGAATCACAGTAGAAAAAATTGGAAGAATTTGGCCTCATTCAAAGGCTGATAAAATGGAACTCGCCGCTTGTGAAGGCTTGGGGTTTCAGTTTTGTGTCGGAAAAGGTCTCTATACTGTGGGACAAGAGGTCCTTTATTTTCCGACGGATACTATTTTACCTGAAGAGTTCAAGGAGAAGATTGGAATTCGCGCTCCGGGGAGGATTAAAACCGTTCAACTTCGCGGGGAGTACAGTCAGGGGTTTGTATTTCCCTTAGATAAGGCTAAAGAAATATTTAATGTTGATTTTAATGTAAAATCACCCTCTGAAATTACTTTATTTTTTAAAGCAACCAAATATGAACCGCCGCAAAAATTTTCCACTGTCGGCGAGCTGGTGCCGTTGCCTGATGGACAAGGGATTTATGATATTGAGAACGTAGATCGTTATCTTGATGTCTATAATGAATTGCTTTTAAAAAGCTGTTATATTACCGAAAAACTAGAAGGCACGAATATTTCTATTTCCCGGAAAGAGGGAAATATTTTTGTTTGTCAGCGTGCAAATGCCATTATTGAAAAACCAGAATCACCAAATGCTTATTGGGAAGCCGCTCGCAACTCCGGGTTGATTGAAAAGCTTCAAAAAATCACAGATCAGGATATTGTTTTGATGGGCGAGTTGATTGGTCCGTCGATCCAGAACAATATTTATAAAGTGGATAAGCCTACAATTATATTATTTGATATCCGTATTGCGAGACGTTGGTTGAGCCCGCCTGAGTTTTATAGAATCTGTAATGAACAAAATATTGCGGCGGCTCCCATTCTTGCTAAAGGTGTTTTAAAAGATATTTTAGCCGCTAAAACCCTTGATGAATATGCGAATGGTTTTAGTCAGCTATTCAACACTCTGAGAGAAGGTGTGGTCATCCGCCCTGAAGTGGAAGAGTACGACCACAAACTTGGGAGGGTTATTCTGAAGAAACACAGTTTGAGTTACAAAACCCAAGAGCTTTAAATGTTTTATAACAAGGCAGAGGTTTTCTAACTCAGTCCCGCAGTAGACCAAAGCAATCCATCGCGAAGGCCTACATTGGGGATAATAATCTTTTCAACCCGCGCCTGCCGGAGCACGGTAAGAACTAACAGTGTAGCGGGTAGGATGACATCTGCTCTGTCAGGACGCAATCCTAACTTTTCCATACGATCTTTATAACTCATCGATTTTAGCTTTTCGGCAATTTCACTTAATTCTTTGATGGTGATATATGTCGTGGGGAGCTTTTTTAATATTTTTAATTTGAGTTGGGCCATGCATTCTAGGTTACCACCAGTCCCTATCGCGAAATGCAAAGGGCCGGCGCCAATTTGGTGGGAATCTAAATAGTTGGTAAGGGGCCCTACAAATTCTCCCATAATGACGTTGATTTGATTTTCTGTCAGTTTGCGCCGGTTCATTTGATCAAGAATACGCACGGTTCCCATGGGAAAACTTTCTGTCGCACTCATCATGCCATTTTCCGAAAAGGTGATTTCCACGCTGCCGCCTCCAACATCGATCGATAGAATGCATTTATTTTCGATGTCAATGGCATTGCGAATGGCCGTGTGAACTAAACGAGCTTCTTCGACTCCATCGATGATTTCGACTTTTACTTTAGAGGCTGTTAATATTTTTTTTACAAAAAGATCTTTATTTTTTGCTTCGCGCACAGCGCTTGTGGCAACGGCACGACAACGAGCCACTTTTAATTCACGATTGGTATGAGCGAACTCTCGAAAGGCTTCCTGGGCTTCTGAAAGGACTTTGTCGGAAATGACACCGTTCATGAAAACATCTTTACCAAGCCGAATGGGTGCTCGAAGCTTTTTGATAACCCTCATTTCCGAAGTTATCTTTGCATTATTATTCGAGCTATTCTGCAAGCTATCCTTTGAGTGTTCTAACTCGCCCACAATCATGCGGATGGCATTCGAGCCGATATCGATCGCTGAAAATTTTTGTCCCATATGAATAGCTTGCGACAGAGTTTAAATAGTGTCAGCATGAGATTTATGAAAAAAATCAAATTTTGCATTCTAGTGGCACTTTTATACAGTTTGTTCCCAGGTTTTTCCGCCAAGTCCTTTGCAGTCAACGATATTAGTTTTTCTGGAGAACTAGATTTGGCCCTGACTCTTAAAAATCTTCCTACCCGCGATCAAGGGGTTATGGCTTTCAGTCTTCCTTTG
>DATBTE010000370.1:0-47762 GCA_036559425.1 Pseudobdellovibrionaceae bacterium | reverse complement strand
TTTTTCTGCAAAGCAAACAACGAAATCTCTGAAGTTTCTTTCCGTCGCGAGCGCGAAGAAAGTGTCCGAAGCAAACGACTTCGGGAGCTTGGTCCGATATCTGACTCTTTTTACTACAATAAATACACTCTGGCTGCATAGCTAGAGCTAAAGAGCAATCCCTCGGCCATCAACAGAGAAGGGGTCCAGTTTAAAAGAGTTTAGTTCTCTGCTTCTCTTTTTTGCAATTCTTACACTGAAAGATCTCAATTTCCTTAAGGAACCTTAAAGGATGCTTTTTTCACGAGGCATCCTCTGTTATGGTGCTTTTTATGAGTTATAACCCCCAAGATCATTATTTTAAAAAAGCTAAGGAAGAGAACTACGCGGCTCGCTCCGTTTTTAAGCTTGAAGAAATCGACAAAAAGTACAAACTTTTTAAACCCCATCAAGTGATTTTGGATTTGGGAGCGTCCCCTGGATCCTGGTCGCAATATGCCAGTCAAAAAACGGGGGCCCAAGGCAGAGTCCTTGGCGTTGATTTAAAGCCCGTCACGGTCCATTTAAAAAATGCGGTGTTCATTCAAGCGGATCTTTATGATTTGCAGCTCGAAGAAATCTTTAAAGAGCACGGCTTCCACCCTCCCTTTGATATTGTGATGTCGGATATGGCTCCGAATACCACCGGTCATCGTTTCACGGATCAAGCACGCTCCATGGCCCTTTGCGAACTGGCTCTCGATGTCGCGCGAAGATTTTTAAAGCCTGGTGGCCACTTCGTTTGCAAGCTTTTTCATAGTGACGAGTTCGCCAAGCTTCGCGAAGAAATCAAAAAAGATTTCCAAAGATTCGAAGCCGTGAAGCCAGACAGCACCAGAAAAATCAGCAAAGAAATTTTCCTCGTAGGTATCAATAAGCGCTAGAAGGTACGCCGTACCTTTTAGGAATGCACTATGTCAGGCCGGAATTATTTAAAAATCTACAAGGTCGCCGAACCTTTGTGTTAACTTCCAGCAATGGTTCGTTGGTTGTATCTTGATCTTAATTCTTTCTTTGCTTCCTGCGAACAGCAGGAAAGTCCCGAGCTTCGTGGCAAGCCTGTGGCCGTGGTTCCAATGATGGCCAATACAACGGCGGTTTTAGCCGCCAGCTATGAAGCCAAAGCTAAGGGCATTAAAACCGGAACTTTAGTAGGCGAAGCCAAGAGGATGTGTCCCGGTCTCAAGTTAGTGCAAGCCAGACATAAAACTTATGTTGGTTATCATCAAAAAATACGGGATGTCGTAGAGAGTTGCGTTCCCATCCATTCCGTATGCTCGATTGATGAGTTCGCCTGTGAGTTGACGGGGTCTCAGCAGGATCTTGCGGTGGCCACCACCTTAGCGATGAAAATAAAAAAAGAAATCCGCGAGCGTGTCGGCGTTTGCATGACGTCTTCGATCGGTTTGGCGCCCAACATGCTTTTAGCAAAAATGGCCACGGATATGCAAAAACCCGATGGCTTTATTACGATTGAGCCTGAAGAGTTGCCTCAGCGACTGTTCCCCTTGAAGCTGCGGGACATTCCCGGCGTGGGGCCAAAGATGGAGCAGAGAATAAATCAAAAAGGAATCACCTCCATGCAGCAGATGCTGGGACTCAATGAAAAACAAATGCACGGGCTGTGGGGAAGTCTGGTGGGCAGTCGTTATTATTATCTCTTGCGCGGGGAGAACATTCTTATTCCCAGAAACAAATCCCAGAGTATCAGTCATCAACACGTTTTGCCGCCAAATGTAAGATCTTGGGAAGGAGCTTTAGGAGTGGCACAAAAGCTTCTTTCAAAAACCGCCGTGCGCTTACGCAAAGAGAATTTTCTAGCAAGACGTCTGAGCCTGTCAGTTAAATTCATAAACCAATTTGAAAAGTTTGAGCGATCTGCCAAGCTTCAAGAGACTCAGGACACGACTTTGTTGTTGTCTCATTTGCATCGCTTTTTTGCGGAGATGTCTGGGAATTGCCGGACTGCGAAGCCGCTGATGGTCTCGGTGGTTTTATCAGATTTTATCAAGTCCGAGAATCATCAGTTTTCTTTCTTTGAAAATACCAGGCGTGAGCGGCTCTTTGGCGTTGTCGATAAGATCAATGAGAAATTCGGCAAAGACACTGTTTATCTGGCCTGCCTTCAAGATAAAAAGGATGTGGCTCCTACGGCGATTGCTTTTTCGCGGATTCCGGAGCTCGAGGAGTGAAGGTTATTTCCTGTTCACCTGAATTTTAAAGGGGAGTTCGGCACTGCCGAAGTCTTCGGAGTTCTCATTTAATTTTGAAGAGAAATCCGTGGAAGAGTACCAGCCGGTTTCGTCAACATTGCCAAAGGCTCCGAGGTTGGAGTCTTTCATAATTAACGAGCGGTAAATGTTGAGCGTGGTCTGGTGTTTGGTTTTATCGATAAGGAAGTCATTGGTATTGCCAGATTGCGTGAGTTGTTGAATCAGTCTTTCAGGCGCTTTCCTGTTTTTCTCTTCAGCCAAAAGCAAAGCCGCAGTCCCACTCACAAAAGCCGTGGCTTGAGAGGTGCCGGTCATGGCTCCGAATTTTCCTCCAGGAAGAGTGGAGACAATGCGTTTTCCGGGGGCTGCAATATCCACGCTGTGACTGCCGTAGTTGCTTGAAGGAAGAACTTTGCCGCTCTCGTCAATGGCGGTGACTGAGATGATGTTGGAGAGTCCGTAGTTCGCCGGATAAAAACCGGAAATATCGGAATTGCTTTTCTCATTTCCTGCGGCTGCTACAAAAAGGATGCCCTGCAATTGGGCTTTGCGAATGGCGACCTCTTCGTCCGCGTATTTATTGGTTCCGCCTCCGGAATAATTAATAATTTTCGCTTTCATTTGAGTCGCATAGCGGATGGCTTTTACGGTGTTGGTGAGATTTTCCGCGCCACTGGCTTTTGCATCATAATACTTCAGTATCATAATATTTGTTTTTGGAGCAATGCTGTGGATGATGCCCGCTACATGAGTGCCGTGACCGTGGAGGTCGGAAAGATCATTGCTGTTGTCGGCAAAGTTCCAGCCATGAACGTCGTCAATGAAGCCATTCCCGTCATCGTCAATCTGGTTCTGAGACTTATCTTTTCCGTGGCTATCGATTCCAGTTTCTCCGAAGTTCGTCCAGAGATTTCCTTGAAGGCTGGGATGTAAAGTGTCCATCCCGGTGTCAATGATGGCGACCACAATATCTTTGCTGCCTTGATTGAGAGGCCTTGCGCGCCGAGCCTCGGCCATTTGCAGCCCTTCAGGGGGAGAGGCGAATCCGAGGCTGGAAAAAGAGAAGAGAGTAAAAAACAGAATTTTTAATTTATGGAGATTCATTGAGAAGTCCTGGTTTATTCTGATAAGAAATTCTCTGGATTTTGTTTCCCTGTGTGACATTCACTTGCTCCAGATATTTTGATCCATCGGCCCGTTTCCTGTACCGGAATTCATAGATTGTTTTAGCGATACTTTTTCCTGCGCACCGCTTTTCCGCGGTCGAGACGTAACTCATGTCCTTTTTCTGATAATAATGGAAGATTTCAGCGCATTTATTAAGAGTTCCATTCGCGCTGTCAATACGAAGTATCCAGTCTTTTTCCGCATCGTAAGTGAGCACTTCCTGACCTCCTTGGGGAGCTTGAATCCGGGTCAGATTGTGAAACTCATCGTAGCTGTAGAGAAAAATATTTTTCCAAGAGTTGTTCACTTGCGTTAAATTATTGTTTTCGTAGCGATAGCTGATTTCCTGGCCATTTTTTGATTTGATGACTTGGATATGTCGATGGTTAAGATCGAAATTTATATTTTGTTCGATGTCCTTAAAAATAATTTTTTGTAAAAATCCATTTCCGCTATAACTGAGATCCAGATGATCCCCGGCGGTATCGATGAGGCTGAGGAGCTTTCCGAGTTTATTGTATTTTTGAAAAGTTTTTTCCGTGGTGGTTCTGAGGTAGTGATTTTCTTTAAGCTCGAGGGTTTCTTTATTCGGCGATTCGTACAAGTTTTCTTTTATTTTTTTGAATCTTATCGGGGCATTCAGGCGGCAATCCTGCAGAAGTATTTGATCGCTGCGGTTGAGGTCCAAGCTTTTTTCAAAGTCGGAGCACCACCCAAACCCAAAGAGTCCCGGATGCAGGGAGCGGCTGTTGTAGGTTCGCCGCAGTTGAAAGATATGAGTGTCCTTCCGTATTTCAAGATCAATCCATGTTTTGAAGTAGCTGGCATCCTTCATGTTGACATCAGCTTTTGCGGAAAAGGGCCCTGTTAAGGGCGCTATGAAAAGAGCCCAGAGGAGAAAGGTCTTCATGCGTGACATGCCTGACGCTATTGCAAAGCAAAGACCAACATTATGAAGAAATAAAGGCGCGGAGAACTGTTAGAAAACACGAACTGTCTAGGCTTTGGTAGGCACTCACCAGTGCCTAGACAGGGTGTTAAAAACCTCACGGACTCAGGCGACTTGTTTGATGCCCCTTTCGGGTGGGGCCACTGTATATTTGTTGCGGCCAGTTTGTTTGGAATGATAGAGAGCTGAGTCCGCACGCTTGATCCACTGATCGAGTGTCTCATTATGAAGCCATTGGGCAATTCCTATGGAGACTGTAAAACAGATCTTCAGTTCTCCATGGACGAAAACCTCTTTGCGGATTTTCTGGAGCGTCTCTTCGGCTCTTACAATCGCGTGTTCAGCTGTAAAGTTAGGCAGAATCACGGCGAACTCTTCGCCCCCGATACGCGAGACGAAGTCCTCAGCGCGAGGAAAGACCTCTTTCAGCATTTTCACGCATTCTTTTAGAATGTAGTCGCCGATATCGTGTCCGTAGGTGTCGTTGATCTTTTTGAAAAAATCGATATCGAGAATCATCACCGTGACGGGTGTTTGCGAAATCGCCGCCATTTGCAGATGTTTTTTCATTTGTTCATCAAAGCTCTTGCGGTTGAAGGCGGACGTCAGATGGTCAACGCGCATGTTTTGGTTGGCCTCCATCAATTGTTTTTTAATTGAGGAAAGATTTTTTTTCATCGTGGTCAGACGTTTGCTTCTGCGTTCGTTTTTTTGCGCCTGGTATTTGATATAGTAATCGATAAACTCACGGGATTTCGAGCGCAGGGCCTCGATGGAGTTTGCATCCACGGCGCCACGCAATTCCTCGAGGCTTTGGGAGGTCTCCGCATCCTTGGCGTTTTCGTACTCAATATCCTCACTGAGTTGTTCAGCGAAGTCCCAAATGATACGTTTGAAATCATCAAAGGTATTTTGAATATAGGTGTATTCATCAATGCGATAACTTGAGAAGAATTGACGAAGTTGAAAGAGCAGTTTTTCTGACTTGGGATCAGGACTGACAAGGCCTTTGACAAAAGAATCAAAGGTCTCGCGAACACGTCGCAGAGGTTGTTTATCAATTTCAAAAAGATGCTTACTGTAATTATCCAGTATATAGAGCAGAGTGGCCCTGTCTTCCGTCAGATCTTGATGCGGACTGGGAGTGCTGGCGTCGGTTTCTTTCCAATCCAATTGATCAACGAGCTTCTTTACCCATTGTTTCAAGCGTACCTCCATAGAATATAAAAGACATATATTCTTCGGTATTTGTGAGTCATCAGTGAAGGCCTTTCTCCAGGGGGCCTTTGTTTTTTTCCTGGGAACATTGCGAATTGGCCTGGATCTTCATATAGTGCACAGGGTACCTATGGAGGGGATATGAAACTTTTTCTTATCATTTTATTGGCATCTCATTTGAGTTACGCTTTACCGTCCGGTTGGCAAGAGATAAAACCTGGAGGAGAGACTTTGTGTGCCCGTGGCGGCGAGTTCGCGTTCCTCGTTCGTAAAGGCGATCCCCAGAAAATCGTCGTGAGTTTCGCCGCGGGTGGAGCCTGCTGGGATGACTTTACTTGCGATAGCACCAAGATCTATACGGACACCGTTGCGAAAACCTATGGGCAAGTGAATCGGCAGGCGGGAATTTTTGATTTTCAAAATAAAAAAAATCCTTATAAAAGCTGGACCCACATTTTTATTCCCTATTGCACAGGGGACGTTCATCTGGGGACCAGTGATGCCACCTACACTCGTCCAGATAACAGCAGTTATGTGATCCATCATCGAGGAGCTATAAATACCAAGGCTGTTCTCAAATGGATGATGGAGAATTATAAAACCGCAGCGGAAATCAATGTGGATGGTTGCAGTGCGGGATCCTATGGCTCGGTGGTGTGGACTCCGACCATTGCCGAGAATTATACTCAGGCCAGAATATTGCAATTTGGGGATTCCGGCGCGGGTGTGACTCCTTCTTTATTCTTTCCTCAATGGGGAGTTGAAAAAGCTTTACCGCCTTGGATTCCCGCCCTAAATCCAGGGAGCGTCCAATGGTCCAAATTAAACATTGTCGATATTTATAAAGCGGTGGCTGACTATTATCCACAGGCACGCTTTTCGCAATTTAATCACGAGGAAGATCGTATTCAGACTTTATATTATGCGGCGATGGGCGGAAATGGGCTGGAGTGGACGTCCCGTATGCTTAAAAACATGGGCGAGACATCCAGTTTGGTAGGACGTTTCCATTATTTTATAGCCCCGGGAATCACTCATTGTTCAGTAAATAATGCCAGCTTTTATTCCACGAAATCCGATGGTACGATTCTAAGTGATTGGCTCAGTTCCTCCATCGCCGGTAAAGATTCCGAAAACGTGAAGTGTTTGGAGTGCAAAACGAAGATAGAATAATAAAATAAAATGTTCTCAGCGGAGGGACCATGAAAGGGACCATGAAAACTTGGGTGGCGGTGATGAATAGGACTGAGGCTAGATTTTTCGAAATCAATGAAAAAGAAAAGAATAAGTTGAAGCTTCTTAAAAAGGTGGCAAACCCCCGGGGGCGTCTCAAAAATAGTGAAATCAATGCCGACCGTCCCGGAGTCAATAAGTTTAGTTTCGCCTATTCACAAACAAGTTTGACGAAGCCGCAGAAGCCCACGGATCGGGTGGCGCAGATTTTCGCTAAGGATGTTTCGGAAGAGCTTGAAAGGGGTTTTAATGCCCATCTCTTTCAAAATTTGATTTTAGTGGCGGAACCCCATTTTTTAGGAAAAATTAGAGCGGCTCTTTCGAAAAAAACTTTCGAAACGGTGAGTAGTACTTTGCCTAAAGACCTCGTGCATGTCTCGGATCACGATTTATCCCAACTTATCTGGCACCACATGGAGTCGACGGTGAGTCTATAAATCGGAAATTGCCAAACAGGAGGAAGATTTTGTCACATTCTGGGAAACTCTCAAAACTCTTGCTTAAGAGGGATTTTCCTCATCTCAGAGGGTCTAAGGAAACGGACCAGCATCTTAAAGACCTGCAGCTTAAAATTCTGCGTATTCAACAAGGGATTTGGCATCAAAAGAAACGCGCCATTATTTTGTTTGAGGGTTTTGATGCGGCAGGGAAGGGGGGCGCTATTCGTCGCTTGGTGGAGTCCCTGGATCCCCGGGGTTTTCGAGTTCATGCGATCGGTCCTCCGGAAGGAGATGAACAAGGGAAGCACTACCTGTATCGCTTTTGGACTCGTTTGCCGTCGCCCGGCCACATTGCTATTTTCGATAGATCTTGGTATGGGCGAGTGCTCACCGAGAAAGTGAATAGGCTCGCTCCGAAAACTCGTCTTGAGGACGCCTATGGAGAAATCTGTGAATTCGAGAAGATGCTCATCGCGGATGGAGTTGATTTCATCAAAATTTTTCTGGCTATTGATAAAGATGAGCAACTGAAGCGTTTTGAAGAGCGACTTAAAGATCCCTACAAGCAATGGAAAATCACCCCGGATGATGTGAAAGCGCAAAGTCAGTGGACGGAGTATGTAAGGGCGGCTGATGAAATGTTCAAAAGAACCTCTTATAAGGGTGGGACTTGGGACTTGATCCCAGCGAATGATAAGGATTATGCCCGGCTGGAAGTCCTTAAGGTGGTTACAAAAAGCCTCAAAGGCCATAAAGCGTGGATCGATAGCTTGAGCCAGAAGGTTACAATGTTAACTCTTTCATCGGCCTTGAAAGAGCTGGGAGTGAAGAAAATTTGAGGAGTTATGGAAGTCGTGGAGAATCAGTTTCAAGAGCAGGTAAAGATTTTTAATAAGCTCATGCATTCGCAATCCCAGCGCCTCAGTTTAGAAGGGGTTCATGATCTTCGAGTTTCCACGCGAAGATTGCGATCCTTGATTGATTTGCTTGAAAAAAGCACGGCCCATAAGGTGCCCAAGGCGGCAAAAAAATCCTTGAAAGAGCTGGGAGATCTTTTGGGGGATCGTCGCCAATGGGATGTGGCTTTGCAGGGAGCTAGGAGATATCATCTGAATACACAAGGCCTTCTGAAAGATCAAAGGGCCGCCGGAAGTAAATTACATAAAATTTTGCAGCGCCCAGAGATTCAAAAAATCCCCCATGAATTACGCATTTTTGGGGAAGGCCTGGGTGTCGATAGAGTGCCTGTGCGAGACAAACTCCTGCAAAAAGTAAGCACTGAACTCAAACAATGGATACGGCAAAAAAAATTTTCAAAAAAAGAAATTCATCTCTTACGTATTTCGATGAAAAAAATTCGTTATACTTTTGAGTTTTTAGATCTACCCGTAAACGATTTAAAAGATCTTCAAGAGAGTCTTGGACAATGTCATGATTTAACGGTTCTTAGTGACTACTTCGGGCGGCCGAAAAAGGTCAAAAAGGACGAACAAAAAAAATATAAAAAAATTCAAAAGCGGATTCGTCCAGCTTTGCGTTCAAGTCTTGATGTTCTAGGCTCCGTTCGCTAATATTTTTACATGAGAAAAAAATTAAGCGCCCTCAATTTAATAGCCCTGAGTTGGCTGTTCCTCCTGTGTGCCTGTTCTGAAGAATCCAAAGTCAGAGAGGCGGCCATTGGTGGCGCAAGGGAACAATTTCAAACAGAGATGAAGGCGGAGATTGCAAAAGGGGTGAAAGGGAAGATTCAAACCCAAGCTACGGCAGCGCGAGTTCTCACCGACAGGTCCGAATTTAAAGCGCAAAAAGTGGAAATTAACGGGGAGCGGGCACAGGTTCTCGTTGAAGTTTCGGCTATTCCGGTGCAAGCCCGCACGGCTTTAATAGAAATCATCGAAAAATTCGATGAAAAGAAAGAGGCTCGATTCAATGCCGCCGACGCCTTAAAGCTGATTCTTCAGCAAATGGATTTGATGGAAACACGAAGCTCCTACGCCTATCCGATGAAATTAGAAAAGACGGATGGCTGGCAAGTGGTTAAAGAAAAAAATAAATAATTAAGAGGAAAATAAATATGCGACCATTCAATTCTAGACCTTTAAAGTCAAAGTGGTTAGAAAATTCGTTTAAAGGCTTCCCTAAACTTATGATTATTGTTCTTTTAACCGCCACTTCGTTGGTTCACGCGGGGGAAGCAGTTAAAAAAACGGAGCCTGATGTCCTCATCGTGGGTGCCGGAATCGCTGGTTTGAGCACCGCCTATCGGCTCAAAAAAGAGGGGAAGACTTTTCTTGTTTTAGAAATGAGTTCCCATATCGGCGGGCGAATCAGAACCGCATCCTATACCGAAGATGTTTCGGCGGAAGTGGGATTGGAAGAGTTTTGGGAAGGAAATCCCAGTTTGGAAATTTTCAAAGAATTGAAAATTCCCCTTGAAAAGTCCGCCACGTCTTTTTCCAGTTTTATATATAAAGGCAAACTTCACCCTTTTACGCAAAATACCAATCTGGAATTCTTAGCCTCTTTTTTTAACGCCAAAGAAATGAAAGAGTATGAAAACTGGGATAAAAAAACAGCTGATATTTATAAAAAATTATTATCCAATCCTAAGGACAAGTCGGTTCTTTTTCTTAAAGATCTCTCTTTTGCGGACTGGATTCAGAAGACCTGTAAGCTTTCTAAAAAAGTCCAAGAGCTCATCCGCCTTGAAAGCGAGCCGGAGTATGGGACTCCCTGGAGCCGGATCAGTGCCATGGACGGAATCGCGGAGTGGCATATTTTTTCGGGGGCCGGATCATCGTCTTTTCATGTGATCGGCGGCAATCATAAAGCGGCTTTGGCAATGGCGGATTCTATTGGAAAAGAGCATATACTCCTAAATAGACAAGTGACCAATATCAAGTCCTCCACCGATGGGGTGGAGGTTATAGCGACGGATTCGGATTTCAAACAGCACACCTATCATGGGAAGTATGTGGTTACGACTCCGCCCTTGTTTCGTCTGAATGAAATTCAGTTTGAACCTGCCATTGCCACTGAGAGAGTTCAAGCGATTCAATCCCAAGGCTGGGGTGCCTATTTTACCGCGCACTTGGTTTTAGATGAAAAAGCCACTCATTTTTGGACTGTGAAGGGGGAAAGTATTCTTCCGATCCTCACCGACAGTTCATTAGGAGTCATTTATGAGGGAAAAAGTGAGGGCGATAAAAAGAATACGATGCTGAATTTGCTGATTACTGGTGACCCCGCTGAAGGATTCAATGCCAGAGTAGGGACCCTGGATGATGTCCGTGCTGTCCTTTTGAAGGACTTTGAGAAATTATGGCCTGGGATTGGTAAGCATATAAAGAAAATAGTTTTTTATCGTTATCATCCACGTGCCATCGCCTCTTGGCCTGTAGGGCGTTCTCGCTTTGATGATCTCTCTGATTCGCTTCGAAAGCCCCAAGGAAGAGTCTACTTTGGTGGGGATTTCACGGAGGGCACCCATTCAGATGGTGCCGCTATGTCCGCGATACGAATCGTTAAAGATATTTTACAGAAAGAAAAAGCTTTGCAAAAATAAGGATGAGTTAGGGTTTTAGTTTTGCCACCTCCTGTAAAATTTGATTGAAGCGCTGTTCAAAAAGAGCCCGGGTGATTTTCACAGTGCTCACGCGGTGGCTGTTAGTGAAATCAAATTGACTGCGCAGGCCGGAGCTGCTTTCTAAATATTTTCTCAGATCAGTGACGCTGAGCTGCAGCTCGGCAGCAATATCTTTAATTTGAAGATTGCGAGCATAAAATAAATTCACCGTTGAAACGGGTTCTCCTGAGTCAGGGGAAATTTGCAGTTTATCCAGGGCGTCCACATAAGCCGCCATATCTTTGTTAAAGGTCTCTTCAAGTTTGGTTTTACCAATGTAAAGACGATTGATCGCAGTCAGTTGCTTGTTGTTGAAAAGATGGCCTCTGTTTGAAGCGGCGCTGATTTCATCCTCGAAGGGAATCAAACCCTGAGTGTGACAGGTAAAGCAGGAACTTCCGTTTGTAACTAATTTGTCTGCGCGGCTAGTATCGATAACGATTTCAGGGGGTGCGGTGTTGAGGTAGTTGCCAGTGGCACTGGTTAAGGCATAACCATGCAGGCCATTTGGAAGAGTGAAGATCATTTCTCCCCCATTATGAACGAAGCCGATACCTTGACTGAAGTTATCCAAGACAGGACCCAAGGGGTTTCTGAAAATATTTTGGTTTCCATCGCTGGAAATAAAGTCATAACTTTTCCAGTAAGCACCGTAAGAACTTTCATAGCGTTCAGCGATGCGATTTGAAAAAGACACGCCTGAATCCTTAAGGCCGGCTCGAATGGCGGCGCCACTGCGGAGTCTTTCCTCAGCGTTCACGCCTAACCGGGTTTCGAGCGTTTGAATATTTTCGGGGATCTCCAGCAGTTGTTTGTAAAGGGTGGGCTGTAAGACCTGTTGCACGAACCAATCACCGCGCACAATGGGCTTAGTGCTTTTTGTCGCGGAAACGATGGCGTTCCAGCGACTCGAAGCTTTGAGTTGGTTCAGATAGGGATAGGTCGCCGTGATTTGTGACCATTCTGCCGCAGTGAGATCATAGTTGCGCAAATCAATGCGCAAAGCCGTGCTTTCAGGGTTTAAGGCCACAGGAATACTTATTGTGTTCTTCCAGTGAAGACTGTTCAAAGTTTTGCTGATGCCTTTAGCGAAAAGAGCTTTTTGTGCCGTCAAAATGCCGGTGGAATTATAGTTTTGCGTGATGACGATATAGCGAGTAAAGGCTCGTGTTTCGGCGGCGATCTGCTGGAGATCCTGATAGATGGTCTCTTCATCTGCTGCAAGATCCAATACTGATTGTGGTATGCGGGTTGGGTCGGGAAGAGGAGGAGTGGGCGTTGGTTGAGGCAAATTCGAGGTAAATTCAGGAGCGCCGGCATTGATCCAGTCAGCTATATCTTTTTTACTGGCCTCATCCAGAGCGATACCCAGTGGCATTTGATTGGTGGCCACCACTTGATAAAGCCTAGAAGTGGTTGCGTTGCCTTTAGTCACGAGTCCTTTTTCTAAAAGAACTCGAGCACTGGTCAAGTTACTGACATTTCCCGAAGGCATCTGAACATTGTGGCAGTTCACGCATTTTGCGATTAGAATTTTCTGCACCCGATCTGCAAGGGCATTGGTTGCAGGGGGAGGAGTTGGTGTCGGACTTGGGTTTGGAGTTGGGATGGGGGCAGGCGTTGGGCTTACAGTTTCTCGGGTAAAGCCATCGAGGTACAAAATACTAGTGAAATTGTGGTGATTTCGGCTGAGACCATGCCTTATGACGTGATCGGCGACCACTCCGTCTCGAGTTTGCAGGGTAGGCACCTCGGTTACATTTAAGACTTCGGTGAAGGTCGTTTCTCCTTCGTCTCGGCGGTGAATACGGAAGAAGCCCGTATTGTCTTTCGCGTACTTTATGGTAAGAACGAAATCAATCCATTTTCCCGTATTCAGAGAGTTGTTTGAAAGAGGATATATTTTACCCTTATTGTACCTTAAGTTACCGCCTCTTTGCCTAAAAGTAATTGTATTTGAGGCGTTGAATGCCCAGGCGGCGCGAGTGGGAAAAGTGTTCGGACTGCGAAGTTGCAAAAAGATGCCCCAGGCTTCGCTTCTGTTGCCGACGATGGGTTTCCAAGAGGAATCAAATTTTACGCTGAAGGAGTAGCGTTGGATTTCACTGCTTTCATTTTCAACGATAGGGTGGTTTTGCGCATCCTGCATTTGCACAACTTCAGAGCGTTCAACGCAACTTCTGCATCGCCTCGGTGCGACCGAGACCCGGGCATAATAGGAGCCCTGGCGTCCTCCTCCATCGTTGAGCAAAGTGTAGCTGCTCTTTGTGGAAATTTGACTTTGGCTCCAGTTGTAATTGCCACTCCCAGTGAGCGTGCCAGACTCCCAATCGCCAAAAAAAGAGGAAGAAGAAATTGCCGGACGGATTTCTTGCTTAGAGACTGAAAGCGAGCCATTGAATGTGCTGGGGAATTCAAAGGGTCCCTGATTGATCCAATCCTGAACATCTTTTTTGCTGGCGTCATCAAGGCCTCCTCCGACGGGCATGCGATTGGCGACGAGGGACTGATAAAGTTGCGAACCCGCAGCATTGCCCTTGATCACAAGGCCCCGTTGAAGAATTGCGGTTGCAGTGGAAAGATTGATATTGCCCGAAGCCTTCTGCGCGTTGTGGCAGCTCAGGCATTTAGCGGAAAAAAGTTTTTGCACTCTATCGGCTAAGGCCTCCTGCGCGGAACCTGGCGCAGCTCTAGCGGCGGTGATGGTTGAGGCGGAGGCGGTCCTGGAATAAGAAGAAGAGCTGCCATAACCGGAACCAGAGCCTGAACAAGAAATATTTAAAATCATGCAAAGAAGAAATGATAAAGAGAAAATAGCTCGGGCAATCGTCTGCCTCATAGTGGTCCCCTTCCTGAAGTTCATTATAAGAAAAACCAGCAGACGTGTGTGTTCGATTAAATTACCAAAAGTTTTGAAATTTGACAAAATTTTCAACAATTATTGAGAGAAGTGTATCTCTATGAGGCACTGCTGCTGGTCTAAACCCTTCAGGTGTCTTATATATCTCAGATGATCTTTATACTGCTTTTAAAGGCCTCTCCTTGAGACTAGACTTAAGAAAGGGGAGTGATGAAAATGGCTTTTAATAGTCGAGGTATGGGCATAATCGAAGTGATGATTGCAATTGGTATTTTATCAATTGCCATGATGGGTATGCTCACAATGCAGGCGAGTATGCAGAAGGAAACCAGAGCATTGACAGAGAAGCTTGGCTCTTTGGATCTTGAAAAGTTTTTAATCTCAGCTCTCGCGGATGGGAAGATCTGTACCGCTGAGCTCACTCCCTCTGTTATTAATGGAAATAACAGTTTTAAAGTCAATGCTGGGCAGCCGGAAACCACAACGTTTACGCTTGCAAATGGCCTTCATTCAAATGCGATGGATTCAACA
The DNA here is from genome assembly GCA_036559425.1 of Pseudobdellovibrionaceae bacterium. Lineage (GTDB taxonomy): Bacteria > Bdellovibrionota > Bdellovibrionia > Bdellovibrionales > Bdellovibrionaceae > JACMRP01. Next base: position 33,508 of record DATBTE010000370.1, on the reverse strand, counting down.
AAAATTTTGATAGGGCCTGGAGATCACCCCTCACCCTTCACCAAGAACTTGAAAGTGAAAGGTGGCGGAATTACGATCACCGACTTTGTAAAAATAGATACAAATTTATACTCGGCCAATATTAAGGTTGAATTCGAAAGTGACGGTTTGGTGAGACCCCTTAGACCGATCACGGTTAAAACCACAGTATTGACCAATGCCAGTGATACAATTCTCGGATGCGGCGTAGGTGATGTGGGTTTTGGAGGAACATATGACGCCTGTAATTGTGTAAGTTGGGGACGCTGCAAAGGGAATCATCTCAATAATGACCAGTTTAGTTGTCCGGCCGGATATACAGCATACCTTGTTTCAACATTTGATGATCGAGGAAAGTGTGGCCACAATATCTATGCTTGCTATAAATAATCGTATCAAATCCATCCAGTGAAGATATATTCTATCTGGCCGCAGAAACCTGTCAAATTTCTTTAACCAGTCTCATAAATTGTCAAGATCTGCCGAAAAAGGAAACGGATCAGGAAGGGGTTCCTGATCGCATGGGTTGTTTGACTCAAAAGGAGTATGAAAATATGAAGAAAAATCTGAGCCTGAATGTGAAATTACTCATGCTGTGTGCGTTTTTATTGAGCATCAGTGTGATCGTCGGGGGTGTTTCGTACCAGTCCATGAGTTCCGTAACTGGGAACTATGAATTTGTGGTGGACAAAAGTCTTCCAAAGACAAAGCTAAGCTATGAAATGATGCTGGCCTACCGTCGCGTGCGTATTATGGTGAGAACCTTGGGGCTTCAGGGTCTGAGTAAGGCGGATTCCGAAGAGACAATTAAGGGTGCCTTGAATACGATTGAAGAATACGAAAAATTCAGTAAGGAATACGTGGCTCTTGGTTTTATTCCTGGACAAAAAGAAGTTTTCGATAAGCTTCATTCTAGCTGGGAATCATTTAAAGCGACTGGTGAGCAAGTCATCAGCCTTCATAAATCTGGGAAGCCTGAAGATCATGAAAAAATGTTGCAGATTTTCCTTAAAGATTGTCCAGAAAAAGCAAAGATTTTTACGGCTGCGGCTGAAGAACTGATTCAGTTTCATCAAAAAGTCTTAGAGGCTAAAGTGGCGGAGGCAAAAGCGGCGGAAAAAACAGGGAATCAAATTAGTCTTCTAGTGATTCTAGCGGGTCTTGGCTTGGGTTTAGGCATTGGCTTCTTTATCGCCATGAGTATCACTCGTGCCGTCGGTGCTGTTTCCAAAGATTTAGCTCTTGGCTCAGATCAAGTGGCTCAGGCCTCAAATCAAATCGCGGGATCTTCACAGAGCCTTTCAGAGGCCGCTACCGAACAAGCCTCTTCTCTAGAAGAAACCGTGGCGACGATGGAAGAGTTAACCTCCATGGTTGGTCTGAATACGGAAAACGGGAAACAAGCGGCTTCGTTAGCAGCCTCTACCAGAGAAATTGCGCTTAAGGGTGAGATGGAGATTAAGACTCTCATTGACTCTATTCATACGATTTCCGCAGACTCTAAGAAAATTGAAGAGATCACGAATGTGATTGATGATATCGCCTTTCAGACCAATCTCTTAGCCTTGAATGCGGCGGTGGAGGCGGCCCGTGCCGGTGAGCAAGGAAAGGGCTTCGCTGTAGTGGCTGAAGCGGTGAGAAATCTTGCGCAAAGAAGTGCATCCGCAGCGAAAGAAATTGCGGAAATGATTAAAAATAGCGTGGAAAAAATTGAGGTGGGAAGCCGTCAAGCCAATCAGGGAGGCGCGGTTCTCGCTGAAATCGTCACGGCGGTAAAGAAAGTCGCTGACTTAAATAACGAAATCGCCAATGCCAGTGAAGAACAGCGCAACGGCATCGTGCAAATCGGTAAAGCGATGAACCAAATGGATGAGGTCACTCAACAAAATGCCGCTGCGGCGGAAGAGACTGCCGCCGCTGCTGAGGAATTGTCTTCTCAATCTGAAAGTCTCAGAGCAAGTGTGCTGGCGCTTGAGGCCTTGGTCTATGGCTCAGCACAAAAGGCGCCACAGCAGGAAAGTTCGTATGCGAAAGCTCCGGCTCATAAAAGCAAGTCATCGTCTCCGTCAGCAAAGGTTTTGAATTTTAAAAAGCCTGCGGCAAGTGCCAAGAAAAAGGCGGTGACTTCTTCGTCGGAGATGATTCCGTTTGATGAAGATGAAGTTTCTTCCGCTCGCAAAGTGGGGACGACTGACGGGTTTTAATTCGCGGTAATATTGAAAGTTTATTTGAAAATAAATAGAAGGGCAAAGAAGCGATTCCTTGCCCTTCTTCTTTTTGATTTCACCTAAAAGCGAAGTTAGAAACCGATGTTCAGAATCGGAGAGATGGCAAAAGGACCTTTATGATTGAAATTCACCAGACCGATTTGCACACCATGAAGATTGTCCGCCACATTCACTAGACCAATTTGGAAGCCATAAACATCTTTCGCACGATTGTAGAGACCCACCTGAAGTCCATAGATTTCTGTAAAGGCCGAGACATTGGCTAAGAGAGCCAGTTGAACTCCAGTGACTGTTGAAGCCGCAGAATTGTAATTCACACCTAGGGTGGCTTGAAGTCCATAAACGCTGACTTTATTGGTATTGATATTCGTAGCTCCTGCAAATTGAAGACCGAGAATATTTGTGACACCACGGGTGTTGTTGAAAATCCCTGACGCCGAAAGACCGGTAAAGCTCTGTTCTGTAATGTTTCCTAACAGACCGAAATCCAAGCCATAGAGGTCACGGTGTTTGCCCCAGAGAGCGCTGGCCCGGATCCCGGTGACAGAGAAATCCCCTGGCGGAAACTGCACGGGCGGTAGGATAGCCACCGAAATTGGTGAAACCGCGGCCCTGGCCGCAGTAAAGGAAAAGTTTAAAGATAGAACGACGAAGATAAAAAGACGGATATGTTTTTGCATGCGTCCATTGTAGACAGTATCAGGGTAAAAACAAAGCAAGTCCTTGACCTAGGTCAGGGTTTTCTGGCTCTTGGTCCTTGTTTGTCTCAATATTTTAAATATCCACTTTAGTGCAAAGGATGTTCTTCTCTATCGAGTTCTGTGCGAGAGCCGGGTTCGGGATGGAGAGTGGAATAGACCTGACCCACGAGTTCTTTTCTGGCTTTTTTTGCGGTGACTCCCAAGCCAATCAGTGAAGCTCCAGACACAAGGAGATCAATGCCGACGAAAACACCAATAGTCCAGAAGGCAGAGATGGGAAAAGATCTTAAGATCAAACCTCCGAGAATAACGGAGAGAACACCATTGGTTGCATACATGGGGCCAGAGTTGACCTCGCTTGCGTCCTTGGAGGCCATAGACAATTTCTGCAATTCCCACGAACATCAATACCAGGCCTAAAGTAATGATAGCGGCTAGCGTAGTCGCTGAAGCAAAGGCCAATGCGAAGATACCTAATAGCAGATAGATGGAACCTAAAAGAATCACCCGAGAGGAACCCATGCCTGACTTATCTTTAAAATAAATTGCATTCATAAAAAACCTCCAGTGCCAAGTATGCTGGAAATTGCAAGGAGCTCGCTATCTAAACTATCGGAAGAAAATTTACGGAAATTACGAAGAATATGAATTCATTGAGAGTTAACACTATTCGTTCTCCGGAGTTGGCAGTTCGCCGGTATATTACTTTACTGAGAGGTGTCCAATATTTTTTTCAAGGAGACCAATATGGTTCAATGTGCATTGTTCATGCGTCTAGAAGCAAAGCCGGGCAAAGAAGGCGAAGTCGAAGAATTTTTACGAAGTGGACGTGCGCTCGTGGAGGAAGAGCAGGGGACCACCGCGTGGTTCGCCCTTCGCCTGAGTCAACGAGAGTTCGGAATCTTCGATGCTTTTCCTGATGAGTCAGGACGTCGGGCCCATCTTTCTGGCAAAGTGGCGGAGGCGTTATTCGCAAAGGATCTGGATTTGCTTGCAAAAGAACCCGTGATCGAAAAAATAGATGTAATCGCGGATAAGCTTCCTATGTGAAAACTAAGATATGGAGAGAATCCATTGGTTGAGTGAGTTTATTTCTTCAGGACTGAGGCTTATATAATTAAAAAAGTAATCTTGATTCGAATTACTTGCAAAGCGTGTGCGCAAGGTGAGCCCATTCTTCAATGAGATTTCAAGTTCTCGACTTGTAATATCTAACGGCGGAGCTTTGAGGCTTCGCACGTGAATGCCTTTATTGGAAATACTTAAAACCTGCGCCCAAGGGCCCATGCCGGCGAAATGGATAATGATCTTTTTATGAATCAGAGGAGCAGGGACCTTCTCCTTTGTCGGTGCTGGTTTAGTGGCTTTTACTTTCCACACAAGCTGGTCGGCGATAAATAAAAAAACAAAAATGTTGGTGATAAAAAACAACCATGTCACTTTGCTGGCCCTGACATGGCCAAAATCAGAGACTTGAAGAGCGATATAGCCTGCGAGGAGGACCAGTGCGAAGTTCCAAGCCTTGACGGAACCTCGGAGCATAAGAATGCCAATGATAAGGGTGGCCACATAGAGAATTTGATTAAACAGAGAGCCCATCATGAGAATCTGCCAAAAAACTTTAAAACTCCACCGATTGGACAGTTCTGTCAGCAGGGACATTTTTGCAAAAGTATTAAAAAAAGGAGAAAGAAGCAGGAGGAAACCAAAAAACCGGATGACGCCTTTTCTTTCGAGCACTTTGACCAGAAACATGGGCTATCCTGTGCTTTGATCTTTATCGTCGACAAATCGCATTTGGATAACTTCATCCTCGATACCAGAGGGCGGAGGCGAAGCGGCGACACCGCGACGGCGAGTCTCTAAGGCACCACTGGTGGCAATGACCAAGCAAATCGCCAGCGGGTCAAAGACCGATACCAATAGAAGAATCAAATATTTCACGACCGTGTCGATATCAAGTTTGAAAGCCTTGGCGATATAGATAAGCGGTCCCACCTTATTTTTAAGCTCCAGTGTACGCAGATTAGATTGAGTCATGAGGCTTTCAAGTTGCTGTGTTTGTTTAGTCAGGGCGGCAATAGCCGGTTCAATTTCTTTGCGAACTTCAATACGTTTAGAAATACGATTGGCGGGAATTTCATCGATGGATCTAGTAAGACGGCTGATTTCCGCTTGGTTATGTGCTTGCTGAGCTTTTAAAGACTCAGACTTTACGCTTTCCGCTTCAAGGGCCGCAGAAGCGGATTGATAAGCATTTGATAAAAAGCCAAAGATACCCAAACTTGTGATGGCACTTAAAATGATGATTGCCGCCACCAAATAAGCTTTGAAAATAATATTAAGCTCTGTCCATCGTTGGTGAAGGTAGGCGGCGAGGATAAATTTTGCGAGTTCCAAAGAAGCGGCCATGGCACTCACCGCCAGAGAGGCGCCAGAAAAAAGCGCGGCCAAACCCACTACAGAAAAAGTGGCTCCCAGAGTGGAAACACTGATAGTTGCGGCGATAAGTCCTATGACACACCAAAGAGAAATCATGCTCCACTTATCGGGAAATAGCGGACGGACTTAACAGAATCTTCATTGCAGAAGTCACGATCAAAGTCCCGGAGAGGCTTTGAACAGGGCCCATCAGCGTCCCAAAGTGAGATGTTTTAGACATCTTTTTGCCATCAAATTAAATAAAACCTCTTTTCGCTATGGCATGAATGTCGCAAATGCAATGCCTTTAAAGGCGGGAAGCTCCATGTATTCATTTGTAATTTTAATGCTGTTGGTTTCGTCCTGCCAAGTGGTCAAGGCGGACTTCATCCTTACGATGGGGGGAGACATCAACCTTGCTAAAGACGAAAGAGATCCGGAAAGTCCTGTTTATTCCGCTCCCGACGTGCTGGCCCGCCTCCCACAACAGCCTCGCAGCGTGCGTTTGGCTGTGCAAGCTCAAGCCGTTTTTAAAAAACTTCTCACTGGCGACATTAATTTTGGCAATTTGGAAACGGTGGTGAGTAGTGATCGTAATTTAACTGACTATGATAAGAAATTTACTTTTATGACCCACCCGGAGGTCGTTGATATTTTAGCGGATTATGGATTTAATTTGTTTAGCACCGCGAATAACCATGTTTTTGATTTTGGAGAGAGTGGCGCCGCGGATACCCTCCGTAATCTGGCTGAGCTCAAGGAAAGTATTGAAAGAAAGAGCATGCTCAACGGCCGACCTGGCAAAAGCCTCTACCACGCAGGGTTAGCAGGGAACATTGACGAAGCGACGGAGCCCCTTATTATTGAAATAGAGGGCATTACGATTGCGTTTGCAGCCATTGGCTTCGGCGGAGTTTCTACCGGGAGCGATGAAGGTTCCATTTTAAGAAACAACCCTGGAATCGTAGCGATGCATAACAAGGCACTAGTGAATAAACTTTTGCAAAATATGGCTCACTCGAATGCCAATCTAAAAATTCTTTCTATCCATAACGGCACGGAAGGAGTCTTTGAATTAGATAAAGGGCAAAGAGCGCGCTATCATGACTATTTGAACCGCGGAGATCTGGATCTTATTATCGGCCATCACCCTCACGTGGTACGACCTGTTGAAAACGTGAATGGAAAGTTGATTTTCTACAGCTTGGGAAATTACTTTATGACTGGGGCCGCTAGTAGAGATAACGAGAGCGTCCGTGGTAACTACGGCCTGTTCTCGAGAGTTTATTTTGAAAAACGACCAGACCAAAACAGGATCAACGGCTTTCGCTTAGTCACAGAAGCGGCGGAGTTGATCCCGTTGACTCATATGCATGCCAACCTCAACATAAAATCCAGTGCAGAGGCCATGGCGAACCTGAGTGATCTTCAACAACTCAGTAGCGAGCAGTTAGGAAACCAGGCCTTGCCCTTCACTCTGCGCGAGCAAGGTGTCGGGGTTTACTGTGGGCCGCAAGTTTTAGGCTCCCGTGCTCAGAGCCTTTGTTCTGCGGAGGGTTCATGGCCCCATTAGGGAGTAATGAACCTTTCGACGTCCTTAATAAACTTATCGATGTCTCTCAGTTTAGGGATCCAACTTTTATTTAATTTTTGTGGGGGGTTTTCATGGGCTGTAGCATAGATGACGGGAGTTTGTTCGAACACAAGAGGATATTGTTTTTCCAAAGCCGCTAAGAACTCTGGCCCATTCATTCCCGCCATTTCGTAATCCAGTAAGATCAAGTCGATTTCTTTGAGCTCGTGAATCATTTTTAATGCGGCCTCGCCACCTAAGGCCGTGTGAACTTGATAACCGGCTTGAGTTAAAACGACTCCTTCGAGGAAGAGGGTTTCTTTATTATCATCTATGGCAAGAATTGTTTTTTTCATGGTCCTTCTTTTGAAATAAGAGTGCGAGAATCGATGGGTAGAGTCACGGTGAATACTGTTCCTCTTTCTGCATCACTGGCAACCTTTACAGTTCCGCCATGCGCTTCGGCAACTCCACGAACCAGACTCAAGCCAATGCCCCAACCCTTTTTGCCACTGTCTTGGGCTGTCTTGCTTCGCCTAAATTGTTGAAAGAGGGTTTTCTGATCTTCCGGAGAAATGAGATCTCCTGTATTCTGAACTTCAATTGTGACCTGGTCTGTAATCTGATCTGTAATCTTTTCTGTGTTTTGACTTAAACTCAGGATTGTTGGTGCGTCCGGTGAACCATACTTGATGGCATTATTGCACAAATTTTCAATAATTCTGCGAATGCTTCTCTGGTCCCAATAGCCGTCAAGAATATCAGGTGCCTTGAGAATAAAACGCTCCCCATGAATTGTGGTGAGCTCTTCTAAGGTTCTTCCCACTAGAGCGATCAAATCGAAGGGCTCGATATTCAGGGGGAGCTTCTCGCCGCTGCGAATACGATTTGCATCTAAGAGATCACTGATCATTTGATCCACTCGGTTCATATTGAAGACGATTCGCGATGCTAGAGATCGGGTTGTCTCTGTGATGCCGACTTCCCGTTGAATCAATTGAGCGCTTATTTTGGCAGCCGATAAGGGAGTGCGCAAATCATGACTGAGTAACGAAACAAAATTCTCGCGAAGCTCCCGTTCTGTTTCCAGATCCGTGACTGAAGCTTCCGAGCGAGAGAGTTTGTGAGAGCTTTCCAACGCTTCTTTGGCCTTAAGCTCGCGCTCATATTGAATCCGATAATATCGGTCAATGGCGATCGCGACAAGATTGGAAAGTGCATCGACGAATTCAACATCTTTCTCGCAAAGAGGATACGATCCCCCCAACTGTAAGACACCAAAGGCCGGCAATTGATCCACGTATAAAGGCAATACGATGTAACTCTCGGGGTCCTTATTTTCAGATTGCGTTCGAGTCTGAGCGTGGGACAGCGTTCGTGAAGACATCTCAGTGGTTCGAAGATTCGCAGACTCACACTTTGAAGCGCCTGTAAGATAAATAAAAGACTCTTTTGAGCTGGTGGTCGCTCGAGCGATTTGCTCGGCGGTGACGGTTTCCACATTCCACATCGCAGTCATAACGCTCGAGCCTCTCTTCTCAATAAGGACTGCGGTCCTAAACGGAAATGAAGTGGAGCACAAGTCAAGAATCTTCGGAAAGGTTTTTTCGACATTTTCAAAAGTGGAAAGCAATTTGCCGACTTCATAGAGTACTTTCAGGCGGTCATAAGCTTGCTCCTGCCACGATAGCGTGTTGTCAGGGGCCCGAGGCTTATGCTCTACCGTGGGCAGCTTCTTGGTTAAGCTAAAGGACTTTTCGTCGTTCAAGGGTGAATCTGTCATCTGATTCTCTTTTTAGAATTTTTCTAGTCTCACTCCGCCTTGCTCGATCAACATTTTATGTCGTCCGTCGGAGTGAGAGGTGTTTCGTAATTTATAAATTTCCAGAAAGCGTTCGCGCCTCAAGCCCACCTCCGAGGAGGTGAGTAGAATGATGCCGTCGACAACGGTTTCCTCGACCCCAAAGCGGCTAATTTTATTACTGCCGTAGTGAACGTCAGTTACAAAAAGACCGATACCTTGAGCCATTTGCACGAGAGTTCCAAGTTGGAATATTTTTTCTCGCACGGCCTGAGGATCCTTAATTTTATGAACAAAGACGGAGGCAGAATCAATGACCACACGCTTTGCCTTCATCAGCTCAATGCGGTCCTTCATCATGAGCAGATGTTTTTCGACCTGGATCTCGGTCTGTGGAATGTAAACAATTTCAATATTTCCTTTTTTAATTTGATCGTCGATTTCCCAACCCATGTTCCGGGCGCAGGTTATGAGACGCTCGGCTGTTTCCTCGAAAGAGAAGAAAATTCCTTTTTCTCCAAAATCTTTCGCACCTCGGTAGATGAACTCCAGCGAAAGGATTGTTTTGCCTGTGCCAGCGACGCCGGAGATGAGCAAGCTGGAGCCATAGGGAATTCCTTCGCCCAGGAGACTATCTAAGTTTGAGATTCGAAGCTTGGCTCGGGCAGGACCATTATTCTTACTCATTATGTCTGATCCAGGTATGCGACGAATTGTCACGCGAGGAGCGTAAATCTCAAGACCTGAGGGGGTGATCGTAAAAGTATGCTCGTCACGACTGTGATCGGTGCCGCGCATTTTTATCACTTGCAGGAGCCTTTGTTCTTCTCCAGCCTCGGCATAATGCTTCAGCGAGACAATTCCATCAATGATGGAAAATAGAGGATTCGTTTCAATATCTTTCTGGCTAAATTCCCCCAGGAGTAAAGTCGTACATTCCCAACCCATGAGATTGATCGCTACCTCGTAAGAGAACTTGCGAAGCTCTTCTCTGGATTTCGCCAAATCTTCAAATATTTTAAAACTGTCCACAATCACAAAGAAGGGCTTTACACGCTTCACATGAGTCATAAGAAGGCTGAGTGCTTTTTCCAAACCTTCAGTTCTCAAGATATCGCCTAAATCAACAAACTGGACACTGCCGTCATCGAGCTTTTTCTGATCGAAGAAGGAGAATTGTTTCAGATAACGTAACGTCTTTGCGGTCGGTTCTGACAAAGTTTGAAAGAAGAGCACGCGCCTCTTGGGGGAAGCGTTTTTAAAAGCAATCTGTTGTGACAAGATTGTTTTACCGGAACCAGGAGTGCCGGCGAAAACCGTCAATGTTCCATTCGGTAATCCCCCACAGAGGATTTCGTCGAGGTTACGAACTCCTGTTGCAACCCGTATGTCTTTCATTTTCGCTCCCGATTCTTCTTTTTTACAATGGTTACATCCATGAGTTCTTTATGCAGCGGAACGGTCAGAACATCCGCAGTAATGTTTCCGAGCACATTCAGAAGCTCGATGAGAAGTGCTCGAAGCGCGCCTTCCAGTTCTTCATAATTCATATCGGGCTTGTCAAAAAGTGCGCTAAAATCAATTCCTTCAGCTTCGCTTTTGATCGGCGTGAGGAGGGGGAAGTTTTCTTTTGTTTCGTGAATTGCGCGATCAACTATCACCAAAACAGTGACACTACTTAAGGTGTTGAGGCTTCGCCGTTCAATAGCCTGGATTGCTTTTGCATAGAGCTGAGGGCGTTCTTCGGCAGAAAGGTTTTTAATATTTCTGCTCGCCCATAGGTCTACTTGCGTCGCATGTGCATCACTGCGATGAACGGTCATGCTTGGATCCATTCCTGTCGGCAACAACTGCCAACCTACCGCTCCGCGATGTTAAATACTAATTATTATAAGCTTCTTTGGGCATGCTAAGAGCATATTGGTCCTGCTGTAAAGCTTAATCCTTATGCATTCTAACAAATAGGACTCCTTCGGACTGTATTCTCACTGAGTGCAGTTGAGGTCCGCTGAATTGAATTTAAGTGAGAGCTTATTTTTCCTGGATATGAATTCGAACGTATTTTGCTTTGCCACCAAAGGAAGAGTCTAATGTCACCTTTGCGGGGCCTGCGATTTCCAGGGAGTCACCGCTTTCCAGAATTTGCTCGGCAATTTTGAGGGGTTCATCGAAGCAATAAATAAAATGAAGCCCTGCTGGAAGATCCAGTGAACAAGTGTCCATAAATTCTTCTCTGCACATCATCGCGGATATTTTATCGCGGCGGTAAATGATTCCTAGGTCCGTGACTTCGCCCCCCAGCAAGGCGCAATGAAGTGGGGGCTCTCCGGAAAAATGAAGGGGTTCCTGTGGCAAGAGGGCACCCCCGTCGAGCAGGAGGCCTTGCCCAGTCACCACCATCAGCCACCGATCGCAGCCCGGAAATTGAGAAAAGGGGGAGGCCCCTCGAATCTTTGCCGAGCTGATACGCCATAGAAAATCTTGGCCCTCGGAGAAAAGGCAATTTTCTGGGAAAATTTGAATTTGCTCTGTCATGCCAAGGCCATTTTTCCAAGGCATACTGAGATAATCCGCTTTTCTATAAAGCTTCGTGTAAAGCTTCATCGGTTCTAGAGATTCTTTTGTAGAGGGACAATCCAGTTAAATATATCAGGAGCAGTCCCATGTTGAATGGAAGTGATTTGCTTGTAAAGCTCCGTACTTAAAGCTCCATTTTTGTTGTCATTGATAACCCATTCTTTGCCTTTATAAGCCAGAATGCCCATCGGAGAAATGACTGCTGCTGTTCCCGTACCGAAAGCTTCACGGAGTTTTCCATTTTGAATTTTCTCTATCACTTCAGTGATAGTGATTCGTCTTTCAACAATGGGAAGATGTTTTGATTTTAAAATATGGATGACTGCTTCGCGAGTTCCGCCCGCTAAAATGCTTCCATTGAGAGCGGGGGTCACAATCTCATTATCAAAGACAAAGAACACATTCATTGTGCCCACTTCTTCAATGCCTTCGCGATCTGTATCGAGCCACAGGACTTGGGCATAGCCCTTTTGTTTGCTTTCATAAGCGGCTTTAAGGCTGGAAGCGTAGTTCGCTCCGGCTTTCACAGCACCCAATCCCCCCGGAGCCGCACGCAGATATTTTTCCTCGGTCCAAATCTTAACAGGCTGGGTTCCCTCGCTGTAATAAGAACCCACAGGTGAAAGTATAATAAAAAAAGTGGTTTCATGGGAAGGTCGCACTCCTAGGAACGCTTCAGTTCCGATCAGGGTCGGACGAATATACAAAGAAGTATTGGGCTCCTTCGGAATCCATCTTTCATCCACGGCCACCAATTCTTGGAGGGCTTGCATAAAAAGTTCTAGAGGGGGAGCTTCAAGACAAACACGTTTGGCACCGTCAGCCAAACGTTGATGATTGAACTCAGGGCGGAAGAAGACAATTTTGCCATCGTCTTGACGGAAAACTTTCATGCCTTCAAATAAAGCTTGACCATAATGGAAAACCGAAGCCCCCGGATCCATACTCAAAGGACTGTAGGGTAGAATCTTTGCTTCATACCAACCCTGACCTTCGCGATATTTCGCCACAAACATATGGTCGGTAAAAAATTGGCCAAAGCCCAATTTGTCAGCAGGAGGTAAAGTCTTGGGAGAGGTGGTCAAAGTTTTTTGAATATTCATTGTATTGAGGTACCGAAATTGGCTGAGATCGTCAAATACTGATCGCAATTATGCCACTAAAAGTGAATAGAGGGCGGTTGAATGCATTTTTTTGTGCGGCTCGTTTATTTATTTCCCCATTCAACTCACAATGTAAGTTATAAAGCTACAAGCTTTTTATTTATAAAGCTACAAGCTTTTTATTTATAAAGCTGCAAGCTTTCTATTTATAAATACATAAAACAAAAAAAATAAGAGACAAGGTGGGGGGCTCCACTGCATATTTTTCTAATGCACAAAACTTTTAAAAGAGGGAAACAAAAATGGATCCATTTGTTTCAACTAATAAAGACGAGGTTCAACCTCAACCGCCGTTGAGGGAAAAGGTAGAAAAAAAACCGGATGAAGAGCTTAAGAGTCGGCACGCTGTCACGATTAGAAAAAGCCCCTCCGAAGTTTATACTTTCTTTCGAGATTTTAAAAATTTTCCCTTATTTATACAAAATCTTATACAGGTCCAAGTGTTGTCGGAGCATAGATCTCATTGGATCCTGCAACTCAAAAATGAGGCGACAGTGGAATGGGATATAGAAATTATCCAGGAGATTCCCGATCAATTGTTGGCCTGGAGAAGCGTGGAAGGTTCTGAAGTGGAAACGGCTGGCACGATCCGTTTCGAAAAGGCTCCCGCAAATCGAGGAACTGTCGTGCGCCTGGCGATGGACTATTCCCTTCCTGGGGGAAAGCTCACGGAGCTGACTTTGCTTTTTACGGGCGAACCTCCTGAACTTGTAATTATGAAAAATATAAAGAGGCTTAAAGCCTATTTGGAAACAGGCGAGCTCCCGACCATCGAAGGTCAGCCCAGCTCAACATCCGGTTCAAGTTTGACCCATTAAAGAGGAGAAGACAAATGAGAGCACTTTGCTGGCAAGGCAAGCATGATGTAGCCTTAAAAAATGTCAAAGACCCATCGCTTTTAAATATGCACGATGCGATTATCAAAGTGACGACGGCGGCGATTTGTGGTTCCGATTTGCATTTGTATGATGGGTATATTCCTACCATGGAAAAAGGCGATATCCTCGGCCATGAGACCATGGGTGAGGTTGTGGAAGTGGGCTCGGCGGTTAAAAAAATCAAGGTCGGAGATAAAGTCGTGATCCCCTTTGATATCGCGTGTGGGAGCTGTCAATTTTGTCTAGAGCAAGAATTTTCGGCTTGTGATAACACCAATCCAAATTCTCACATGGCTGACAAACTCTATGGATATTCAGGATCAGCTCTATTTGGTTATTCTCATATGTTTGGAGGCTATGCCGGGGGTCAGGCGGAATTTCTTCGAGTCCCTTTTGCAGATACGAACTCTTTAATAGTCCCTAAAGACATTAGCGACGAAAAAGTTTTATTTCTCAGTGACATCTTACCGACGGGATATATGGCCGCTGAAAACTGCCATATTAAGCCGGGTGATACCGTGGCGATATGGGGAGCGGGAGCGGTGGGACAAATGGCGATCCGCAGTGCCTTTCTGTTAGGCGCGGAACGTGTTCTTGTCATTGATCACTATGAAGGGCGCCTGCAAATGGCGGCTGAGAGTGGTGCCGAAGTTATTGATTTTGAAGATGTGGAGGGAATTCTCGACGAAATAAAATATCGTACCGGGGGCCGGGGACCTGACGCTTGTATTGATGCTGTAGGAATGGAAGCTCACGGTCATACTGTGACAGCCAATTTGGATCGAGTCAAAGCGGCAGTCATGTTGGCCACCGATCGTCCCGACGCCTTACGACAGGCCATTCAGGCCTGTAAAAAGGGTGGCACAGTTTCTGTTCCAGGTGTTTACGGCGGGGTGCTGGATAAAATTCCCTTCGGTGCGGCCTTTGCAAAAGGCTTAACTTTTAAAATGGGCCAAACTCACACGCAAAGATACATGCAGCCACTCCTCGACCGCATCGTGGCCGGAGAGCTGGATCCCTCTTTCGTGATCACGCACCGAGTGCGTATTGATAGTGGACCGGATGCTTACAAAACATTTAGTGACAAAAAAAGTGAGTGCATCAAGGTAATAATTCAGATGCATTAATTCTCAAAGCTAGCAGGAACGGTCTGTGATTGAGTGTCTTCCAGCAAGACATCTACTACGGACCTATTCTGAGGAGCATACAAGATCAAATCGCCGTTGCCATAGCCTTTTTGCAGGTGCAGCGTTTGAGTTTCCTGGCCTTTGAGTTCCACCGTTTCTGGCAATTGAGCAAAAGACTGTGCCAAGGGATTGACCGAAATTTTTTGCCACTGTGATTCTTGTTTGCCGAGGAAATCATCGTACTCAATGACCCCCGTATCTTGATGCGTGGTTGAAACTTTAATATTCAGCTCGCCGGTGTCAGCTAAGGCCAACTGAGAAATATTTGCCTCGATAATGGCAAGTGTGGATCCATCAACAACCTGCATGGTTCTTTGATCGAGAATGGCCTCGCTGTAATCCTCTTTGGCATCCTTAATATTGTTTGCAATGTTTGTTTCAAACCGCTTGCGCAAGTCTTGGGCTTTATTGCCGTCTAAAAGAAGGCTGACGAAAGAGTCACCGGCCAACCCTGGAAGACTCGACATAGGCACGCCTGCGATTTCTTGATCTGTTTGAGTGTCGTTGTTGCCATCAATCTGAACGTTGACTTCACAGCTGTTCCAGGTTGTCAGGCGCTCATACAGTTTCACTGCGACTTGCAGAATACGGATGCCGTCTTTTTCTATAATTCTGTAACCCGCCGATTGCATATCGCAATTGTGATTGTGAATGGGGTCTGGCTTGGCGTCCTTCTTACGGGCATCCGTGCCTAACAAATTAAATAGATAAGCTCTCCCTTTATTCAGACCTGTATTTTGCAGGCTGATCTCTGCCACGCTTCCCGCGCTATCCGCTAACGAGGTCGCATGCACCAGCAACGACTTTGCACTGATTTGAGAAATCTGTCGAGCCACCACTAAGGCGGGGATTTGGACCAGAGTCTCTTCGCCGCTTGCTTGAGTCGAAGTCAGTTTCAAAAATCCATCCAATTCATCATTGGCGCTTTTCATTTGTGCCGCTAATATTTTGACGGTGACGGTGAGGTCTTTTGATTCGCCGGGGGCTAAGGTCAAATTGTTCGTGGAAAATACCAAGCCCGCTGAGCCACTCCATTCAGATTTCAGAGTGAGAGTTTCCGTACTCATGTTTTTTATGGTGACGTTTTTGCTGAGAGTTTTTTGTTTTTCGATATCCGTGATCCCAAAAGAGAGAGCGGCTGGAACCGTGACCACTTTTGCATTGAGAGACTCAGCAATTTGCACACGACCTGCTCCCTGACGACTGACAGAATAGATTTTTTTATCTGGGTCCGCGATCACCTTGCTGTGCCCCATAATTACGGACTTCAACTCTTGAGTGTTTAAATTTTTGTATTTTTGTTTCAACAGAGTCATGACACCCGTGACGTGAGGGCCGGCCATGGAAGTTCCAGACATGGAAACGCCTTTTTCACCACCGCCACGGTCAGCAGAGATAATGTTAGAGCCTGGTGCCGCGATTTCCGGTTTGATCATGCCATCTTCAGAACGAGGCCCCCGGGAAGAGAAATCAGAAATAGTATCAACGAGCCAAGGCTTATCGACCTTGAGGGTGGATTTTAAATCCACTGTTACAGCTAAGTGAGATTTAATCGTGGTCCCAGCAGCTTTGGTGATCATCACCCCTGGAATATTGAATTTTCCTTCTCCGCCCATGGAGATGGGCTCTCCCTCTGTATTATTCACCACAATGATTGCGATAGCGCCGGCCTCTTGCGCTCTTTGGATTTTCTCTGAAAAGGTCACTCTGCCTCGATCAACCAAGGCGACTTTGCCATTGATTTGATCTTTAAGCGCCTGATCAAAATCCTTGTCAGCATAACCTACGGCGATCACTTCCCCTTTGAGTGAACTGATTTCAGACAAAGGCTTGGTGACGGCTCCTTCCATAGCCTCTGCATTCAAAATTTCATTGGCAAAGGCAAACTGCACAGTCGGAAAGAGAATATTCTGGTCCATATTGTCGATGCTGGAAGCCACGGAAATAGTATCATTCACCACCGCAGGGGCACCTGTAACATAACTTTTGTTACCGGAGTTACCCGCAGAGGCCACCACGACGGTGCCCCCATGGGTCAAGTTTTTCACCGCAGAGCTGTACATCGTGTGAGGATTGCCATAGCCGCTTCCTAAAGAAAGGTTTACGACATCGAGTTGTTCCTTGAAACTGAGATCTCCCGTCGGATCCGCCGCGTATTCCAGGGCAGCGATGACAATTTCATCGCTCGTAGAGCCATTCGCGCCAAAAACTTTAATCGCATAGAGGCTGGCGGCAGGGGCCACTCCGCTATAGGTATTGACTCCATCGCCGATTCCGGCCACGGTGCCGGCCACATGCGTGCCGTGTCCTGATTCATCCAGAGGATTTAAATCAGGGACCGGAATGTGTTGTGAGAAATCAGCAGAGGCTGAATCATATTCAGTCCCTACCAGGTCGATGCCGCCAACAACTTTACTGCCTGGAAAAGCTGGATTCACTTGGGCAGGGTTGTTGTTCTTGTAGGCCTCCTCCGTGCCTTCCCCAGAAAACATTTTATGAGTGTAGTCGATACCAGTATCGATGATACCGACCTTCATGCCTTCGCCGTGAATATTCTGGGCGTAAGCCGCTTCCGCACCGATGAAGTTCACCGACGTATGGGAGCCCACAAGACCCCCTTTTTTTTCTGTATCAAGAGGGAGAGGTCGTGCGAAAGTGGAGGACTTTTCTGACATCACTACTTGAGGAAGGGTTCTAATTTTATCAAGAGCTTCTGGCGGAGCTAAAATAGTCAGGGCATTCAGCACCAATCGATAGCGAATAAGAATTTTAATCTCTGGAGAGATCTTTTGTAGTTCCGCGATCGTGGCCGTTTGTTCTTGTTGAATGGCGTCCACCAGATTTTTGTCAACAGAAAGAACTCCGTTTTTTCTTTCGGCACTTTCAAGCAAAGCCGGATTTTTTAATTTGAGGGTGGTAATGACTGGCTCAGCGGTTTGCGGACGGGTGGAATAGATTCCCTCCATAAAACCAAACTTCAAAAATTCATTTTCAGGGGTATTCGATGCTGTGCAGCCAGTGATAAAAAGACCAGACAGCGAAAGTGCATATGCAAGCGTCGTAGATTTTAAATTTTTTTTTAATTTTCCCATGTCCCCTCCAAAAACTGCCAAGCAGTATCGATTTGATACCGCCAGGCTAGCATAGAGAGGAGTTATCAAGATCTGTGCCGTTCTGGATGGTGCCAAGATGTGATAGAAGAGGAGAGAGTTAAAACGTACTTATGATCCTTTACAGTGTCCTCTACGATCACGGTTTCGCCACGACCCACAGCCTCTAATTCTTGCTGGGAAATGGGAACGGTGTGGAAGTGAGGAGCAAAATTAGCGAATTTATTTCGGAAAATCGCCCATCCCGTATGAATTTGCAGGCCTGCAGCAGGGGGCTCTTGAATATATTGAAGGGGAATTTCTAAATAGTGATGATGATGGGCAAAGCTATTGTTGACGATCTGCCCTGGTCCCGATTCAATTTTTAAAAAATCTTGGGTTAGTTCTGCTGTATCACCTTGATGGGCCTTGGCTTTTGCTCCAAAGACCAACATCAGTAAGGAGGCTGAAGAAAGACCTAAAACTTGTCTGCGATTCATAACTTTTGGTTCCATACAAATATCCTTTCAGGGGATCGTTAATTTCGGGTTCCGGTTATCTACAGAACGGAAATTAACAGAAACTCACCCCCTGTTTTTGATCATTTGTGCGGTTTGAATAATTTTTTTTAAGAAATTTTCTCGATAGGAATGCAATATTGAGAAAGGGAGTCCGAAGAATCTAAACTGTAACGGTGATCAAAGATTTCAAAATCAAAGCCCCTGGCCCGCTGATAGCCTGATTCGGGGAGCCAAACACCGTAGATATAGTCAATAGTCAGTTGGGACTTATCTGCCAATCCCTTATTTTCAAAGACTGCATAGAGTTGTTCGTCCATATGCAAAGGAACAAATTCCTTGGGAATTTCTCTCTCAGCCGGAACTGGAATTCCAGCAAAGTATTTCAATTCCTCTTCAAACATATCTTGGCTGGAACTGATTGCCACGCCATAGCTCTCCGTATTGTTATTCAGTGAGTGAGCTCCTTTTTCCCGATTAAATTCTTTCCAGAAACCCGGCAGCTTGCTTTCAAAGTCTGGATTCTTTCCCAAAAAGGAAGTGATGGTCGTTACCTTGCCTAGGAGATTGAAGGGACCCAACAGGCAGATTTTAGGCTCTCGCTGAATTCCATTCTGAAGATGAGCGAGGGTGTCTTTGGTCAGTCTGGGTTTCTTATAGAGTTTAATATATTCAGGATGGTTGCGAATTTGCCCAGGGGTGATCCTGTATTGGGCTTTAAAAGCACGGGTAAAGGCCTCTTGGGAGCCAAATTGCAGGTCAATGGCGATATCTAGAATTCTCTTTGAATCGGCTAGCATATGAG
Organism: Pseudobdellovibrionaceae bacterium; assembly: GCA_036559425.1. Lineage (GTDB taxonomy): Bacteria > Bdellovibrionota > Bdellovibrionia > Bdellovibrionales > Bdellovibrionaceae > JACMRP01. The sequence goes on along the minus strand of DATBTE010000370.1, from coordinate 14,549 downwards.
CCGCCAGAGTGAGCCTTCGCCCGCGCAAATAACTCCCGATGGAGTTGCCGACCAAAGCTCGAAACAATCTTTGGAATTGCCAACTGGAGAGAGGGACTTCTTTGCAAACCTCTTGAATAGAGATTTCTTCTTTTAAATTATTCTCAATAAAGTCAATAGCAGCGAGGACGAGTTCAAAATGATTCAGCTTTGGCATATCTTAAGTTTAATTGATTTCTCCATAATTATGAATCGAAGTATTTCCTTATGTTTGCGCGCAGCGACACTGGAGGGTTTTGCTTTTGCCGACTCTTGAGTGAATACTATTTGCTTGAAGTTTAAACCAACCCCATGCAAAGGACGAAACAATGTTTTGTGTGAATAAAAAGTTTTTCGCATTAATGACTTCTTCACTTCTTACAGCTTTTCTACTTGGAGCGTGCTCTTCGGAACCAAAAAAAACGGAGCTTGAGCGGCAAGTGAAAGCGCAGCCTGAGGCAAATTCGCCAGAGCAAATTGCTCAACGCGCCGCTGAGGCTTTTTCAGGGGCACCTGGTCTTTCAGCGGAACAAAAGCAGAAGCTAATGGCTATTTATGCAAAAACATATGCTGAAGCCATGAGCATTCGCGCGGAAATCGGTCAGAGCAAATCTTTGTTATTTAAATTGATTGCAAGTACCAACTACAAATCTACGGACGTGAACCAGTTGAAAAAGAAAATTACAGCTTTGGATCAAAAACGTTTGGCTGTGATGTTTCAGGCGCTGGAAGATGTTCAAAAAGTTGTAGGCTACGGTGCTGATAAAGAAGAAATTTATAAACACCTGCGTGATTTTGAATTTCCTCAACAGCATGGGCGCGAATCAGCTCAAATCACTGTAAGGTGACTACCACCTGGTGGATTTTTTCATCATCCTTTAGCGGAATGCCGGCGCCGCTGGCTAAAGGTGTTCCGTCCAGCGTGATTTGCAGTCCTTTTCGCGTATAGACTTCCGGATTTACAAAATGAATTGCATAAACAGAACGGCGATATTTATAGCGCAGTTTTACGAATCTCCATTGCGGGGAAATTTGAGGAGTCAAAAAAAGCTCCTGTCCTTTGAGGCGAAATCCGAGGATATATTCTAAAGCCGCTCTGTACATCCATCCCGCAGAGCCGGTGTACCAGCTCCACCCCCCGCGGCCAATATGGGGTTCTTGCGAATACACATCTCCTGCTAACACATAGGGTTCAATCTTGTAGCGTCGCACCTCATCCGGACTGAGCGCATGATTGATGGGGTTGAGGAGGTTAAAGAGTTCAAGAGCCCGTTCTCCATCTCCAAGAAGTGTCCAAGCAATCACACACCAAGCAGCGGCGTGTGTGTATTGAGCTCCATTTTCGCGAACCCCTGGAACGTAACCTTTAATATAGCCAGGATCGAGGGGTGTTTTGTCAAAGGGAGGATGAAAGAGCAGTACTAATTTTTCTGGGCGGCGAACCAGTATATTGTCGAGGGCTTGCATGGCATGGCGAGCTCGGGCTAGATCCGCCGCCCCGGAGATCACCGCCCAGGTCTGGGCCAGAGAATCAATGCGACATTCGCTATCGCCAGCGGTGCCGAGGGGCGTGCCATCATCATAAAAAGCGCGACGATACCAATCTCCATCCCAGGCTTCACGCTCTAGCGCTGCCTTCAATTGATCAGCGTGGCGTAGCCAGATCTCGGCGCGTGCGCTTTCATTGCGCGTTTGCGCGAGATGTGAGAATTGCTGCAAATTCAAATATAAAAACCACCCGAGCCAAACACTTTCGCCCTTGCCATTTTTGCCGACGCGGTTCATGCCATCGTTCCAATCACCGCCGCCCATCAATGGCAAGCCATGGGCACCAAGGGCCATACTGCGCTCCAATGCTCGCACACAGTGCTCGTAGAGGCTGCCTGTTTGGGCTGAGACCACAGGGACGTCATAGGCATCCTCTTGCTCGGGCTTGAGAAGGGGAGCTTCCAGAAAAGAAATTATTTCATCCAACACAGAAAGATCTCCGGTGACCTCAACATAATGGAAAGTTGCGAAGGGAAGCCATAAGAGATCGTCAGAAAAATGCGTGCGCACGCCGCGGTCCGAAGAGGGAAACCACCAATGCTGAACATCGCCTTCGATAAACTGTCGGCTGGCGGCCCGCAAGAGATGGGCGCGCACCATTTGTGGAGCCATGAAAACCGTCGCCATCATGTCTTGTAGTTGATCGCGGAAGCCAAATGCGCCTCCAGCTTGATAAAAAGCGGAACGCGCCCAATACCGGCAGGAAAGATTCTGATAAGGAAGCCAGCGATTCAGCAAAAAATTGAAGGCTTTGTCGGGGGTTTCAATCTGGATTTGTTCAAGCCACTCATCCCATTGCTGACTCACTTTTTTAAGCAGATCGCCGCAGGATCGACTGCTCAGTTCAAAAATGACAGAGCGGGCTTCTTCGCGGTTGGCAGCCTGTCCTAAAAAGAAAGGTACTTCTAATACTTCTCCTGGGCCGATTTGCACATCAATCTGCAAAGCCCCGCAAGGATCCAGAGCCGCACCGACGTGATTGGAAAGCGGCTGGTCGCGCAGAATTCCCAAGGGCGCGGCCAGGTTGCGGTTGCGGCCGATAAATTCCCTGCGATCCCCGGTGACTTGTTGTTTGCGATTGGGAAAGATCGCAAAAGAAACTCGGTGGCCATATTCGCTGTTTCGCACATTGGTCGCAAAAAGGGCTCCACTAGCTTCATCGATTTCAGTCAGGATGTAAGGAGCCGTAGTCGAGCGCAAAAATCCCAAGGTCCATTCAACATAGGCATAAAGGGACAGCCGTCGCCATTGCTCCGAGCGATTTTCCAAGCGCAGTTGTGATACCTTTACGGAATCTAATTTCTCGCCAAAGGGAACGAACTGAGTCAGCGTGCTGTGAATGTCATTGGATAAGTGCTCGAAGCGGCTGTAGCCCTGGCCATGAGCGGCAATGTAGGAAGCCTCTTCCAGGCGGATCGGCAGAGCCGTCGGCGTCCATAAGCATTTGGAATCCAGATCATAAATATAAAAAGCTTCACTGCTGGGATCACAGACTGGATCGTTAGACCAGGAAGTGATTTGATTTTCGCGGCTGTTCAAAGACCAGGTAAATCCTGATCCGCTTTCTGAGACCTGGAAGCCGAAAGTTCCATTGGAAATAACGTTGATCCACGGTGCCGGAGTATTCTGCGAGGAATTGTTAAGAACAATAACATATTCTCGACCGTCAGGAGTGAAGCCTCCCAAGCCATTAAAAAATTCCAGGGGGGGCGGAGGTAAAAATACTGCAGCCCTGGCGTCGCGGTAAACTCTGCCGGTAAAAGGAGGAACGGAGGGTTGAAGCATGCGATTGATTTGATCAGAGAGGCTTCCATGACCCGCCGATAAAGTGATGCGAGCTTCCGCATAAATGACCAAGCGGTCCTCTCGGGGAAGGGGCTCTTCCCGCAGAATAAAAACTTTCCCTCGAGAGTAAGGCAAGGGCAGCGGAGCACTCAACCGCGAATGAACCATGGACTCCAGGGTTTCTTGAAGTTCCTGACTGTAAGAGCTACTTTTGGCGTTGAGGATGACCAGATCGACGACAAATCTTTTCAAGGCCAAATACTCTTGAGCCTTTAAAAGCTGACGGACAATACCACGATCCTCGGCGTCTTCAATGCGAACCACGATCACAGGAAAATCTCCAGAGATCCCATGGGCCCAGAGATGAGTTATATTTTGCGTATTGCGTTTTAGCACCGCATTGGAGGGACGTAGCGAAGAGTCCAGATAAAGCAAACGCGTGGCCAGGCGTTGAAACAGATGGGCCTCATCGGGTTCCATGTTGAGATAGTGAAGTTTCACCTGAGCCTGGGACCAGGCCAGAGACGAAACCCGTTCATAGGTAGAAAGCTCCTGAAAACTTTCCGCGAGGCGAAGAATTTCTTTTCGTGATTCCGCGACGAGAGTGGAAAAGAAAACCCGCGTGGCCGTGCCCGGCTCCAAGCGCAAGCGCGTGCGCAGACTAAAGATGGGATCTAAGACGGCGCCCACAGTTTTGGAAAGTTTTTGATTCTTGAAGAGCGCCTGGGGATAGTGAATGGTCCTTCCTCGTCCGAGAAATTGAGCGCGATCGGTTTCGTATTCGATCTCGTATGTGATCTCACCGGTAGCGACAATTACATGGGCCGCCCAAAGTGTGGGGTCCTCTGAGGATCGGGGGCGGCGGCGCACTAGCAGAGTTTGAGTTGCCGCCAAATATTCGGTTTGTAAAAATAAATTGGAAAATGCGGGATGGGCCATATCTGCAGCTGGTGTATTTAAAACTATTTCCGCGTAGGAGGTGAGTTCAATATTTCGGAAATATTCACTCTTATTAGTCAAAGTGAGCTGACGGATCTCGGCGTTATTCTCTGGAGACACAAAGATTTCGAGTTCTGATTCTATCTCTTCCTCTTCGCGGTGGAAAAGAACCCGATCCTCGGCAAAGGTGACTTCATAATCTTCCGGGGGAGTGCCCAGAGGTTGATAAGTGGGGCTCCAGATTTTTTGGCGTTCAAGATCTTTAATAAAAATATAACTGCCCCAAGGATCCTGAGTGACGTCCTCTCGCCATCGTGTCACTGCTAGATTTTGATATTGGCTGTAGCCAGAGCCCGCGGAAGTCAATATCACTGTGTAATTTCCATTCGAGAGAATCTGCGTCCTCGGTGTCGGAAGATTGACGCTGTGATAGCGGCGAGAAAGATGTCCGGTATCTTCACGAATGAAGAGGGGAGCATGATCCTCCGAGGTGGGAAGAACACCTACGGCCCGTGGCGTTCTTTCCTGGAGCAGAATCTCAGTGGCTTGAACGAGAGGTTCGTTATGGAAAAGTCGACACAGAAGTTCATTATAGAAGACATTCGCCAAGGACACGAGTGACATCCCTTGATGATGAGCCATATACGCGCGGATCACGACAAAATTGCGATGGGTGGGAACACGGGAACGTGTGTAGTCCAATGCTTCATAATAACCATAGGTTCCGCAGGCTCCGATGGTTTTCAAGAGTCGAAGATTTTCCGCAGCCAAGGAAGGCTCATACATCGCCGCTAAGAGCGTGGCATAGGGGGCCACCACAATGTTCGTGCCCAGGCCTCGTTTCAAGGCGAGATCAGGAATGCCGAAATTAGAGTATTGATAAGTTAAATGCAAATCGCGTTTATTGTAAGCGGACTCGGAAATCCCCCAGGGCACGGAGCGTTCTTTACCATAGGCGATCTGGCGGTGAATGACCAACTCACAGGTGTTTTTGATAAGGCCCCCTTCGGGGGTTTTCATCACCAGAGAAGGCATCAGATATTCAAACATCGAGCCAGACCAAGAGACTAAAGCGGCACCTAAGACGGAACCTTTTTTATCTCCGACCTGAGCGAGGCTACGACCTAGGCTGAACCAGTGTGAAACAGGGACATCGCCCTTGGCGATGGCCACAAAGCTCAGCAATCGCGCCTCCGAAGCTAGAAGGTCATAGTAGCTAGGATCAAGAATTTTTTCAAAAACCCGATACCCAATAGAGAAGAGCTTTCTGTTTTTATCATACAGAAGACGAAAATCCATTTCATTAAAAAGCTGATAAGCGATGGCTTGGGAGCATTTAGCCTTGGCAATCAAGGTTTTTGCCGCATGCATGCTGGTGTCGAGACGATCGAGTAAATTCCCTAAAAAGAGTCGAGTTTCGGCGTTGGTCCCAGTCTCGGAGTTTTGGACAATGATTTGCTTCTCAAAGTCGATAATTTTCTCGCTGATCACCGCGCAATGGTCTGGAATCATCTCCAGAGAGATCTCGGCGGACAATTTCAGCTGAATTTTTTTCCAGGCGCTGAGAATCTCAGGAGGATTCTGTCCTGGAAGAGATTTTTTTATAAAATCAAACCAACTCAATAAAGAATGATACTCAACGTTGAGGCTGACGATATCCTGATGAAGAGCTTGAGCCCACGTCAGGGTTTCACCGAGAGTTTTATTAAAGGTTTCCGGATCGCCGGACCCATTGGAAGAATGCGCCGCTTGTTGGAGAATCGTGGCGGATTGGTTTTTCAGATTTTTCATTTTGGCATCATCCATGGGCTCGTCTCGACTCAGGCTGAGTGCTTTTTCGATTTGGTGAACGCTCGTGAGAAGGGGGCTCTTTTTTGACGAGAGCGCCTGTTTTAATAATTCTAAGCTTTCATAAACTCCTACCGTCAGATTTGCCATGTCGATTTTTTGGCTGAGAATATGATTGAAGCCTTGGGCAACGGCGATGAGATGCCCGGCTAAGTTGCCATTGTCGACGGAAGAAATATATTTCGGATCCAAGGGGCGGAGCGTGGTGGTTTCGTACCAGTTGTAAAAATGGCCGTTGTACTTGGGCAATTCATGGAGACTCTCCAGGGTTTTGCTTAAGTGGTGAATGGCGTCGTGAAGAGTGATCCAGCCAAAGCTGCGCGCGGAAAAGACCGAGAGAAGGTAAAGGCCGAAGTTGGTCGGTGAGCTACGGTGGGCGATCACGGGATGGGGTTCTTCTTGAAAATTATCAGGGGGCAGAAAGTGATCTTCGCTCTTTACGAAGCTGGCGAAAAAAAGCCAGATACGCCGTCCAGTCAGGCGAAGAATTTCCTGATCTGAGCTGGTCATGGGTCTGAGTGTTTTCTTCTCGAAAGGACGACTGATCCAGTAAGCATACCAAGGCGAAAGCAGCCAGGGTAAAAAAAGAAAAATCCCTAAAAATAAACCTGGAGGATTAAACAGGACGACGGCTGGGAGAGCAAACGCCGTCAGAATCAGTCCGCCGCGCATTTCGTAAAAAAAACTTTTAATGTTTAGACTGGTGGCCGCTTCTGCTTGTGCGGCTGGAATCCATTCCAGAAGATATTTTTTACTAATAAAAAGCCGGAAAAGAGTACGCAGGATGGCATCTCCGGAAAGCCAGGCGTAATAAGGCAATAAAAGGAAAAAAAAGAGTGTTCGAAGCAGTCCCACCTGAAAGTCAGTGAGGGCGAATTTTAGATGTTCCAGGACACGCACACTTCTTTTTTTATTGAAGAGATCAGTCACAAAAGTAATCAACGGGGGGTTGGCCAGAGCCAATAAGGTGAATAGGCCCCAGATCCAAGCCAATTGTAATGAGGTGGCCAAGGCAAAGATGAGAAGAAAAAAGGCTGCGGGCTGAAATAAAGAGCGACGGAGATTGTCCGCCATCTTCCAGCGTCCGATAGTCGAAAGAGAGGCTCCCCCTCGGCCTAAAATCCAGGGGAGCAATTGCCAGTCGCCGCGCATCCAACGATGGGTCCGCAGGGACGCTGCTAAGCAGTGACCAGGAAAATCTTCGAAGAACTCCACGTCACTCAGAAATCCGCAGCGGGCATAGTTTCCTTCAAATAAATCGTGGCTTAATAGAGAATTTTCTGGGATGCGTTTTTCCAGGGCTCTTTCAAACATACGCAAATTGTAAATGCCTTTTCCAGTATAAGATCCTTCATTGAAAAGATCTTGATAGACGTCAGAAACAGCGGAAGCATAGGGATCGACACCCGCAGTGCTCGCGGAGAGAAATTGGAAAAGCGTGCCTGTTTGCGTGCTTGGCAAGGTAGGGGTGATCCGTGGTTGCAGAATTCCATAGCCTTCCGTGACTCGACCTTTATCATCATCGTAAAAGGCTTCATTCAGAGGGTGAGCCATCGTTCCAACGAGTTGAGCCACGCAGCCTTTTGGCATTTTTGTATCCGCATCCAGAGTAATGACGTAGCGAACCTCCGAGGGCACTTCAATAGGTCCATTCATTTCCAAAGGAATATAGCTTGTATCCTGAGCTCCTAATAAAAGACGATTGAATTCGTGAAGTTTGCCTCTTTTTCTTTCCCAAGCGATCCATTTTTTCTCCTGGGGATTGTAAAGACGCTTGCGGTGAAAGATATGAAATCTCGGATGTCCGTCAGGTGCAGGGGGATATCTGCTATTCAATATTTTGAGTTTTTCAGCCGCCAGATTCAGAAGAGGTCGGTCCTGCTGAAGATATTCTGTGGTTGCATCCACCCAGTCTGTCAGCAAAGCAAAATGAAGATGTCCTTCAGGATTGGATAAATAGTGGATTTCCAACTGCTCCAACTGAGAATCAATGGCTTCTGCTTGATTTAAAAAGGTGGGGACAACTACAAATGTTTTTGAGCTTTCGGGAATACCTTTTTCAAGATCGATACGGGGCAGATGTTTGGGACCGAGTAAAGCCACCGTTACGCGGTTGATGATGGCCACGCCGACTTCCGAAGCCACTAGAATACCGAGGGCAACGAAAATGTAAACTTGCCAACGGTCGAGATCAAGATTCCGTGTCGCCAAGATCGGCAGGGACAAAAGCAAGAGACTTACAAAGAGAATTCCTCCGAGATAGATCTCGGTATTACTTTCAAAATAACCACGGTTCAGATTCTCCATCCAGGTCAGACGAAATTTGATTTCTTTTTCCAGGCTTTTGCGTCCTTTAGAAATGAGGTAATAGCCAAGCTCAGAGGATCTGAGATCACCAGGTTTTTTTCCTTTTTCGCACAAGAGGATAAGTTTATGCGCGATTTCGATTTGTGAGTAAGGAGAATGACGAGCCAAATGTTCAAGGCTATGACGATAACGGTCCCGGGTGGCAAAATCCATGAGGGAATAGAAAGGGTTTTGTCTCAGAATCTGATCCACCAAACTGACTTCTTCAAAAAAATCTTGCCAGTTAAAAGCCGCAATTAAACGTGCACTGGTGATAATATTTCGAACGGTGGCGTTAGCGGCTGTTTGCCGGCCATGTTCAATAGTGACTGCGGTGTCTGAGGTGAGATGTTTTTTTTCCAGGCGCTGGTCGAGCCATTTTAAGAGAGGTTCCACTTTTTGGTCTTGAAATCGCAGTCTTTGCAGGAGCTGTACGGCCAACCAAATGGAAAAAGGGATTCGTTCAAGTTCCGCGAGGATTTCAACGATCAGACGAGGCGGTTGACTTCCCAGTCCCAGAACTTCATCGGCAATTTGATCGGCTTGTTGGCGAGCCTCTTGAGAACCCACAATGCGGGCGGCGAGACGGCGAAGATTCTCTATGAGGACCACTCGCAGTGTGATGGGCAGGGCCCAGAGTTCGCCGATGGTGAGCGGTTGTACTTTTTGATAGGCAAATAAGAAACGCTTCAGAGAATCGGCATCGAAGTGGCTGTCGGTATGGGCGACATAATACCACGCGATCCCATAAACCCGGGGGTAGTCTCTAAGGGGCCCTATCAACAACTTCGGCAACTCCTGATAATATTCTCGGGGCATTAAATCGCGGATGTCTTTAAGCTGCGCACGCACGATATGAAAGTTATCGATCAGCCATTCCGCTGCGGGGGTAATAGCCCGGTGCTCGTCGACGGCGTGAATCAGGTTTAAGTAAGACTTCTCCAGCAAACGTTTATTGGCGGAAATGCGTGGCCCCAGACGGTGTCCTTTTCGTGGAGTCTTCGATACTAAATGGGAGTGAGCAAGGATCTCCGCTTGGCTTTCCAAGCGGGTGGCACTGTAAATCTCAGATCGAATAGGCTCTTGAAAAACTCTGAAGTCGTCATCAGTTTTATTTAATTGTTTAAAAAAAGAACTCAAAAAATTCTTCAATGAATTTCTCCGCACAGAAGACCTGATAGTGAACCTCATTAAATAGGAGGAGATTCCTCGTCAAAGCTCTTGGTTTTTCCGATCCATAGACAGTGATGACAGCAGTAAGTGACCCCATCCGAATCCACTCCATGGCCTATAACTCGACATCCGCAATGGGGACATGTGGGAGCGATTCCCTGAATGGCACATTCCAATGAGTCAAACTCATGGGTTTCATTGTTGATGATAATTTTGAAGCTTCTTTCATAGCTCGCGCCGCAAGTTTCGCATACGCCCATTAGGATCTCCTTTGAAGAACAGAGTCGAGGTACAATATAGTTTTGAATTGTCTTGAGGGTTTTCGCTTTGCTAGAAGTTTTCAATAAAAATTAATTTACCGAATATTTATGGACCAAGGTCGGATTGTAAAATCCTGTGAGTAGCTTCAGAGTAAATACAAATAACTTTGTATTTAATTATAGTTTGGAAGAAAACATTTATGAAACCACAAGCACGTGTCATGGTTTTTTCCGTATTTACAGTGTTAGTGAGCAGTCTGGCTATAACCGCTTGTATATCCTCTCCAGTGTCTGTGCCTTCTCAAATATACTCGCAACCTTCTTCCCGGGCGCCGGCGTCTTTGGGACGAGGAAATTATCGTCGCCACCGTCGTCAAAATACAGTTCTAATAAAGCTTCGTGAAAACCCCACTCCCGAGCAATTGGCCGCGTTAAAGGCCCTTTATGAAGAATTTGACTTGCGTGCTGAGAAAAGGCTCCTGAAGGGTAAGGTTGTGAGACTTCGTATTCACAACAACTCCTATTCCGATCAAGAGGAAGACATTGTAGAACAGATAAAGAAGACCGAGGCCGTACAATTTTCAGAGCCTGATTACATCGTGCCGCACGCTTTCGTTCCCAATGATCCTTTTTATGCAAATCAATGGCATCTCGCAAAGATTCAATCTGAGCTTTCGTGGAATTACACCCAAGGCAACTCCGCTGTGGTGGTCGCAGTTTGTGATGCGGGCTTTGATTTGACTCATCCGGATTTGGCTTCGCAGTTTATTTTACCGGGTTATAATACTGTAAAAAACAATACGGAAGTCACTAATCTGCATCCCCATGGAACCATGACTTCAGGGGTGATTGGGGCCATGGGAAATAATAGTTTAGGCGTGGCGGGGATGGCGTGGAGAATACGCCTGCTGCCTATTCAGATCAGTGAGCAAGGGGATGGGGTTTCGACCTATTCAGACGTTGCAGAGTGTCTCCAATATGCCAGTGATCAGGGGGCAAAAGTGGTCAATCTGAGCTATGACTATGCCTATGCCAGTGAGGTGGTTAAGGATGCGGCTCTCTACCTGCGCAATGCGGGCGGCTTACTGGTTGCCGCGGCCGGGAATAGCAGCTCGGATATTTCGTCCTGGGGGGCTTCTCCCAACATGATAATTGTCGGCGCGACGGACTCTGCAGACGCTCTAGCGAGTTTCTCCAATCATGGCACCCCTGTGGACCTAGTGGCTCCCGGAGAGAACATTTACACCACCATTCCGGGGGGTTATGAGGTGGTGAGTGGCACTTCATTTTCCACTCCTATAGTGGCGGGAACTGCGGCTTTGCTCTATTCCCTGAAACCAAATTTTACGCCTGATCAGGTTGAAAATTTCTTGCTTTCAACAGTCCAAGATCTGGGGGCAACCGGTTATGATCTGACCTATGCTGGCGGTCGTATAAGTGCAGGTTTGGCTGTGCAGAAAGCTGCGGCGGCGGTTCTCACGGACAATGTGGCGCCGAGCGTGGCGATCGCTTTTCCCGCGAACAATGCCATCGTTTCTGGAATTCTTAACATTCAAGTGTCAGCGTCCGATAACCTAGGAGTTGCAGCGGTCACTTTTTACATCGATGCCAATTTGCTCGGCACTAGCACCGCAGTCCCCTATACATTCGGTTTAAATACAATAACCTTAACCAATGGCGCCCATAGCTTATCTGTCAAAGCGGTGGATGCCAGCGGCAATAGTTCTATGAGTACTATCACACTGAACGTGAATAATCAGACCGCTGTTGCTCCCGCGATTCTGTTGGATAATTTGACTCCAGGAATTTCTGACAGCTCTCACAGTTTTATCGGAAAATGGTGCAGTTCAAATTTGTCAGGATCTTACGGCATCACTTCCCTGATCAGTTGTGGTGCAGGAACGGATATTTACCGCTTTAAACCTTCTATTTCAGCGAAAGGAAATTATCAAATATCGGTACATTATCTCTCCAGTAAAAATTTTAGCGGTAAAGTTCCGGTGACTATCAAATCAGCTACGGGCAGCGTTACTAAACGTTTGAATATGCGATCCGGTGGCGGCGGTTGGACTTCCGTCGGGACTTATAGTTTCAGTGCTGGAAACCTTAATTTTGTGGAGTTCAAGGATACAGCCGGCATTGCCAATGTTGATGGAGTGAAGTTCGAGCCAGTTCCATAACCCATATATAATGTCAGTAAGATAATGAGTTTAAAAACACTGGACCATTTTCCAGTAAGTATTTTTTGCTTGGGACTCATAAAAGAAATCCGCATGATTAAGATTCAGGGGTTTTTTTTAATGTTCATAAAACTAGCTGGGCTCATCACATTTGCGGTCTTAATATCGAACCAAAATGCATTGGCGAGCACTTTTCTGTATAACGGCACCTATTATTCAACCCAGGATCATTCTGAAGTTCTAGAAACTTTAAAAAAATATGGAGTTCAAAAAGCAGGGAACTTACAACTTGGGGCTGTCTATCAAGGAGGCCCTTACTTTCACTTTTACGTAAGTCAGGAAAATTGGCAGTCCTTGTATCGCGAGCTTATGCAAAAAGGGGATTTAGCGATTGAAAAATCCCTCAGTGAAAAAGTTTCTTCCCCAGGGACTCTGCGAGTCATTCTGCGAATGACTCGTCCTAAGGAAAAAAAAGACATTCTTTCCTTACATCAGAGTAGACGGAATCCCTCAAAAGAAATCGCCGAACTTCAAAGGATTTTTCCCGAGGGCAAGGTTACTGGTATAAATTCTTTTATTATTAAAGGAGATGATGAAAACTTTCAAAAAATATTTGAAATCCTTCCGAATGAGGGTCCGTTTATTTTAGAAAAAAATCCTCATTGGGACCAAAGCAGATTTGAAGTGGCTTTTTCCAAAAGAAAAGCACCTTCCATTGCTCCCGTGGAAACTGAGGGCTCCTCAGCGGATTATGTCATTTTATGGACTGCTGAAACCGAGGATTCGAAAGCATTGGAAAGTCAATGGCGACGGCAATTTCAATTCGAAATCACCCCTCAAGGTTACTTATTCCATATTGAGCCTAAGACTTTCCGCGGTTGGGCTCAGGATTTTTTAAAAAAAGGTTCGCTGACTGTTCACAAGACTCGGAATACGGCCAAAGATTCAGAACAGATTTCCGTACTGCTCATAAATGAAAATATATTTGAGAAGCCTTTAGATGAAACTCCCGCAAAAACTCCGGAAGAAGTACCGGTAACCACTCCTGTGGAACCCGTCTTTACTTATAATGACCTCAATGTCTGGATGGGTTTCTTTCTAACAAAAAGCAGCCCTCAAATCATCGTTGCTGATGATGGCACTGAAAGCTTCATGCCACAAAAAATCGAACTCAAGACTTTTAAGAATATTGAATTTCTTCGGGGTTGGAACGAGATTCAGGCGGACTTAAGATACTTTAATTTCGATAAGTCTTTAGTACTTCCGGAAACCACCATTTGGGATGCTGGAATCGGAAGAGAATTTTTTAGCAAGGACTTTAAGGACCGTTTGGGTTTGGTCGCTTCGGGGCGTATTAAGAATGTCAAACAAGATGACATTTCAGTGGTATTGATGGGAATCGGCTTGCGTTATGAGGGTGCTTTTCCTGAGTCCCTGAATGCTTTCTTTAAAAAAATTCCATTTTTATCCTATGAAAAACATTTTCTATTAAGAGGTGATTTTTTCCCGGGAACACTGGATTCCCAGGTCACGATTCAGAATTCTTATTTTGTGCAGTTTTTAATTAAAATGTTTTTTACACCACAGCTTTATGGACACATGCATGTCTTTACGACCTCTGAAAATCTCGAAGACCTTGGCTCCCAATTTAGATTCCACTATGGCACGACGAACTTTGGATTTGGCGCGGGTTATTCCTTTTGATCGCATCAATAAAATAAATTAATCCTCCAAATTATTTTTAAGTAACTGGTAATTCAATTCTAAACCCTCAAGATTTAAGTTGCTGACATTAGGTTTTTGACAATTCGAGGGGTAAGTGAACTGTTCTGCCGTTTTATAATCATGGTTAAAGAGTGCTTGTTTTCTTTGTGTTTCCATTTTTTCATTGAGGGAGTTTTTTAAAAAAGACAGGCTTTGATAATAAGAAGTCATAAAGTGATTATTTATCATTTCCTTAATATGGCGGGGATAGTAGATGACTGTTTCATAGGCACAGTTGGTGAGATTGATATGGGTAGTGCCTAGGTTAAGCACTCGATTCAAGGGATTTAAAATTACTTTTACCGAGTCAATAACTTTACTAAATCCATTTGAGTTTAAGTCCATGAATACGATTGAGCCCGCATGAGAATAGTTTAAGCAAGGAAGGCTGGGCACTGGGTCACTGAAGTTCACCATGCGATATAAGCCTACATCCATTTGCTCCGCCAGTTGATGAAATCTTTTTGCCCAAATCTGATCACCCACTCGTGGCGCACCAAAAGTGTAGAGCGACTTGAGATTTAATCGTGAATTCTGATTCTTGGTCGAATCATTATGTTCTAACAGGGAGTACATAATTAAATTGGCCAGGGCTCCACCAAGACTATGTCCAGTGATAAAAATCGGTTTTTTAACATTTTTTGGCGAAGCCCTATTTATTTTCGCCAGCTCTTTGAGGAGCCAATTT
>DATBTE010000369.1:0-15110 GCA_036559425.1 Pseudobdellovibrionaceae bacterium | reverse complement strand
ACATAAGCCAGAGGTCGAATCACAATATTGCGTCCATCATCAGACTTTAGCTTTGGCGACATCGTGCCCATTTGGCCAATGTAAAACATGTTCAACAGAGTGGTCTCGATAAGATCGTCACGGTGATGGCCCAGAGCCATTTTTGTAAAACCATGGGCATGGGTGAAATCATAGAGGATGGCTCGGCGGAATTTTGCGCACAAAGTGCAATAGACGGAGCCTTCCGGAGTTTTTTCTTTCACAATGCTGTAAGTGTCTTTTTCAAGAATATGGAGTTTTATTCCCAAAGACTCAATCCATTCTTTGAAAGCGCGAATTTCAAAGCCAGGTTGCTTTTGATCAAGGATGAGAGCTTCAATCGTAAACTTTCTTTCAGAGCGCTTTCGGATTTCGTTCAATAACGCCACGAGAATACTGGAGTCCTTGCCTCCAGAGACAGCCACAGCGATTTTGTCGCCGTCATGGATCAGATCAAAGTCATTTAAAGCTTGAACGATCTGTTTACGAATTTTGGTGGCCAAGGGGCTTTCAAAATCGGTTTTTAGGTCAGCATTCAGATCAATATTTAAATGTGTATTTAAATTAACGGGTTTGCTCATTATCTATACTCTTTTGGTGAACTTCGATCACGTTACGAGCGAGTTCTATACCATGAGTCCTCAAGGCATCAATCCCTTTTCTTAATACTTTATCGCCAATAGAGTATTGGCTGCCAAAATTATCTATAAAATAGATCATTTTCATTCCCACCCAATTTTCGGTGGTTTCCTGAACGAAGGCAAAAGGAGCCGGCAATCCGCGAATATCTGAGATTTCTACAGCGGCTCGCTCTAAGAGTTCTTTGGCTTTCTCAAGATTACAGCCATAAGGTAGGCGGAAGACTTGGCTGCGAACGATGGGGTGGCCCTGGGGCGAAAAATTAGAGATTTGAGCGTTGGCCATAGCGCGATTTGAGATGGTAATTTCTTCGTCAGACAAGCCCACTAGATTTGTCGATCTCCAGGTGATCTCTTTGACCTGGCCCGTGGCTCTTTGAATGCCTTGGACGACTTCAAGCCAATCGCCAATTTCATAGGATTTATCAATCTGCAAAGAAATCCCGGCAAAGAGATTTCCTAAAGTATCCTGAAGGGCAAGTCCAAGGACGATGGAAAAGACGGCCGAAGTGGCCATTAAAGGTCCTAAATCTAAACCGAAAATCTGAGATAAGGCCCAGACGGTCAGAATGATGGAAAGTAATAAAGAAAAAATATTTACTAAAAGCACAGGAACGCCCGCACGCATCGATCCTAGAAATAAATATTGAAGGACAAGCAGTCGGCAGGTTTTTACGAAAATAATGGAGCCCCATGCGAAAGTCGTCAAAGCAAGGTAAGGAGTGATGCGTGCGAAATTTACAAAGTCGCCGCCGGTAATGCTATGAAGAGAGATGAAAGCGACAAACGAAATCGTAAAAATAAAAAAATGACGAATCAGAGCTTGGAACTGAGAGCGAATGCTGATGTGCCTTTCAGGCGAAGCGTCTTGCAAGAAAAACTTATAGAAAATCCAAGTAATGGCCAGTAAACAGGCCAACAAAATAAATGGTTCCCAGTCGATAAGATTGTACAGAACCTGAGTTTTTATAAATTTTTCATTCATGCGCATAAGTAAAGGCTTATTGACAGGCCTTAGTCAAGTCGACCCAGGGCTAGTTTTTCAGTTCTGGATTAGCAGATTTTTTAAAAGTGCCGAAAATAAAGGCATGAAGAATAAATCCAATTTATCCACAGTATTAGTTTTAGGTGTTTTATATCTTTCGGCTTGTGCTCCAAAAAACTTTGAAGCCGTCCAACAAGTGGCTACAGATACAACCAAGGCTATTGGTTGTAACGATTTTGAAAGCAAAACTTGGGATGCGATCAATGGTTATCTGATAGAACAGAAATCAATGCTTTCGCTGGAAGAATTAAAAAATCCCTTGAGGTCTTCTTTGAAGACGGTGAAAGCTCCGTCGGGGAATTTGAATGAAAGAAAGGTAGAGGCTCTCGCGCAAGATATGAATGAGCTCTATAATATTCTTTTGAATGAAGTTCCTCAAGTGGAGGAGGTCCAAGACGCTCAAGGTCTGTTAGAGGTTTTGTCAGCCCTTGAGCTTGGGGATCATACAACGGATGCTAAAGTTAGATTGCAAAATAAAATTGAAGCTCAATTCGCGAAAATCAAAAAACAGATTGCCGCCATGGATGTTCAATGTGCGACCCCTGTGGCTCCAGTGCCAGAGGAAGGAGAAGGGGCGGCGACCCCTGAGTTTGTTAAGACTTCATTGCCTCGTCCGGTTTTCGGAATAAGATTTACATTCGCGACAGCCTATCAATCTTGTCAGGTTCTGGATGAGCCTATTATGACGAAGAACACTCAGGATATCGATGACAGAGCCATCACGATCACGGGAAAACATCCCAATGGAGTAGGCAATCGGCGTGAGATCAGTAATGTCACGGCCCTCTTGCATTCTCACCCTTACTATAAAAATATCAATAGCTATGCAAATGGTTGTTTAAAAGCCAGTACCTATCCGATGATCTACGATTATGGTGGAAAACCTTACGCGACCACAAGTGCAAACTCCGTTCTGAACTTTTTTAGGGATGGAGGCAATGGCACTAAAGTATTGGGCACGGATTGCTCGGGATTTGTGTATTCAGGTTTAGCGGCGGCTGGTCTTCGCTTGAGCCCAAATAAAGTCGTCAAAGCCACGGGGGTGAACGGGATCAGTGCCACGATGTATATGGATCCCCCGAGAAATGGTTTAAATTGTCTTGCTAAGATCACGGTGACTCCGAAGTCAGATCTGAAGGCAGGGGATATCGTGGCTGTTCATGGGCATGTGATTATGATTGATTCCGTGGGGAGTGATCCTTTCGGTATTAATGGAGTGAAAAACGCTGACGCTTGTTCAAGGTTAGAACCCAAAGACTTTGATTTTGTGGTTATTCAAAGTAGTCCGAGTAAAAATGCCGTAGGCATGAATCGTTATCAAGCCAAGGATTATCTTTATGAGAGTGATAAGATGCGTACAGGGCTTACGCAATATGCCTACTATGCCTGTCTGGCTCGATTGAATAACCGCAACTATACTCCGAATTTAGGCACTCTTTCGGTGATTCGCCATAGACAGACGCCGGAATGCCTGGGGGCGCGTATCAAATTGTCACAAGAGTCCTGTATTCAAAGCTGTCCTCAGTTGAAATAATGATTTGTTAATTCAAATTTAAAAAGAGCCCCTCCCGGCGATAGACCATAGTCTAGGAGGGGCTTTCTTTTGCCTGCTGACTCAATTATCATGTGTTTGGGGGGAATATGTCTCAAGAACCATCATCGGATTTAAAACAGCCCGTGGGAATCTATATTTTGGCTGTGCTCTTTATGGCGGCTCCCTTGGGAAACATCCTTGTAAGCTTTGCTGGAAGCGGGGTTCTTAATTGGTATTACCCACAAGAGTTCGTAGAGCTTCTTAAAACCATTCCCGTGATTGATTGGCTTTGGCTTGCGGGCATATTTATCTCAGGCTTTGCGCTGTTGCTGAAGCACAAAATGACATGGCTATTGGCGGTGGTGTCTCTGTTGATTGTTTTAGGAATGAATACTTATCGCGCCTTCACCATTGATGAAACTGTTTTGAATCCGGAGTTTGTTCGAGTGCAAATTCTCCTCTCAATTTTGGTCACTTTTTCTGTTTTGATTATCGCCTTTTACGCCCGTTACCCTTATTTAGATCGTCGTCAGCAATGGATGTTTCCAACGGCCCACAGATATGACGTAAGAACTCCCGTGATTGTGCATACGGGAGGAGATCTTGCGGGTTTGACGGAATCTGTCTCTACAGCTGGTATTCGTATCCGTCTGGCGAAAAAAGCGGAATCCTTGGAAGGCAAAAATGAGGTGGAGTTTAGCCTGTCCGAACTGCCGGATTTTAAGGTGGTTAAGGCGGAAGTGGTCGAGTTCAACGGAGATGTTCTAAGGTTGAAGTATAAGAATTTTGGTTGGGGACGTCGTGGCTATTTAGAAGCTTGGCTTAAGTCTAAAAAAATATAAATTTTAGAATCGGACTAGGACCTATCTCTAGAACCCTAAATTTTTAATCGTTCGAATCCGATACAAGAAGTGTATAGAAAAAAGAGGTTCTGGTATGAGATGGATGACAGTTGCACTTTCGTTGATAAAAATGACTGCCGTGAATGTTGCCGTATTCACTATGGTGGCCTCGCCGCTGGCTCAAGGGGCGCAGGCCAAGGCAGTAGCCACAGCGAACGTGAAGGCGAAGTTGCAAGCCAAGGCTTCCGATTATAATTACAATATTGATAAAAAATCCATTCAAGAATTTCTCAAATACAGCGGTCTGAATAAAAGAAAGCTGACGGTCGGCGAATTTTACTCAAAAATGCGACCCTTCTATCCTAAAACTTTGCGCGGAGAAATGGATCAATGGGTTCAGATGAACCGCAATGAGTTCATGCCTGAGGTGGAAGCGAGCACGATCAAAGATAGCGATGGCAAAGAGCGAGTTCGCCTTTTGATCACTAAAGACGGGCAAACAGTGACCGCCACTTACAATCCCGACAACAATGCGAAGTTCTTAAAAGTGAATAATGTGTTTTTGACCAAAGACGATATGAAGTTCCATGAGCAAGCGATTCGTAAGCTCATCTTAGGGGATAAGGGAATAAAGGCAGCGGTTCTCAAGGCCCCACGCAAAACTCGTCTTAATCAGTCCGTGGCTTTGAGTTATGGAGAGTTTAAGCGCTTGAAGCCGAGACAACGAGCGGAGTATCTAGTGCGTCTTCGTTATGTCATGGAAGATGCTCAACAAGTTATGGAAAAATATCAGGGTTCTCAAGCCGCCAATGAAATGAGGCATGATTTTTTTGTGCAATGGTTGCTTTTGGGAGGGAGCGCGGAAGCGAAGGGTGGCAAAGCCTCTAAATCCATTCGTGGAGCGGTCTCAGGAGACCCATGCATAGTGAGTGGTTATATCGCGAAATATGGAAATGACTCTTCTTGCGGTGGATCGGGCCCAGGTCGCGAAGCTTTAATTCAAGAAATGAATACCTACGGTGGAGGACAATGCATGAATGGGTCGGTTTCCTGTAATCCTCTGGTTTATGGTTATCGAGAGAATGGAGCTGCAATTTGCGTAAAGCATGGTAAGAATCAGGAAATCCAAACTTCAACTTCTCAGAGTTGTCCAAACCAATCGCCTCTTCGTAAAGGGACTCCAGATGAAGCCAATGATAAAAAAAGAATCATCGAGTCTTATTTAAAAGCCAATGGAACGACGGATGCGGAGAAAAATATTAATTTGCTTTTCGATAAGGACGGCAAGCTTTCTCAAGCCCAATATGATCTTATAAAGGCCCACCTGGATAAACTCAATACCTATATTGACAGAGCGCTTGAGTTTTGTTCAAGACCCCCATTGGGTGATATTCGTAAAATTCGCGATGAGCAGGAGTCCGCCTGTCGAGCTCTGGAAACACGTAAAATGGAAGTCTTAACTTACCCTGAGACTCCGCTACCCCCCATTGTGACTCCGGAAAAAGATTGCTCCCTGGAAAAACCTGGTTCAACTTTGGTCGATGGCGTCTGTGTGTGCGCGCCGGGTTCAGTTGTACAGACAATCACCGAAGACAATGTGGAACGACAAGCGTGTGTTCCTGCTGAGGCAATTCCCGCCGATGATACTAAAAAAGAATGCAATAAAGATGAAGAACGAGATGACCAAGGAAACTGCGTTGCGGCCGGTGCCTGCACTTGGTGTAAATGGTTGATTGGCGGCGCTATCTTCGCGGCGGTGGGGACTGCGCTCTACTTCATCTTTAAAGATGATGATGATGATGATCATAATCCGCAACCATCGGTCGACCCATGTCCACCAGCTCCGTTGATCTGTTTGCCGCCGGGCACACCGACCACCCCAGCAACGCCACCGGGTCCACCTCCGATTCAGCCGCCACCGACGGATCCGATTCCGCCGCCAGCAGTGACTCCGTTTGTGGAGTCCACAAACGGAAACTCTAACTCCACCTCGGGTGGAGTTAGATAGGGATCTTTTTATGCGCATTGAAAAAGTAAAACCTGAAAATCCAAATCTCCCCTGGGAAATTCCCGAAGACAAAGTGCCAGTGCCATCGGAGTATCCTGAGTCATTGAAGAAGCTTTTTAGAAATCGTCAAAATTTACAGTGGGAAATGGACACGGGCTTTCAGAGTGGGCCCATCGGGAAACGCAAGGGTTATACACTCACTCTGTGGTCTTTGATGGCTTCAACGATTGATGCGCTTTTGCTCATCGCCATGAATTGCGTGTTTTTAATGGCCTTTATTAAGATTATCAAAGTTCCCATCGACCAGGGATTGCTGAAAGACTTCGCGTTGATTTATCTGGGGGCCGCTTGGCTGTATATGATCACTACCAGATTTTTTATTGGAGCTTCAATTGGCGAAGCGGCCTGCGATATTCGTCTCGGCGAGCCTCGAGAACGATTGTCACCCTGGTATTTCTTGCGAGTTGTCTTTCGAGCGACTCTGATTGCGGCCACTGGTGTGGTGGTCTTGCCTCTTCTTTCTCTTATTTTGGGCCGAGACATTCCGGGAATTATTTGTGGCCTGAAACTTTTTTCTCTTCATTGAGACCCCACAAACTCAGGATTTCATAGTGCGTGGTTTGGGGAAATTGATCGACGATATTCAGTTTTTGCAAACTGTAACCGGCTTGCTGAAGGCGCTGTCCATCCAGGACAAAACTTTCTGGAAAGCAGGACATGTACAAAAAGTATTTCGGTTTCTTCGTTTCAGTGATTAAAGGGTTTAAAAATTCTTTTAATCCTGAGCGGGGTGGATTCACTAGAACCGTATCATATTCAGCAAATTTTTGGGGATTGCGATTTTGAAAATCGCCTTGCTGTATTTCGACGCGTTCACGAATTTTTTCAAAACCTGGAACCTGAGAAAGCTTCTGCAGGGTTTTTTCAAAACCTGCCAGAGCTCCGCGATCGATTTCACAGGCTGTGAGTTTTCTCGCGTAACCCAAAGCGGGAAAACTCAGATTTCCAATTCCAGAGCCAAATTCCAAAATATGCTGAGAATGGATTTCCTCGAGCCATTGGCTAATAACTTTGGTGAGGTCACGATTGGCTTGAATTCCTGTTTGGGTGAAATTTCCGATGGAGCAGAAAAGATCCACCGCTTGGGTCTCAATAAAGCTTTGAAACCAGACCTGAGGCTCGGCGTCTTTGAGTTTCAATCGCCCGTTGACGAATTGAAGCACTTTGTGTTTTTGGCCAATCTCCACCACCGCACAGTTTAACAAATTCGAGAGAATGGTTTTTTCCTCCAGAAGATTTTTTATATCAATATTGGCAAAATCCAGCCAGATTCCTTTTTGGCGTTGAGGGCCGACACGCAGACGTAAAGAACCTTTGCGGATAGGCCAGTGAATCTTGCGAATCTCTGAGAGCCAAGCTTGCAGTTGCGGCGATAACTGCTGACATTGTTCAATATCCAGGATCTCTCGGCTGTTCTTTTTGTAAAGCCCTAAAACGCCCTCTGTGCCCACGGAATTAAAAACCAGATCGACACGGTCCCTGAGCCAGGCCGGTCCCAGGCTGGTCAGGTTTATGGCGCTTTTAAAAGGGATTTTAAAATCCCTGAGAAGTCCGGAAAGCGCTTGAGTTTTGAGATGCTGCTGTTCCTGAAGGGACAGATCTAAATATTGGCAACCAGAGCATTCTTTTTTGTACTTACAATCTATCTGCATCTTAATACTTATAGCTTATATTTACTAAGTTATTGCTGAAATTGATAGAGACAGCTCTTATTATTTTTGAGAACGCCGTCTTCATAATGCAAATCGCGAGCGGAATAGCCTAAGGTCACGTGTGGGAAGAATCTTTCCGGAACGAATTCCTGAGGTTTCCCCCCCTTTTTAATATAGGCCTCTTCAATTTGCCCCCGCAGTTCAATTAAAGCAGGGCTTTCCACCACGACAAAATAAACTTTTTCTAATTTGCCCTTTAACTCTTTTTGTCCTTTGCCAATACATACAGGAGTAAAAGGAAGTTCCTGAATTTTTGTAGCCTCGGCAATTTTGTGAATTTCAGCAATGTTAAGATGCTTTTTCAAAACCTTGTCATACTCAACCGGGGTGATGACAGTCATGTGCGCTTCACCACGATTGGTAAGTGCGATCCCTTCTGCCTTTTGGATCTGTTCAAAAAGGACTTGATAGGGAGGATAGGGAAGATTCATCGAAAGATAGGCTTTCATGGGCTTATTCTCAGTATGGGCAATGAATTCAACTTTCTCATTCTCAGTGGTCACTGGGGATTTAAAAAAATTCCTATCCCTTGTTGTTGGGGCTGCTGGACTTGCGGTTTGAGGTTTTTGAAGTGCACAGGCAGTAAGCATTAAGAGACAAATAATGAATGGACCAAAAAGAATTCTTTTCAAGGGAAGCTCCTTCATTCTTGACCCCATGCTACCCCCTGAAATAGCCTCAAGCAACTATGAATTATAATCTGAATTATACCCTTAAAATCTTCTCGCTGAGTTTCTTTTTAATGCTTAATCCTCATGCACAGGGCGCGCCCCTCGCCGAGGCCCCGGTGCAAGAAAATATTTTTGTTGATCGGCCGAACATTTTGGTGAAATCCGCTCATCAAATAACCTTCGAAGGTCCTAAATCTGGAGAAGGTTACTTTAGTGCTGACGGTAAAAAAATGATTTTTCAAAGTGAAAGATATCCTGGCAATCCGTTCTATCAAATGTACGTCATGGACTTGGAAACTGGAAAGACTGATTTGGTTTCCAGCGGGAAAGGCAAGACCACCTGTGGCTGGATTCATCCGAGCCTTAAAAAATTGCTCTTTTCTTCTACGCAATTGGATCCTCAATGGAAGAAGAAACAAGAGGAAGAGATTGAAAGCCGCAAGAAGCCAGTGAAAGGTCGTTATGCTTGGAGCTTTGACGAGAACTACGATATTTTCACGTCTGATCTTAAGGGAAAAAATCTTAAACAATTGACCAAGTCCTTAGGCTATGATGCAGAGGGTTCTTACTCCCCGGATGGAAAATGGATTGCTTTCGCCTCAAATCGTGCGGGTTATACTGAAAAAATCAGCGGCGAAGATCAAAAGCTGTTCCAGCAAGATCCTTCCTATATGATGGATATTTACCTCATGAAAGAGAATGGGACCCAGGTAAAGCGCCTGACGGACGCCAAAGGCTATGATGGGGGTCCCTTCTTCAGTGCTGATGGCAAGAAAATCACTTGGCGTCGCTTTTCTTCCAATGGGGCCACGGCTGAAATTTATACGATGAATGTGGATGGTTCGGAGCAAAAGCAAATCACTCATTTAAAATCAATGTCCTGGGCTCCCTATTATCATCCCTCGGGAGATTACATTATTTTTGCTTCCAGTGTTCTTGGTTATGCAAACTTTGAGCTTTTTATCGTGGATAGTGAAGGAACCAAACCTCCCGTGCGCGTGACTTTCGGTGAGGGTTTTGATGGTCTAGCGAGTTTTTCCCTGGATGGAAAACAAATGACCTGGTCTCATCGTAATGAAAAAGGTGAAAGCCAGATTTATATTGCTGACTGGGACGATGCTGAGGCGAGAAAGCTTTTGGGATTGCCAGAGAAAGATCTGTCGAGCACGGATTTAAGACCCCAAATCACTGCGTCCGATGCGCAAAGTATTGTGAATTATATGGCCTCGGAAAAACTCGGTGGCCGCAAAGTGGGGGGAACCGAAGAGAAAATATACACCTCCAAACTTGCGGATATTTTTAAGTCTTTTGGGCTTAAAGGGGGGGCTAATGACGGTTCTTTTTTTGAGAAGTTTGAGTTTACTTCCGGGGTAAAACTAGGGACTGAAAATAAAATGGAGTTCGTGGGAAACTTTAAAAAAAATCTGCAAATTGAAAAAGATTACAGCGTTTTATCTTTTTCAAAAATCGGTCGGATCGCGGAGTCTCCGGTTGTTTTTGTCGGCTACGGGATCAAAGCTCCCGCCACGGATAAATTTCCAGCTTATGATTCTTATAAAAACGCCAAGGTCCAGCGTAAGTGGGTGGTGATCTTTAAAGACATTCCTCAAGATGTAGCTCCAGGGCTGCGGCATCACTTAAATACCTATGCTCGTCTTCAACATAAGATCACTATCGCTAGAAATGAAGGAGCCGTGGGAGTTATTTTTGTGGACCCCACCCAAGAAAAAGAAGATCTCAGCAAGTTAAAATTTGAAGGGACTCTTTCGGATTCCAGTCTAGCGGTTTTAAAAATTCAACAGGGTCCTTTAAAGGAACTTTTGAAGTCTGCGGGGCAAGACTTCAACTCTCTTCTAGGAAAGCTCAATCAAGGGGAGGCTTTAGAGGCGATCTCCATTCCGATGATCTATTTAACCGCAACAGTGTCTTTGGATTTCGAGAGATCCCAAGGGATCAGCGTCGTGGCAAAGCTTCCAGTGAAAGGGGCTGTCACTGGTCTTCTGCTCTCGGCTCACGGAGACCATTTGGGCCGCGGAGAAATCGGCAATTCCTTAGCCAAAGCGGAAGAGCGGGGACAAATCCACTTTGGCGCGGATGACAATGCTTCAGGAGTTGCAGGGATCTTAGAACTGGCTCACTACTTTGGTGATCAATACAAAAGGAAACCGGGCAGTTTGAAAAAGAATCTCTATTTCGCAATCTGGTCAGGAGAAGAGTCTGGACTTTTGGGTTCCACGGCTTTTGTTAAAGGATGGGGCAAATCCCATAAACAAAAAATTTCAAACTATTTTAATGCCAATCTTAATATGGATATGATTGGTCACCTTCAAGAAAGACTTTATGTTCAAGGTGTGGGCTCTGCAGATCACTGGTCCCAGCTTGCAGAAGAGATCTCCATTCGCCAAGGCGTGCCTTTAACTCTTCAAGAGGATCCTTATCTGCCCACAGACTCCACCGCTCTTTATATGGCGGAGGTGCCCGCGATTAACTTCTTTACGGGCTCTCACGAGAATTACCACTCCCCTCGAGACCGGGCGGAAACTTTAAATTATCCGGGGCTTGAGCGGGTGATTAAAACCGTTGCGGACTACACCCGGCTTCTGGCTGATAGTTCGGTAAAGGTATTGAAGTACGTGAAAGTGGGAGGCAACCCTAACAAACAACTGGAGGGCCGCAGCTTCCGGACTTACCTCGGCACCATTCCAGATTATACCCAAGAAGGGGTGAAGGGTGTACGCGTTTCCGGAGCCTCCAAAGAGAGTCCAGCGGCTCAAGCGGGAATTCAAGAAAACGATGTGATTGTGGAATTTGATGGTATAAAAATCGAAAATATTTATGATTATGTTTATACCCTGCAAGCGGTGAAGCCGAATGTGGAAACAGTAATGAAAGTTAAACGAGGTGATCAAATAAAAGAACTTAAGATCACCCCGAAGCTTAAAGATTAGAACTTATAGGCAGGAGATGAGCTCGTTCTATGCATGCAAGAAAACCAAAGTTGAATTTTATTTTAAGTCTGAGGTTTTTTCTTTCAGAGATGAATCTTCTTATTAGAAGTCCTGTTTTTCTTCTTTTAACCCTATTAGGTAATTTCTTAATCGGTATTTTTTGTGTTGTTTTTTATTTTCTTGAACATGAAATTAATCCCAGAATTCACGGCTTCATAGATGCCCTTTGGTGGGGGTTTGCAACCGCAACCACCACCGGCTACGGGGATATTACTCCCGTAACCTTTCAAGGAAAATGCCTGGGGATTCTTTTAATGCTGACGGGAATGGCTCTTTTTGCGATGTTTACAGCGCTTTTCGCGGAAACGATTCTAGCGAGTTCTAAGCAATATAAAGTTTAAAATAATTCAGCAGTACGCTAGCGTTTACCAGAAGCGGGTGATTGGATGTTCGTTTTTACTCCAGCACTGCAACTCTTTTCGCCCTCTTTTTTTCCTTCAATCCAAGCTGATGCTTGCCAATTATAGGCTGTGCACTGACTGCGGCAAAAATCTCCGAAGTAACCGGAGGCAGCTTTTCCTTCGTTAAGATCTTTATCGGTATAGGTAATGGTCTTGCATTTATCAAAGCAATTTCCATAGGCCGCGCTAAAAAACTTTTCTAATGGAAATGACTTACCCACGTCAGCACATTTTGATCCATAAAATTTAAGAACACTCTTCTCGAGTTCTTGAATTTTCTCGATTTCAGGAGGAGTTCCTTGAGGAACCACCCTCGTATTCACCTTTAAAAATTTTTGGGAGTCTTTAACTTCGAAGCACAGATCACTGTCCTTATCGCCTACGCCGGCCTTCGCCAAACCATAAATTGAAATAAGAATAGCCAGAAGTCCAAGTGCTTTTGCCATATTATTGTTTCCTCTAATTATATTCATTCTGCAGATGAAACCAGGAAAAGCAAAGTCCAGTTTAGCCCGACTCTCATTGCTATGCTACTCCAAGGTCTCGTCCTGTTAAACTCATAAGAGTTGTACGGAATAAACGTCGCTCGTATTCTTAAGCTTATGCAGAAATTATTTATTTTTATTTTGTTGAGCACTGTTTCTTTAAAAGCCTTTTCTCAGGAGAGACTTCAGTACACCTTCGCAGACCCGCAAAAAATGCAATTGATCGATTCGGGTGTGGCCGCACTTCAAAAGCGATTCGAAATGATTGCCACCGCAAAAAAGACCATAGATATAGAATACTTTATATACAACACGGACAAAGTGGGACGCTTATTTACCCAGGCTCTAATTGAAAAAGCGCAAAAGGATCATATCAAGATTCGCTTATTGGTGGACTCCTCCATCGCGGTTTTTCAATTGAAAGAAGACTACGCGGCGGTCATTCAATCCGCTGTTAAAGAGGGACTGCTTGAAATTAGATATTACAATAAAACGTCTTTCTTCAACGTGGTTGGAGCGCAATTTCGAAGTCATCGAAAATCTCTTATTATTGACGGGGAGAATGTCGATGGGCAGGGAATGACGGGAGGACGTAATATTGCTGAAGAGTATTTTGACTTAAGCCCCACCTATAATTTTCTAGACACCGATCTATATGTTCAAGGAACGCTCGTGCGAGCGATGAAAAAATCCTTTGAAGATTTCTGGGAAAGCGGACTTACCGTGGCCGCACCTAAAACTCCTTCAGCAGATTCTAAATCCGTTCAAAAGGCCAAAGAATTTATCACGTCCAAACCAGCAGATGCGATTTTGCTGAAAAAAATTAACCGCAGCGGAAGACAGATGTTAAAGACACAGGTTACAAGTGTCTGCACAGATTCGAGCTTTGTTGCCGATGGGATAGATAAATCGCCCAATAGTCCGGTGTATCGTGCCGCCATTCAGGAAATTTTGGCAGCTCAAGAGTCCGTTGCGATAGAATCTCCTTATTTCGTGGTTTCCTACGACGGTTTGGATTTTCTAAAAGATGTGATGAACATTGGCCAGAAGGTTAAATTACAGCTGTTGACAAATAGTTTGAATTCAACGGATGCGACGTACACGAGCGCCGCCCTTTATCCCTATATGTCTATTTGGCGTAATTTGGGAATTAGGTTGCACTTATATCGAGGAAATCCTCCGCAGAATTATCCCACTCCCGTAGCGGAAGCTCTGCACACGCGGTGGGGAACGCATTCGAAGCGGGCGGTGATGGATGGTTCTACGATCTTAGTAGGCACCTACAATGCGGACCCAAGATCAAAGGATATCAATGTGGAAATGGCCGTGGTCTGTCGCCATAACAAAGTCCTCGGCAAAGCCATCCAGGATAATTTTCGAGCTCGATTGAAACAGTCTATTGAAATCAATCGGCTCGGCTTGCCCGCAGACGGTCGAGTATTTTCTGACGTCGGTTTGCTTAAAGGATTGCAATTTGGCCTATTTCTTATTCCAGCCAATTTATTCAGTTTTTTGCTCTGATAAGTTATATTATGTAACATCAGATCTTAAGTAGCGGTGAAAATCCCTGACTCAAGATCTAGTTATCGAAGGTCCATTCTTTAAAACCTAATTTAATAGCGGCCTGCAACTGCTTACGGTCAATTTCATACACATTGGCATTTCCCGTGGGAGATCCACAAAGTTGAATCCGCATCATACCGTCGTTTTTATTCATGCTTGAATAGACTTTAATGTCTTTCAATTCTTTCTGCATTTCTGCAATGGGAATAGCTTTGCCTTGGCCACACTGAAGAGATCCGTCCGGTTTATAGACTTTAACTTTATCTAATTTAGACTCTGGCTTCATGGCAATCTCTCCTGAATGAGGAGTTGGCGCAGGCGTAGATACTGGCGCAGATTTAGGAGGAGGGCTAGCTGCATTCACACACTTCCCGGTGGCACATCCAAAGAGAGTTAAACTCAGAATACTTGCATAAATCCATTGTGACATCTTAGCTCCTATTGCAGATATGGGATCCATTGCGGGTAAGACCATTTGGCTTCCATCGCATAAATATTGGCTTCACCGGAGATAAAATAAATATGATTGTTTTTGTCATCCACCAAAGGCGTGGACATGATTCCACGTCCTGGATCAAAAGAAGAAATCTGTTTGCCAGTGTTGGCATCGAGGAATTTTAGTTGGCCTTGGGACTCGCCAAAAACAGCCAGTCCCTTGTAGATTTTAACTTGGGTGGCAATGCCCTCTTTCAATTGATAAGCCCAGGCCTTTTGGCCATTGCCTTTTTGCAGGGCCCAAACTTCACCGGTGGTTGTGGAGTAATAAATTTTGTCGTTATAAATGGTGATGGGGTAGTACCCGCCTCCATCAACTTTCCATTGAACATCCCCTTTTTGGGCGCTGATACAATAGAGCTTGTCGTCGTATCCCGAAATATAAATCAGATCTCCATCAATGATGGGAGAGGCATCCACATCGCGAAATTTTTTATTCTTATTTAAAGGAAGCTCCCATTGCAAATTTCCAGTCTTTGCATTTAAGCTCACTAAAGTTCCGTCGCTGAAACCCACAAATAAGTTGCCATCCTTTAACGCTGGTTTTGAGCCTCCTCGAATAGAGAAGTTGGAGGTGTCTTGCCGTGAATACAGCCAAACCTGACGGCCTGAATCTGCTTCTAAAGCATA
>DATBTE010000368.1:0-1614 GCA_036559425.1 Pseudobdellovibrionaceae bacterium | reverse complement strand
TCTATAAGCAAGGGCTGTACCAAAATGAGATTCTCAATGATTTCGAGGAATTAAGTACGTAGTGTCATTCTGGCTATTGGTCGAGATCAGGGGGAGCTAAAAAATAAGGGTGTTTCTGTCTCTAGAGACAAACTTATGGAAGACCACAAAAATTCTTATTCATCAAAATTCTTAGAACAATTCACGGCCCCTCCCTGTTGGAAAGTGAACATGTTTTTTTATTAATAAAATCAATCAGTTAAGTTATTTGTGTGAAACTCACCATAACATAAACAGTACATTGTAGAAAAAGCAGAAAACCAGAAAACAAAAAAAATCTAGTAAATTCAGGTGCCTACGAACACTTCTGGAAATCAAATAGCTGGCCCCAGACTTGATAGACAAATGAGGAGGAGACCCTATTCATGCGGAAGTATTTGACCTTCTTGTGCGTGCTCATTGCGTTCGGCTTACAGGCTTGTGCGCCCAAATCCCAGGAGGACTGTGGATTTGTTCAGAACGTTTACGGCGAGCGTATTTCCTGGAAGGGTGAAGTTCCAGTGATCCTCTATTTGCATGAATCTGTTCCTGAAGAATATGTCAGTGCCATTGAGTCTGCGGCAAAGGCTTGGCAAGATGCAACAGGGAAGCGCGTGATAAACATTGTCACAAGTCAAAGAATAAGTGGCCCCTTGAACTCTCAAAAAGATGGCCGAAACGTCATATATTATTCTAATATTTGGGAAGCTGACAAAAAATCCGAGCAGGCACGCACTTCAATCTATTGGGTTGGAGATCAGATTAAGGAAGCTGATATGCGAATTAATGCTGCGAAGGATATGAATGGGACATCTTATTTTAAATACTACTGGAATCCACCTGGAGTCGCAGCGACCGCTGTCGCGAATGCTGTAAACATCGAAGCGCTTGTTATCCATGAACTGGGACATGTGCTGGGCTTAAAACATAAGGATACAAATGGAAGTGTTATGGCCACGTATTTGGCTAATAATACGGACCGAGTAAATATCGCGGCGACGGATCACTCTGCTTTGCAGTGTGAGTATTAGCTCTACAGTGTGAATAATAGATGGTGAGTTTAAAGTGTCGTGAATTGTAAATACTATATGTAAGATTTTTTAAGTTGTAGAGCGAGATATATTGTCACTAGACTAGATGATTGGGTGCAAATGAAAAAGGAGTACTGCTAATGAGACTAAATGAGAAAGCTGCGGAAAGTCTTAACATCACCGAGGTTATAGAGTCGGAGTTAATGGCGGGTTCTTCCATGGCAGAACATCGTTCTTATCACGAGCTAGAGGATTCTCCAATTCTTGAGGTCGATGCTTTAACTGAATTAAAAGCCAATTTACAGGTTCTGACGGATCTTACTTCGCGTTTGTCTTTTTTGAGTCGTGAAATCCGCTACATGATGAAGATCGATTAATCCTTCAGACTTCACAATCCCTCCCAAGAATTTTCCAGGCATAACTTTTTGAAACTGGCCCTCCATATTGTTGATAATGAAATCCCTTAAAGGATTTTGCGAATTAGAAAGAGTTTGCTCACAGCAGTGAGGGATAACTAAAGAGTGCCTCCTTCCATGAGAAGGCCTTCCTGGCCGCCATCGTAGCG